>NZ_JBTHXC010000003.1:0-16133 GCF_054355555.1 Mycobacterium sp. Panama NTM2 | reverse complement strand
ACACGTCCCTTTCAGGGGCAACGGGTGCGGACCCGGAACCGAGCGCCAACTCGGTTCGGACCCTCAGACAAGGCCCCTACGGGGGCCTTCGTCGTATTAGCGGTGGGTCCGCAAACCTATGGATTTGTCACGTCTTGCCCGGCTGCCGCAGTCAGGACAAAGGAAATCTGCCGGGCTTGGGTTTCACATCGCCAGCGGCAAAACCTCCTCATGGTCAATGAGGCGGGCGTATTCGGGGAGCCCAACGTGCACAGCGAGGATGTCGGCGATATACGGCGAGACTTTGTGGTCCGGCGCTTGGCGGATAAGCCGCTCAGAAACCTCGCGGTGAGGACGGATCATGCAGCGGCCTCGGGTGTCGCCGTGAAGAGGATCGATCTTGCGGGCAGCACTGATCGGTGTTTGGTTCAGTTCCCGGACATGCTCAGGCATCCCGACATGCGCAGCAAGAACGTCGGCGCCATATTGCGACACCGAGGACACGCCAGCGTCGGTGGCCTTATCGACGAGACGCTGTAACACGGCCGGATGGAATTTCACCATGTGATACGCACGGTCACCTTTGCTTGGACGGGCCATACGCACACCCTGGCATCGAGAATGGTTGCGAAAACCGGCGACACGCCGACGCCCGGGGAGTTTTCGTAGATCAAGCGCAATCCCCCGGTCAGTCGGGTGCTGAATCCACTAGCTGGCGACCCAGCTTCACCCAGGGCATGTTGTCGTCGATGAGTTGGCGCGCGGCGTCGAGGGCATCGAGGTCGTCCGGATTGTCGAGAAGGCGCTCGCAGATCGCTATAGCTGCCCGCGCAGCGAGAAGGTCGTCGAGCATGGCGTTCCCCTCTCGGCGCGAACCTGCCTGGATAATCCCAAACTTACAGAGTTTGTATGTGCTGGGCAAGTGATGCGCGGGTGAGGGTCGGTAGGCGGGACCTTTTAGAGCCCGAGTGACGCGCGCAGTTCGGCTTCGGTGGTGCCGGCCAGCTCTGCTTCTCGCTTGAGTAGGAGGTCGATCGCCACTCTGATGAGGGTGTTTTCGGTGATCCGCTCGCCGCGGCCGTGACGTTGGCGGTTGAGGCCACGGCTGAGCTCGCTCAGTGAGTTGTACTGATCAGGGCGCAGACGGGTTTCTTTTCGCTCAAGCTGGTCGTAGCGGACCCATTCACCCGGCGTGATGGCATCGCCTGAACGTGACGAGCTGGGGTTGGTGTCCTTTGTCGCCACTTTCCGGGCACCTTCTTAGTTCGTGACTTCGGAAGTTTGAGTTTAGCGCCCTGCACTGCCCTGACCCCCTCCCTGCAGCGAGCGGCTGCCTCACGTTCATCCCAAACTGTGAGGTGACGAAAGGAAGGACATGAAAAAACCCGGCCCCAGTAGGGCCGGGTGGTATGACGCAATTATGCAACGCAGGTTGTGTCCACGCAATTCCCCGGCTTGACTCACGAAAAGTGCCCGCGAAACGCCCTCGGTGCCTCACGTAAGAATGCCCGCGAAATGGTGATCGTCGTGGAGCATGGGAAGTGGGTTGTCGATGGCGTCTCGTGCCGAGGTCACCGCCAGGTACGCCAAGGCGTATGTGAGGGCTTCGAAGAAGGACCGGGGCCGGATTCTGGATCAGGTGGTCGAGGTGACCGGCTGGTCGCGTGATAACGCCCGCCGGCGGCTCACGGTAGCGGCCAGGCGCCCGCCGGGTGCGGGCCGCAGTGTCGCAAAACGGCCGCGCAAACCGCGCTCGCCGAAGTACAGCTATGACACCCGTAAGGTGCTGCAGAAGGTCTGGGCCGCCTCGGGTGGGCAGTGCGGCAAGTACCTGGCTGCTTCGATGGCCCTGCAGCTCGACGGGTTGGAGCGCCACGGCGAGTTGGTCTTTGGCCGTGACCGTTACAGCCCGACGGTGCGCGAGGAGCTGTTGGCGATGAGCGCGGCGTCAATCGACCGCTATCTGGCGCCGGTGAAAGCCAAAGACCAGATCAAGGGCAAGTCCACCACCAAGCCCTCGCCGCTGTTGCGCTCGTCGGTCAAGATTCGCAAGGCCACCGACGAAATCGAAGCTGCGCCAGGCTTTTTCGAAGGAGACACCGTCGCGCACTGCGGGCCGACGTTGAAGGGCGAGTTCGCCCGCACCCTCAACCTCACCGATGTGCACACCGGCTGGACTTTCACGCGGACCGTGCGCAACAACGCCCACACCCACATCCTGGCCGCCCTGAAAGCAGGTGTGCATGAAATACCGTATGAGGTAACTGGTTTGGACTTCGACAACGGCACCGAGTTCCTCAACAAAGCCGTCATCAAATGGGCCGGGCAGATGGAGATCTTCTTCACCCGCTCCCGGCCGTACAAGAAGAACGACCAGGCCACCATCGAGTCCAAGAACAACCATCTCGTCCGCAAGTACGGGTTCTACTACCGCTACGACACCGACGAGGAACGTGCGGTGCTCAACCGGCTCTGGCCTCTGGTCAACGACCGGCTCAACTACCTGACCCCCACCATCAAACCCATCGGCTACGCCAGCAGCGGTGACGGCCGGCGCCGCCGTCTCTACGACCAGCCCAAGACCCCACTGGACCGGCTACTGGCGGCCGGCGTCCTCTCACCAGCCCAAGAATCGGAGCTCCTGACCTACCGCGACAGCCTGAACCCGGCCGCGATGGGACGCCAGATCGCCGACCTGCAGAACCGACTTCTCCAGCTGGCCAAGGAGAAAACCGAACAGCTCTACCTCGCCAGCATCCCCACCGCCCTACCCGACACCCGCAAAGGCATCCGGATCAAGGCCTCCTGACCCAACGCCGTTTCGCGGGCATTCTTACCTGAGGCATGGATCAGATTTCGCGGGCATCTTGATCTGAGGCATCACGTTCCCCTCCCTTGTCGGGTATGTCACCAGGGCGGCGGCTTTTGCACCCCGGCAACGGGGTCGGGGAGCTGGCAGGCCTGAAAGTCGGCGGCGGTGAGCTGGTACCACCAGTGATTACCCACCCCGTCAGCCGGTGAGCCGCGCAGCTTGCCCGCGGTGTGGCTGCGCGACGGGTTGACTGTCCCCACTGGCACCCGATCGCGCGCCGTCTGAACCGGAAATTTCAGATCGCTGTCATTGCTGATCATCACGGCCGCGTCAATGCGTTGTTCCAGGATGTCGAGCAGCAGATGTGCGGCGACATTGACGTCTGAGCCTTTTTCCTCGCGGCGGGCTGTGGACACCATGAACACAGCGGCGGGGTCGTCCTGGCCGGTGCCGTCCTTGATCATGAGCGGCCCGCCAGGGTGGGCCAGGAGCGGGCGGCCGTTGCGGTCCGGTGTGGCTAGCGGAGCCCGCGCCACCCGGTGCACGTAGTTGCCCAGTTCGACGCGATCGGCGGTGTGGGACCGCTGCAGCGCCCTCAGGTACGCGTCCTGCTCACGGTTGCCCACCGGGTTGTCGGCACCAGAGATCACCGCCGTGCAGTAGACCACCCGCTCAATCGTGGCCCCTGTCCAGACCGAGTGGGCGGTCACCAGCCGCGTGGCCAGCGCACGCACGTCGAGCCACCGCCACCCGGGGGTGCCCTTCCCGCACAGCCCGCGACCGCCGTAGTAGAGATTGAATCCGTCGATGTACACACCTACTCGCATGGGCAGAGACGCTAACTGGCATGGGTGCACGCCCCACTCAACACGGCCTGACCAGGTGTGATCGTTCTCGCGGATGCCCTTCCTCGTACTGGCCGCTCTTGTGCGTGGTGGTGCTGGCTGTCAAGGCTCGACCGTGGTCGACCGCGTAGCGGCGTTTGGCCTTGACAGCCAGCACCACCACGTTCACCGCAATGGCGGCGAGGAAGGGCACGGCACCTGATTCAGCCGGGCATGCGGTCGTTGTGATCTGGCCTGGGGATGCCGGCGTTATCGAGGTAGACATTGATCGCCTCATCGACTGTGTCGGTGATGACGTATCCGCGGGCCTTGATCCATTCGAGCCGCGCCAGGGTTCCTGAGTGCAGCTGCGTGGCGAAGGGGTTTTTCGCTTTCCGTTGGCGGGCTTTCAGCCGTACTGGCAGCGGCTCGACGGCCTCGTTTGGCTCGTTTTCCTGCTCGGGGGTCGCGGCCGGGACTGGCGGAACGTCGTTGTCCTGCGGCGGCGGGCTGAGTGCTGCTGCCGGTGCGGCGGGTGCTTCTTGGGCTTTGACTCGGGCGGCTTCTGCCCGCCGTTCGGCGCGCGACAAGGGCCGGGTGGAGCCGACCTGGAGACCGGTGGGTTTCGCTGCTGCGTTCATGCTGCTTGCCTCCTGGCCGCGATGCGTTCGGCGATCTCTCGGTATGCCACTGCCGCTGTGCTGGTCGGGGCGTGCACGTGAACGGGCACGCGTTTGCCCTTGGCTTCCACGACACGCACGGTGTGTGGAATTTCGCCTAGGTATGCGCCGCCGGCGTCCCACTCGCCCCAGTCGGCGCGTAGCTGTGCGCGAACGTCCTTGCTGGCCTTTGGATTACCGTCGAAGTCAGCCAGGAGCACATACCGGATTTCCACGTCCGGGTTGAGTGTCTCCTGAATATCGAGGACGGCGTTGCCGAGTTCGACCAGGCCGTCGACTTCATCAGGTCCGGCTTTGAGGACCGCCAAGACGTAATCGGCGGCCGCTAGCGCCGCCGTCGTTAACTCCCCCAGCGCCGGTGGGCAGTCCATCAGCACGAAGTCGTAGCCCTCGGTGTCGTCGAGTTGGCGCGCTAGGCGCAGCTGGCCACCTGATCCGAGGCCGGTGCGCTCGAGCTCTTTGAGGGCGAGGTGACCAGGCGCGACATCGATTCCGAACTGGCTCGGCCGGATGACCTTCGCCAGCGGGACGCGCATGGCCCTATCCGGGTGCAGTACCTCGTACATCGAGGCATCGTCGTCGCCGAGTTCAATGCCGAGACCCTTCGTGCTGTGGGCCTGCTGGTCCATGTCGACGACGAGAACTCGCAACCCCATCGCTGCGAGGTTTGCAGCGAGGTTGATGGTGGTGGTCGTCTTGCCGACACCGCCTTTTTGCAGTGCGATCGCCACGATTTCGCACCGTTCATCTGCGGAAATAGTCATAGCAGAAGCCTACCGCCCAGCAACAATCATGTCTACATGTAGGATTACATGTAAGTAATAATGTATGTATTCATGCGTGATTACTCACGGCTCGCTGCGAGATACCGGTATGCGGTCGCGCGGCCTATGCCGAACGCCGCCGCAAGCTCGGCGACCGGTTCGCCCGTGGCCGCCAGCCGCCGTAGCTGCTCTTGGCGATCGGCGCTGAGCTTCGATGGCTTGGTCGCCGGCAGGCTGCGGGACCGCCGTGATTCACGTGAGGCGGCGCGGCGCTCGCGGCCGAGTTCGAGCTCCAGTTCAGCCAAGGTGGCCATGATGGCGGCGACGGCACGGCCGGTCGGGGTGGCGGTGTCGATTCCTTCTCGGATGGCTCGCAGAAGAATGCCGCGATCGCTGAGGTCGGCAATGGTTCGAGTCACCTCGGCTACCGATCGGCCGAGGCGGTCAATGGCGGCAACGACAACCGCATCGCCGCGGCGGGCGTAGTCGAGCAGGGCAGCAAGGCCGGGGCGATGAGTGCCCGCGGCGCCGCAAAGGGTGTCTGTGAAGATCCGGGGCGCGTCGACGCCTGCGGCCGTCAAAGCGGTGCGCTGGGCGGTGAGGTCCTGTCCAGCGGTGCTGACGCGGGCGTAGCCGAGGATTGCGGTCATAACCGGCACTGTCTCATTGAACGCCGACAGAGAGGATTCGAGACACGCTGTGTGAGACAAGATATGAGACACCGCGACCTGGCATTACGCCAGTGGGGCGGTGGTGCACAGGAGGCTGTCTCGTTTCTCTACATGTGAGACATCCGCTGATCAATTCGATGTAACGGTCGGTCTCGGCGTCAAAACTAAGGATTGTGCCGTCTCTGACCCCCGCCGAACCGCTCGTACGCTCCGCACTGTCCGAGGACGGCGCCGGCGCCGTGCACGTCGTCCTGGCGTCCGGGTTGTTCGGCGCTGACGATATCGACGTGGTGGTCCAACTTCTCGACGACTACTTCGCTCAGCCCGACCTGGGACACGTATGTCTGGTGAGTGCCACCGGCGACGTAATCAACGGAGTGGCTTATGCGCAACCCACGCCTGCTGCGGACCGCGTGTGGTACCTGACCATGATCGCCGTCCATCCCGACGCCCAACGCCGTGGCGCGGGAACGGCGCTGCTGCGTGCAACGGAATCAGAACTGCTGGCCCGCGAACAACGGCTTCTGCTAGTTGAGACCTCGGCTCTGCCAGCCTATGAGTCCGCGCGGCAATTCTATCTGCGCGCCGGATACGACGAAGAGGCCCGAGTGCGGGACTACCACGAAGACGGCGACGACATGGTGCTCTACCGCAAACGGCTCACACGGTAAAGCTTTGAGGCGGGCCGACTTTCCTGCCTCAGCTGCACCCTGGTCATCGGCGCCACCTGACGTGGAAAAACGCCGCCTCTCACCGCTGCGAGTCACACCGGTCCGGCATGGAGCTACCGTTGAAGTTTGATGGTAAAGAGACGGGATTGACGGTGAGCAACCACGACGAGGTTCGCGACTTCATTTGGGTCCGACCACGCCCTGGCGAGCAGGTGATGCTGTCGAGGGTCGCAGGAATGCTGGCCTTACATGCGGCGGCAGCGAGTATTCGCTTCAACACGCCAGGATTCGTCCCCGACGAACGTCTCGGCTCTGACACCACGTTGCCCGTTCTAGAACTCGTTATGTCTGGGCTGTGGCAGCGAGTAAGGGGTGGCTATGAGATTGCCGATGCGTGGGATCGCCGTGTAGGTGAAAGTGGTCCGTGACCGCAGGGCCCCGCTCGGCATCCTGCAGAATTACGCCTCGACAGAACTGGCGATGCGGATTCCGTTAATGTCCTGCGGGGTGAGGGCAACAACGGTGTCGGCGTGGTTGACCCAGGGGTGCAGCAGCTGCTCGTAGCGGGCGATCTGGTCGGCATCGGTGACAGTGACGGCACGGCCCGTGACGACCACACTCCAGCCGGTCTCGGTGTGGGGGTCGAGATCGTCGGCTTCATAGGCAACCACCTGATCGGTGGACCGTACTGCCGCTGCGATTCCCGAGGTCAGCCGGGTACGGATGATGATGATGCCGTGATCCACCAGATGATTGACCGGGCGGATCGCCGGTAACGCGTCGAGGGTGAACACCACCCGCCCGTAGCTCACGCTGGCTAGCAATTGCAGGGCCTCGGCGGCAGGTAACTGCCGGGCACCACGCCCAAGCTGCGCGAAGTCCAAACCGCCGTCATAACGCTGTTTACCCGGTAGCTTCTGTGCATCCATAAGCTCCATCGTGAGCGTTCGCCATACACCGGCCCAAGAGCCACAGGTCCTAGAGTTCCGCTAATGCGGTGGCGTACGCGAAACAGGATCTGAGCAGTCCAGATTCTCTAGAAACGAGACAGGCGAGAGTTCGGGATGATGTTCGGAAGGGACCACCCGGCCGGGGGGAAGGGGTCCGTTTTTAGGAAGGATGATTGTGACCACCCAAGATCGTGGCAGTGCACGCTTGTCCAGACTGCTAGCGGACCCGCAACGTGCAGCTCGCGTGGCCGCCATTCGCGAGCAGATGGACCAGCCCTGCCCCGCTTCGCTCAGTCCACACACCATGACTGTCGACGACTTGCGGCGCGCCGCCGACGCAGCCAACGACGTTAACGACTCCGAGGTTCTCGACGCCGCTTGGCGGCGTGAGCGGCCCTGATGCACTAAATCGGTAGTGTCGCAAGGACTGCCGATATAGAGGCCGCCATTTTGTGTACGGCGACGTCACTGGCCGGTTTTAGGCTTGGAGAATGCACCCGAGCTCAGGACCGCCCCAGCCCGGGCCTTTCCATGTGCCGCCGGTGCCTCCTCCACCACGTAGAAGCTCAAGGTTTCCGCTGTGGCTGGCGGTAGTCGCAGTACTGCTGTCTACCGCCGCTCTCATCGTCGCGGTCCTTGGGTTAACCCGTGAACCCGAGCAGAAAGTAGAGCCGCCAGCGACAAGTGTTGCGACCACCGATTCGAATGATCGGGCATTGTGCGAAGCGATCGCACCGCTGATCAAGGAAAGTTCGGGAAATAAGAATGACTTTGTAGAGCTAGGGGAGCCCGGCTCTCCGGAGCGCAACGCGGGAATCCCGAATTTTGTTGAGATAACTCAGGATTGGGTCTCTCGTGCACAGGAGGTGCTCGACGCGCACGCCGAGCCGCCGCGGTATCTAACTCGTACGCTGCAGCGCTACGTCGACGATATGCGGCTCTTTGTCGATGGATTGCGGCCCGGACCTGAAGACGATGCTGATCGGGCGTTGTGGACGGACAGCATCGGCGCACTCGGCGGACCTCTTACAACCTGCCTTGATCAGGGGGTTGAGTTATGGCAGCGGTAGGGACGACTGCATCGATGCCGTCGCGGCCGTACTCGCCGCGCATCGTGGGCTCGGTGTGGCCCCGCACCTCACCGGAAGCTTGGTCGGAAACCGCAAACGGCCTCCAAGAAAAGAGTGCCGAGCTCAGCACATCGGCGGGCGGGATCCGCCGTAGCGCCGATGATCTTGGTTCTTCCAATTCAGGCCAAATGATCGAAGCGATGTGCGAGCGCTCCTACCGCACGGCCCAAACGGTGACCAATCATTCCGATCTGTACGGAGATATGTCCAAAGCGGTCAAAGAGACCGCCGAGCTGATCTGGCATGGCCGCGAGCGACTCGACGCGATCGACCGTAACGCTCACGAGGAGATTGACCGACTCAAGCAGCAGTTCGCGGCAGAAGCTTCCTTTTTGGGAGCTGGCGCCGCGGCGGTGGCACTTCATGCTGCGATCGAAGCCATCATCAACGCCGCCGCAGGCGAAGCACTCGGGGTGGCCTCCGATACTGCTGCGGCTATTGCCGAGCAGGCTGCACACATCGGTGGCAATTCGAGCGGCGCAGCCGGCAGCAGCGGGGATGGTCCTGCGCTGCAGGCGCTGAGTCAACAAGGCGAATCCGGCGACGCCGAAACTATGACTGACGGCACGCCCACAGGTACACCGCCCGGTACTCGACCCACCAACTACGGGACGAATGACGCACAATCCCTCGGCTACGGAACGGAAGAGCAATCACCACCGGACCCCTCGGATGTCGAATCTGGATCTGACGGCGTCAGCCGCGAGACACCCCCCGGCGGCAACGCCGAATCAAATGAGCAGAGCGGAAGTAAGGGGAACCCAGCTACTACGCCGAGCACAGAAGGTACCGGCGCACCGAGTCCCCCCGATCCCAGTTCACTCGAAAACGCTTACACGGCAACCGGAACACCGACGCCAATGCCTGCGCCGATGACACCCGCTGGTGGTGGGCTGTCGTCTACGGGTAGTAGCGGCGGCGGGTTGAAGATGCCGGGGGCGGGCGGTTTGTCGGGGGCTGGTTCTGTCTCCCCGGCGAGCGGTGCTGGCGGGTTAGGTTCTGGCGGGTTGAATCCGGCTGCAGCGGCGGGGTTGTCGCCGACGTCGTCGGGCGCTGGTCTGCCGTCTGCGGCGAGTGCGGGGACGCCGACGCCTTCTTCTGATTTTTCGCGGGGATTCAACGCGGGCCTGGCGGGTGGTGGCTCGGTGTTGCCGCCGCCTGTGACCCCACCGCCCGCGCAACCGGCGAGTTCGACGGCTGGTGCGTATGGGTCTCCGAGTGCTGGGGGTGCACCATCGGTGCCGGCTGGCGGCGGTCCGGTGGCGCAGAGCGCGCCGCCAGCGGCTGCGGGCGGATTAGCGGCATCAGCTGGGCCGGTGGGGACACCGACGATGTCACCGGCACCTGCGCCCGCTGGCCCTTTGCCGCCGTTTAATTCCGACATTGCGCCGCGCCAAGTGTCTGCGGCGTCTGCGTCGGCCCCGCCTGGTGTACCGGCGGCTCCGGCGTCGTCGGCTGCGGGTGGGCCGGGAACACCGCTGCCTCCTGGAGTAGTGGCGTCGGGAGGTGCCGCGGCGGCAGCGGGTGCAATGGCGGGGGCGAAATCGGCTGCCCCCGATCCGCTGCTCGACGACGCGTGCACGCTGGTCGAGGAGCTGATGAAGGCTTCTCGCCAGTACGGCACCATCGACTGGTGTGTGGGGGTGTTCAAAACCCCATCGAGAACCCTGACCGTGGTGACCTCCGGCGAGGGCGCGGGGTTCATCCCGGCGGGGGTTCATCTGCCCAAAGGGGTGGAGTCGCTGTTCTCAGATTCGGGTTTGGACAACGCTTTTCGGCGTCGCTGGTTCGGTTGGATCAACCCGGCGCAGACCATGGTGGCCTACGCCCAGTCGGTGACCGCGCTGGACCCGAATATTGAGCTGTGGGCGGTGGCGGTATCGACGGGTTTCGGCGGCTCAGCACAGCCAGCCCGGGCCGCTGGGGTGCCGCACTATGCCGACTGCCCCGTGCCCACCGATAGCCCCCTGGGCGGGGGCGTGGCGCAGCCGCCGTTGGATGAGACCCGGTTACACCGCTTACAGGCTCTCAATCCGGCCGCCTACGCGCAGCTGAACACCGCAACCCCGGTCGACGTGCGCGAATCACTGGCCATCACCAGACAAACTGCGCACGTCACATTCACCCAGGCCGGTGAACTCCTGACACTGCCGATTCCCCCGCTGCTGCGCGAAATCGCCACCCACCTCGACCGCGGCACCGCCATCACCGAATCGCAGTGGGACGAACTCGCTAGTGCCGTGCTACCGATGGCGATCACCGACAGCTCGGGTCAGCGACCCGGCCGGATCGGCGCCGACACGGAGGCGTCGTCGTACGCGCGAGTGCAGCACAATCTGGCCCGGCTCGCCGAGCTGCTGCTGTTATGGCGCCACGGCGCCCCCGATCACCGCGAGGTGGTCTATCTGGCCCACCACATCGCCGCAGAACGCCAACTCTGGGTTGGCCACGAGGATGGCGGTGTTCGATGAATGCAGACGTGTCAGTCAACCAGTGGAATCCGTTAGAGGTAGCCGCTGAGGCGACAATCGCTGCCGCCACAGCCGCGCTGGTGTGGGAAGGCCCAGACAGCTACGGGGTGCTGGAACGGGTCGCCGGGGCCACAGCGAAAGGCATAGCAACAGCTCGGATAGCCGCCGAAATCATGGCTGACGTCACCACCTCAGTTCAGTTCACTGCGGCCACCGAACATGCGCGCGGCGGCGCTGTAGCGGGACTTCCGGGGTGGCTGGCGCCGCGGTGGGCGGCGTCCGTGCGTGCCGCACTGGACGAACTCGAAGCCGCCGGGCGGCCCGGCTACGCCATGGTCAAGGCGATCACCTGGCCTGCCTTGCGCAGCGTCGCGGGGTGGACCCAAGACGGGCCGCTGCAAACATGGCAGACGGCTCTAATTGTGAGCGAAGCACGGACTGCTCTGGCTCACCGCGTAGGCGTCTGAGCATAAGGCTGAAATCAAAGTTCGAGGCCGTCGACGTCACGGCCACGACCGCGGCCGCGTGACTGTTCGGCGCCGTGTTCCAGTCCGGCGCGCAAACGCTCGTAGGCCTGTTCGCGACTCCGCTGGGTACGGGTGTGCTCGTGCCAGGCGGCCCGCCAAGTCCCGCGGCGTTGCGCGTGGCGGTCGAGGACCTGGCCGATGATGTCGGGGAGGTGTTCGCGGGCGGTGTGTTCGGCTTCGACGTGCATGGTGCGGGGGCGGTCGTCGTTGGCCAGGATCATCTGAAGGGCGTGCGCGGCAGTGTGTTTGGTGCCGCGGCGGGCCACGTGCATGCCGGTATGGGGGGCGCTGTGTTCGTGGTCGGCTTCGCCGCTGAATCGGGTGTAGAGGTAGGCGTGGTTGGTCTGGCGGCCGCGGCTGAGCCCGACGTAGGCCTGGGTGCGGGAGGCGTTTTCACCGAGCACGGTGTGGGCGGTGTCGACGGTGACACCTTGGGCAGCGTGGACGGTGACGGCATATCCAAGGTGGACATGCTGGCGTAGGTAGTCGCCCTCGAATAGGACTCGGGCTTTGTCGGTGAGCCGTTCGGCGGCGACGCGGTTGGTCTTTTCGTCGATGCCGGCCACGCGCCACCGGTTGCCGTTGCGCACCTGATCGACCGTCTGGCCCTCACGGTGGTGGGGGCCGGGGTGGACGGTGATGGTGGGGTCGTTGTCGCGGCTGACGATGATGTCGCCGACCCGCACCGTTTGGTCGCGGGCCACCTGCGCGGTGGGTCCCTCGGTGGTGAGGGTGTCGTGGAGGCGCTGGTTGAGGGCATCAGCGATGTCCCAGGTATCGCAGACGAGCAGGGTGTTTTTCCCGGCGGCGCGGTCATCGAGGTAGGCCGTCAAGGCGTCGGCGGCCATGCTGACCTGATCGCCGGTGTGCAGACGGTCGTGGCTGCGGTACCAGCCGACCGCTCTGCGGAGCCGGTTACCGCGCCCGTTGCGGATCGCTAGGGAGGCGTCACGTTCGGCCGGGTCGTGCATGCGCCACACCTGCGAGAGGCGCTGAGTCCAAGGCAGCTCGATGCACAGTTGGTCGAACATGCCGCCGCGGGCTTTCACCGGTGCCAGCTGGTAGGGGTCACCAACGAGCACGGTTTTCGCCTGGGCGGCGGTAGTGGTCTCCAACAGTTGGCGCAGCTTGGGGGTGGCCACCATGGACGCCTCATCGACGACCACCACGGTGCGCTGATCGAGGGCCAGGGTGCCGGTGTCGAGCTGGTGCAGCGCTTTGTCGAGGGTCATGCCGTGGTCGCCGGCGCCGTCAGCGAGTGCTTGATCGACCGCCGTCCCGGTGGGAGCGAGCACCAGCACCTCTTTGTGGACTCGGTGGGCGGCGGCGCGCAGGGCTTGCAGGGAGTGGGTTTTTCCGGCACCGGCGGGTGCGGACAGCGGATTGACCAACCACTGCGACATGCCGATCGCGGTCACCGCGCGCGCCTGATCCGGTGACAGCGCGGCCAGCTCGCTCGAGCGCACACCCAGGCGCGCACGCGCATCGGTGGCACCGGCGGCCTCGAGGACGCGCATCTCCTCGTTGAGGATCGCGGTCAGCGTGTACTTCTCGTGTCCTTCGCGCTCATGCGCGGCGCGCGGTGCGCTCACCCGCAGACCGATGCGCGCGGCGAGGTCCTCGATGCGCGCCCGCACATCCCGGCCCTCACCAGGATCTTCGTCATACGGCATGACTGCGCCGACCAGCTCGACGACATCGGCGCGGGTGAACGCGGCCTTGTCGATGTGCGCTAGCGCGGCAGAGATGCGCGCCCGTCCGGGGATGTGCGCTTGTGCGCGCCGCTCAGCGCGGGCGGCGAAGTGCGCATCGCGGTCCAAGTCCAGACCGCGCGCGTCGGCGCGCCACATCGCTTTGAGTTCGTCCCAGGCGAGCTGCTCGGGTTTGGTGGGCCGGGTGGCTTTCTGCGCGGTCGCCAACTGCGCGGCGGTCGGCTCACCGTCGACGACGACCAGGTTGTCTTTGGCCCATTCCCGCAGCCGCGTCGAACGCTGCGACCACGCCTTGATGCTCGCCGCGGTGACGCCGGCGATCTCGGCCATGCCGGAATGCTCGTCGACGGGCTGCCATTCGAAGCCCCGCTCGGCGTGCAACTCGTGGCGCAGCGTGGCTTGGTAGATGATCCCGGCGGCTTTGGCTTCGTGGTACAGCGACTTGGAGTCGATCGACACCAGCCGCCCATCAGCTCTGACCTGGCGATTCGGCACGATGACGTGGGTGTGCAGGTGCGGGTCCCCGCACCGGCTCGTCTCATGCTGGTAGGCGATCGCCACCAGCCCGGGCAGCCGTTGGAGGTCTTTGTTGCTGGTCAGCGGGTTGTGCACCCGCGTGTACCCGGCATGTTCGTGCAGGTAAGTCATCGCGGCTTCGACGGCTTTGACGTGGGCGTTCTGCATGACCTTCTCGGACACGTCGTCGGTCAGCGACCGCAGCAGCGACACACTCTTGGGCGCGGCGAACATCAGGTCGAAACCGTGCACACCGTTGGTCCCGAACGCCCGCCCCGCCTCCCCGCTGGGTGTCACCCCATCATCGAGCCAGCGTGCCGCAACCTCGGTGTCAGCAAACCCGCCGTCGAGCGCGGCGCCGTCGAGCCCGGTGGCCTCACCGACGGTGGCCTTGTCGCCGACCACGACCCAGGTCGGGACCCGGGTGTCGCCTTCAGAGTAGTACTCGCCCAGGCCGCCGCCGGCGGCCTGACGGTCCATCGAGGCTTGCCGGGCCTGATTGGCGGTGTCGTTGTAGTAGCCGATGCTCCAGCGCGACAACCGCGAGATCGTCAGCACGGTCGCACCGCCACCAGACCACCTCACCAAGCCGGGACAGGCCGCCGCCAGGCGGCCGGGGTTCGGGCGCGCCAGCGCCCGAAGCCGAGTATTGCACAACTTGTGCCAATGTGCCGTGCTGTAATTGTGTGGAAGGGGGAGGGAGTGGCCGGGTGAGGCGTTGGCTGCTGTGGAGGCTGGTGATGGGCGGCGAGGGAGTTGCGGAGAGGTGGCAGTGGAGATGGAGTTGAGAGGGCTGGTGTGGGTGGGATGATGTGGGGGTGAGCGTGGAGAGGCGGCTGCTAGAGCTGTTGGTGCGCCGCGACAGCGGCGTGTCAGAACGGGTCCTCGCTTGGCTTGTGGACGGCGATTTACCCCCGGCGATGGGGCGCGATATCGCATGGCTCGACGTGCCGACTCAGTAGCGAAGGCCCCGAGCCAGATTCCTAATCAATGTTCGGGGAGCAAACAGCTGGATCGGGTAGCGGCGAGCGTGAGACGACCGCACGGCTCGCTTCGGTAGAAGTCGTTAGCGCAGCGCGGCGAGCGCGGTGTGCGGGGGTGATGAGCTCGTCTCGGGCGGCTTGTTCGGCGGTGGCCACGGTGGTGCGCCGGTGTACGGCGCGTTGCCGCGCAACCGCCAGCGCCTCAAACGCCGCGGCGCGGCCCGGCCCGGTGGCGGCGGCTTTCCCGCGTTCTCGACCTTCAGCGTGTTCACGGCGGGCCTGTTTGGCGGCCGCGGCGCGCGCTTGTTCGGCGGCACGCGCCTGAGCTTCCCGGGCTTCGTCGAGCGCGGCGGGTCGGTCGCTCAGGCTGTTGTGGCTGGTGTGCCAGGCCAGCAGCGTTCCCAGCAGGGCGATCGGCCGGGCCGGCGCGTCGGGAATCCAATGTCCGGTGCCGAGCCAGTCGGCCACCAACGCGGTCAGGTCAGCCGGTGTCCAGCCGGCGGCCGCCGGCGCGGCCAGCATCCCTGCCCAGCTGCCGGTGGTGTACATCCGTGCCCACGGCGGAGTATCCGGGTCAGCGCGCCATCTGGAGGCCAGCCGGCGCCCCTGCTCGTCGGGTGCTCGGCGGCGCGCAGCGCCGTGGTGCCGGGCGCGTGCGCCCGTGCGGGTAGTAACCGGATCTCTAAAACAGGGGGAGGTGGTGGTTACTGGGGACCGTTCCAGATGGGGTGACAAGCTGTGGATTACTCGGTTGATCTGGGGGTTGTCGTGCAGCGCCCACACCGAAGCCCAGCCACGGTGCCGGTCGCCCATCCGCCAGGACGCCATGCGCTCGGTGTATGTGCGTTGGCGGCCGCGCAGAACCTCGGTGGCCACGCCGAGCAGGCGAAGGCACTCGTGGGCCCGCTGGATGGTGCGCTCACAGAATCCGGTGGCGGCAGCCAATTGGTCATTGGTGGGTCGGCAGTTGCGGCCGGTGCTCCAGTCGGCGTAGCGCGCCATGGCCGCAGCGATCACGATGAGCGTCTTTTTCCCGATCCCGCCGTTGCACATCGAGGGCTGCACCTCGGTGGCGTAGCGCAGCTCGTAGGCCACCGCGACGGTGGTGTGCGCCCAGTAGGAGGGGCCTCCGCTCCAGCACGGCACACCGGCATAGGCGTCAGCATCGAGCTCCAGGCCGACGAACACACTCGGTGCCGGCATGTCCCGGCCCGAGAGCCGGCGACCGCGGCGGATCGCCAACACCTCGGCGGTGCCGGTGGTGCGGATAACACCGCGGCGGCGCACGGTCGGGGTACACCCGCGATACGTCGTCGACGGTGTGGGGGTAATGGGCCGGCGGCAACGTTCGCCGGCGGTGTGTTGGTCACGGTTTGTACGCCAGATGCGCGGCGAATCTGGTCGAGACGCAGCACATGCGCTACCGTGAGACGAGTCCACGAG
>NZ_JBTHXC010000004.1:0-26648 GCF_054355555.1 Mycobacterium sp. Panama NTM2 | reverse complement strand
CGGCGCAGACGGCGCGCAAGAGCCGGCGCGCTGCACCCAATCACGGCGGCGCTCACGCGCCAGCGCACGCACCACATGCGGAATGGGCGCAGCAGGAGTTACGACCGCGTCGAGCGGTGTCGGCCAGGTACTGCCCGCGCGACGTGTGCGGGCGTTGATGAGGTCACGGTTTGCGCACCGATCGCGCGGCGAATCTGGTGCAGCTTCGAGGCGTGCGCTACCGTGAGACGTGACCGGCAAAGTCATCGTCCCTTCGGGGATATCGGGTGCGGACCCCGAACCGAGCGCCAACTCGGTTCAAACCCCCGACAGGGCCTCGCTAACGCGGGGCCTTCGTCATATCAGCGAGATTGATCCACACACCAGCTATTCAGATGTCATGAGGCCTGGCAGGGTGGTCACATCGCCAGCGGCAGAACCTCCTTGTCGAGTTCTCGGACAGCCTCGGGTCGACCAACCGCAATTGCGAGCAGGTCGGCCGAGAGTTGGCTGACGCTGGTTCCGCGTTCGGCGGCCATCTCACGGAGCCGTACGTAGACAGATGCATCCGCGCGAACCTTGATCTGCTCACGCGGACCTTTGTGCGGTTGGGCCATGTCCTGATCCTTACGCGGAAATTGCCTCGTACCTGGTACCGACACGCGGTTTTGCTGAGCTTGCCGTGCCTCATGAAGTTGGAGTCCAACGCGCAGGAAGGGCTTATGGCGTACGTGCTTGCACGGCCGTTGTTTAGTTTCTGGCTGTGTCAACCCGATCTGGGACCACGATGACGGCCTGACTGGGACCCACCTGGCACCGGCTAATCACGCCCTTGGTCTCGGTGGTCACTGCCGAGTGGCGAGGGCTATAGGTATCTGCAGACCTGATCGGGGCTACAGGTTTCGGGCTCTGGGAGGGCTGCATCGTCGCGGAGCGCAGCCACGTTGTCGCGAAGTGTTGTGAGGTCGGCGATCTGCGCGTCGATGTCGGCAAGGCGCGCGTCCAGCAGGTCACGTACGTGGCCGCAGGGAGCTTGGCCGTGGTCGCGGATGTCGAGGATCTGCTTGATCTGGGCGAGGGTGAGCCCGGCCGCTTGGCCGCGGTGGACGAAGTCGATCCGGCTGACCGCGTCGGGGGTGTAGTCGCGGTAGCCGGCCGGTGTGCGTTCGGCCGGGGGCAGCAGCCCTTGCTCTTCGTAGAACCGCAGAGTCTTGGTGGTCGTGCCTGCCGCCTCGGCGAGTTCTCCGATCCGCATCCCGGCCTCCATCGTGTCGCAGGTCTCGCTTGACCTTCCCCTTTACTGGAAGGTCCAGTATCGCTGCATCAGGAGCGTTTCCCAACAGTTCTGGGAGGAATCGGGATGCAGACCAGGTACGACCTCGCGATCATCGGATCCGGCGGCGGTGCGTTCGCGGCGGCCATTCGTGCGACCTCTCTGGGCAAGTCGGTGGTGATGGTCGAGCGTGGCACGTTCGGCGGCACGTGTGTGAACACCGGCTGCGTGCCGTCGAAGGCACTGATCGCAGCCGCGGAGGCCCGGCACGTGGCCGCGGACGCGCCGACCCGGTTCCCGGGCATCGCCAGCGTCGCGGGCGCGGTGGACATGCCGGCCCTGATCGGCGGAAAGCAGGATCTCGTCGAGGCCCTGCGGGGTGAGAAGTACGTCGACGTCGCCGACTCCTACGGTTGGCAGGTCCGCCGCGGCAACGCCGCGTTCGCCGGCACTCCGGATTCGCCCCTGCTCGAGGTCGCCGCGGCGGATGGCAGCGTCGAGACCATCGAGGCAGCGCAGTACCTGGTGGCCACCGGGTCCCGTCCCTGGGCCCCGCCGATCCAAGGGTTGGAGGAGGCCGGGTACCTGACCTCGACTACGGCGATGGAGTTGACCGAGGTCCCCGACTCGCTGCTGGTGCTCGGTGGTGGCTACGTGGCCCTGGAGCAGGCGCAGCTGTTCGCCCGGCTCGGGTCGACGGTGACCCTGCTGGTTCGGTCCCGGCTCGCGTCGAAGGAGGAGTCGGAGGTCTCCAAGGCGCTGCAGGAGGTCTTCGCCGATGAGGGCATCCGGGTGGTCCGCCGAGCGGTCCCGACCCGCGTGACCCGCGACGCCGCCACCGGCCAGGTGGTGGTGACCGCGGACGTCTCCGGTGGCGCGCAGGAGTTCCGCGCCGACGAGGTTCTGGTCGCTCTCGGCCGCCGACCGGTGACCGACGGGCTCAACCTCGACGCGGTCGAGGTGAAGACTGGCGAGGTCGGCGAGATCGTGGTCACCGACCAGCTGCAGTCCTCCAACCCGCGGATCTGGGCGGCCGGTGACGTGACCGGGCACCCCGAGTTCGTCTATGTCGCCGCCCACCACGGCACCGTGGTCGCCGAGAACGCCTTCACCGACGCCGAGCGGTCGGTGGACTACATGCGGCTGCCCCGGGTCACGTTCACCAGTCCCGCGATCGGCGCAGTCGGGATGACTGAGGCCCAAGTCCTCGCGGCCGGGATCCGCTGCGACTGCCGGGTGCTCCCGCTGGAATACGTGCCGCGAACGCTGGTCAACCGGGACACCCGCGGCTTCATCAAGATGGTCGCCAACGCCGACACCGGCGAGATCCTCGGCCTGACCGCGGTCGCCAAGGACGCCGGCGAACTGGCCGCCGCGGGCGTCCACATCATCGGCAAGACCATCGCCGAGGTCGCCGACGCCTGGGCGCCTTACCTGACCATGACCGAGGGCATCCGGATCGTCGCGAAGGCCTTCACCACCGACGTCTCCAAGCTCTCCTGCTGCGCCTGACCCGCACCCACCCCACTCAACGAAGGAGGCATCCGCGATGTCGGACCTCAGCACCCAACTGCCCCAACGACTCACCCGACCCGAGGAGACCGGCCTTGACGCCGGCCTGCTGATCCCGCTGCTGCGGCCGCTCGTCGACGGCGACCCCGTCACCGTCGAGCAACTCGCCGCGGCTGCGAGCCGCACCCTCGATGACGTACGGCGCGGTCTCGCGGCGGTGCCGGACACCGAGTACGACGATCAGGGCCGGATCATCGGCCAGGGCCTCACCCTGCGCCCCACCCCGCACCGGTTCACCGTGGCCGGTGAGGAGCTCTACACCTGGTGTGCGCTGGACACGCTGATCTTCCCCGCCCTGCTGGACCGCCCGGCAAAGGTGGAGTCGGCCTCCCCGGTCAGCGGCGAGCCGGTTCGGGTCAACGTCGACCCCACAGAAGGTGCAACCAGCGTCGATCCGCCCACCGCGGTGGTGTCGCTGGTGAACCCGGAGCAGATCACCTCGATCCGTTCCTCCTTCTGCAACCAGGTGCACTACTTCACCTCCCCCGAGGACGCCGCGGGCTGGCTGGCCGAGCACCCCGGCGCGGAGGTGGTCCCGGTGGCCGAGGCGTGCCGGATCGGGGCCGCCCTCGCCACCGGCCTGCTCAACCGCCTCCAGGCGCCCGCCGCGGCCGACGACAGCCACAGCTGCTGCTGACCCATACCCACTGAAGGGAATGAGAACACCGATGATGTCCAACCACGACGATCGCCCGGGAGGCAGCGGCCTGCTCCTCGGAGCCGGCGCCGCGCTGCTCATGGTCGCCTGTTGCGCCTTGCTCCCCATCCTCATCGCCGGTGGCGCGATCGCCGGTATCGGCGCGTTCCTCCGCAACCCGTGGGTCATCGGCGCCGGGATCGCCCTGGCGATCCTCGCGCTGATTGCCATCTCCCGCCGCGGCGGCGGCACCGCCGGCCACGGCTGCTGCCCGCCCATGCCCACCAACGAAAACGTCGACCCGAAGGACGAGCAGAACCGATGAGAATCACCCGCCGCCACCACGCCGCGCTCTCGATCGCCGCCGTACTCGCCGCCGGATCGCTGACCCTGACCGCCTGCGGCAACAGTGCCGACCCCGCGACCGCCGGTTCCGGTTCACCCGCCACCGTGACCAGCGTCGATGGCCAGCAGATCAGCCTGCCCGCCAACGGGAAGCCCACCGCGGTGTTCTTCTTCTCCGTCGGGTGCGGCGAATGCGTCAACGGCGTCCGGTCCCTCGGCGAGGCCGCCACCACCGCCGAGAACGCCGGCACCGTGGCAAGCTTCCTCGCCGTCGACATGGACCCCGGCGAATCCAAGGCCCTGATCGGCGACTTCATGGAGTCCGTCGACGCCGAACACGTACCGGCCGCAATCGACGATGGCGCGGCACTCTCCCGGCGATTCGAGGTGGCCGCTCTGTCCACCCTGATCGTCGTCGACGCCGACGGCACGGTGACCTTCCGCGCCACCGACCCCGACGCCGCGACGATCACCGCCGAACTGGCAAAGGCCGGAGCCTGACCCATGGGCGGACTGCTCACCCTCGCCTTCGCGGCCGGCATGGTCGCGCCCGTGAACCCGTGCGGGTTCGCGCTACTCCCGGCCTGGATCACCCACACCCTCGGCGACACCGATGCCTCAACGGTCCCGGTGCGGCTGCTGCGGGCGCTGCGGGCCGGTCTCGTGTTGGCGGTGGGGTTCGCCGGCACCCTCGCGGCAGCTGGCCTGGTAGTCAGCGCCGGCGCCCGAGGGCTGATTCGCGCCGCGCCGTCGCTTGGCCTGGCCGTCGGCATCCTGCTGGTGGTTCTCGGCCTGTGGATGCTAGCCGGACGCTCGGTCTCGGTGCGGGTGCCTCGGATCCCCGGCCGGGCAGCCGCGGGACTCCCACCCACTGCCCGGATGGCTGCGTTTGGGGTCGGCTACGCGCTGGCTTCGCTGTCGTGCACGTTCGGGGTGATCCTCGCGGTCATCGCGCAGGCGCAGGCCACCTACAGCTATGCCGGGCTCCTGCTCGTCTTCGGTGTCTACGCTGCTGGCTCGGCGACCGTCCTGCTGCTGCTCGCCCTGGCCACCGCCGCGGCAGGCAGCGGACTCACCCGCCACGTCGCGCGATTGGCCCGCCATGGCCCACGGGTCACCGCTGTCGTCCTGCTGCTCACCGGCGCCTATCTGGCCTGGTACTGGTACCCGGCGGCCACCAGCGACGCCCCGGTCGCCGCGGGCCGTGGTGGCGGACTCACTGACGTCTCCGCGGTGGTCTCCAGCTGGATCCAGACACGGGCGACACTCATCGGCGCGCTCGCTGCCGCGTCTGCGCTGGTAGTGCTGGCGCTCGGGGTTCTCCAGCGACGCCGCCGGATCCTTCGGGGGCGCCCGATGACCACGCGGGACAGCACGCAGTGACAGCCCACCGGGTGCGGCGTGCGCACGAAACAGGCTCGGTTGATTGCGTCACCGCGACGCGTTCCCTGACCGGGTCGACGCCAGCCGGTAGGAGTCGGTACCAGTTTCGATGATGTTGCCGCCGAAGGTGAGGCGGTCGACGATGGCCGCGCACAGGCGCGGGTCCGTGAAGGTCTTGGTCCAGCCGGCGAAGCCCTCGTTGGACGCGATTGCCACGCTGTTCTTCTCCTCTCGCTCGGTGAGGACCTGGAAGAGGAGTTCGGCGCCGCGGCGGTCCAGTTCCATGTAGCCGAGCTCGTCAATGCAGAGCAGGTCGACGCGGCCGTAACGAGCGATCGTGCGGGCCAACTGCTTCTCATCGGCTGCTTCTACAAGCTCGTTCACCAGCCTCGTGGCGAGGGTGTACTTTACCCGGAATCCCTTTTCCGCGGCTGCGGTCCCCATGCCGATGAGCAGGTGAGACTTGCCGGTGCCGGAATCCCCGATCAGGCACAGCGGCTGGCCCTTCCGCACCCACTCGCCGGTCGCCAACTGGTGGATGGTGGCGGGGTTGATGTTCGAGTTGGCGTCGAAGTCGAAGTCCGCGAGGAACTTGCTCCGCGGGAACCCGGCGCCGTTCACGCGCCGGATGGTGGACCGACGGTCGCGGTCGTCGCACTCGGCCAGGAGCAGCTCGGCGAGGAATCCGGTGTAGGTCAACTGGTCCTTGTTCGCCGCCGCGACCGCGTCGCCAAGCAGGGCCCGCATGGTCGGGAGCCGGAGCCTCCGGCAGGCCTGGTCGACCGCCGCTACGGCGGCTTCCTCGGTCAGGCCGCGGCGGCGGCGCAAGGTGGTGGTCACGCTGGTGACTGTGCTCATCGGGGTGCTCCGCTCTCATCGGGACTCATCGGGTCGGGGTGGTGGTCGGTGCCGGTGCGGCGGCCGAGCAGTTGCTGGTATTTCTCCATCGACGGCAGCGGCCGGGTGTCGGGCGGGAGGCCGGCGATGACCGCGGCCGGGTCGAGCAGCAGGCGTTCGGTGAGGGACACGACCTTCCGGCTGCGCTTGGCGTCGCCATCTCGTCGTTCGCCATCGCTGGGCTGCGCAACGGGATGACGGTCTGAACTGGCCCCGGTGGGCGCTGCGAGGGTGGTGTGCAGGCGTGCTTCGACCGCGACCACATCAGCTGAGACTGCACCGACGCTCACTGCGGCGAGCAGCCCGGCTTCGACTTCGTCGGCGGCCATGGCGCGGTGCAGTAGGAGCACGTCGATCAGTTCCCGGGTGCCGACCGCATCCCCGAGCCGCCTGCGGGCGTTCGCCCAGAACGCCTCATGCGCAGGCGTGAACGCCCCCGATTCGCGGGCCTGCGCCAACGCGGTGGAGCCTGGCAATGCGCCCGGCTTACCCTTGAGCACCTCGAGGTAGTGGTCGAGGTTCACCGACTGGCCACCCCTTGTGATGACGCGGGCGTGCCGGGCGATCTGGAGTCGGCCGTCGAACACGACGACCTCGGATGCGCGCAAGGAGACGCGGACGCGGCGGTGGATGAACCGCGCCGGGACGGAGTACCGGGCCATGCGGACGGTGATCATCGCGGAGCGGTCGACCATCGGGTTCAGCATCAGCCCGGGGTCGAACCCCTCGACCGGGAGCGGCGCGAGGTTCTCGCGTTCGGTCGCGAAGTCCTCGCCGACGGTCCGGATCCGCGACGAGATCCGTCGGCGGTCGTCGGCGGCGTCCAAGGCACGGACCTTCTCGTTCAGCTCGTCGAGCGAGTCGACGACGGGCATGGGCACGAGGTGCTGGCGGCGGAACCGGCCGACGTCGCCTTCCACACCGCCCTTCTCATGTGCCCCGGCGATGCCCGGCTGGCAGTAGAACGCGTCGAACCCGAAGTGAGAGCGGAACAGCACCCAGCGGTCGTTCTCTACCCGCTCACGACCGCGCGCGTTGACGACCCGGGTGACTGCGGCGGTGAGGTTGTCGTACCGGACGTGCCGGGCGGGGATGCCGCCGATCTCGTTGAACGCGGCGATGTGGCCCTCGAGGAACGCCTCTTGGCCTTGGGTGGCGTAGATCCGGTGCACCGCCTTCCCGGAGTAACTCAACCTGAATGTGAAGAGGAAGACCTTCGTCTTCACCCCGGCCAGGATGACGTAGAGCTCGCCGAAGTCGACTTCTGCTTCTGCGCCTGGCGCGTGCTCCTGGGGGATCATGACTTCGACCCGGCGGCCAGCTTCGAGGCCGATCTGCGTGCGGCGGATGCGGACGTAGTCGCGAACCGTCGAGTACGACACCTCAATGGCGTCGTGTTCCTCGATGAGGCGGACGTGGATCCGGCGGGCGGTGTGCCGTTGCTTCCGCGGCGCCTCAAGGTCGGCGCGGAGCATGTCGTCGATGGCCGACTTGAACGGATCCAACCGGGGCGAGGAACGCACCGGGGTCTTCCGCGGCGGTGGTTCCGCGGACGTGAGGGCCCGGCGAACGGTGCCGCGTCCGACTTGGTGCTTGCGTGCGAGCGCTCGGATCGACATGCCCTCGACCCGGGCGTCCCGACGGATCGCAGCGAACAGTTCCACACGCACCCTCATCCCGAAACCCACTTCCGGTGCCGCGAGGACCGCTGGATGCGGGTCCTCCTGACGCCACGGAAGTGGGTCCAGATCAAGCCGTCACGACGCCACGCCGAAGCCCGGGTGGGTCCCGAATCAGACCGTCACACTGGTCCCGAATCAGACTGTCACCGCCAAGTTTCGCGCCATGACGAGTCCCCATGGTCGGTTACACGTAGGCTCACGAGCCAGAATGCCTGCTGTCGAGCTCTTTGTTGATGAGTCTTGTCGGACGGATTACCTCTTGTGCGCAGCGGTCGTCCCCGTTGCAGACATTGCATCCGCCCGTAAGATGATGCGCGAGCTCAAACCGAAGAATCGCGACCGGCTCCATATGAAAGATGAGAGTCGGCACCGTGATCAGATTCTGTCGCGGTTCGTGGCGGCCCCGCCGATCGAGCAGGCTCACATTTTCGTCGGGAGTCTGCGGGGAACGGGGCGCAAGCAGCGTGAAGTCCGCACGCAATGCCTGGCAGCGCTGGGTAGCTACGCTGCGGATAACGGGGTGACCCGGATATTGATCGAATCTTGCTCACAGGACAAGCAAGACCAAGCAGCGGTGGTGGGTGCGCTGGCCGCCAAGGCGGCGACCGATCGCGTCCGGGTCATGATCGACCGCCCGACCGCACATGAACTGCTGTGGGCGGCTGATCTTGTCGCGTGGGCCTACGGCGCGGGCGGGGCCGCCCAGAAAGCGATTAGCCCCTTGGTCACAGTGCACAACCTGCACTGACCCTTAAAAGCGCGAAAGCCGGGCGACCATGCAAAACGTGCTGGCTCCCGGCTTCACTTCCTTGGCTCTTCACCAAGACACCCCAGATATTACACCCCGATTCGCTATGCGCATAGCGATGTAGGCCCCAAAACCCATCCATCATATGCCGCATTGGAGTGCCGGGCGTTAGGGGCGTTGAGCTGCGATGACGTGCACGATCTGTTCTGCCAAGTCAGGGTCTGCGAGCAGTCGATCGACAAGCGCTGTGAGGACTTCCTGCCCGGTAACGCGTGCGAGACCTAGGCGGTCTGCGGTGTCGCGTTGCCAGTTGTCAAGGCCGCGATGGGCGGTCGGTGACAGGTCGACGGTGCGGCGGACGGTCTTTTGCCGCACAACTGGAGGGGCCGCCGGCCGCAGCGCCGGCTGCGGTGGTGGTGTTTCTTGTGGCGCCTGCTCTGGCTCTGATGTGACTATCTGCTGTGTCGGCGCTTTGCGGAGCCGCTCAGCATTGGCTTTGATTCTGTCCGCTGCCGTAGCCGCCATAAGCCCATCCTCCCAGTTCAGAACTTTGTCAGTAGATCAGTACGTCAGTACTTACGTAACTCCGATGCTGGTCAGCTCATCTGCTACATCGCCGTAGGCGGTGCTGGCGGCGTTGGTGATCGGTAAGCCAAACGCTTGGGCGTATCGCTCCAGTCGGCCGACGGTCGGCCTCAGGACTCGAACACCGTCATCGGTGAGCATCTGCCGGTAGACATCAGTGCTGGCCGCGTTGGATACGGTGCGCGTCAAGACGACGGCGAGTTGAGGCGGTGTGGCCGCGAGAACGCCAGCTTCCTCTACGAGCTCACGGATCGCTGGCACGCGCGCGTACTCCATGCCAGTCGGAGCCATGGGCACAAGGACGTGTGTCGCGATACGGACAGCGGAGGCCACGACACCGCGACGCTCTTTCATAGGGGGCGTGTCGACGACGACCGCGGCGTATCGGTCACCGACAACGCCTGGCAGTTTTCGGTGTAGATCGGCAACTGGCATGCCGATAACGGGTACCGACCACTCCCCTGCTTCCGACCACGCCAGGAGTGACTCGTTTTCTCCATCGGCGTCCACCCCGAGCGCGGATAGGCCGGCCTCCGCCAGGGCGTGGAGGACGAAAGCGGCGGTGGTGGTCTTGGTGGAGCCGCCTTTGAGGTTGGCGACCACGATCGTCAGAGCAGGCATGAGCCGTGAGCCCCTTTCATCGGTACTGAGTTAAGGATATGCGGAAATACGGATTTACTGATGTCAGTAGTCCTCTCCGGCGCGCCTCCTTCTGCGCGGCCTCTGCCATTTGAACCCTAAAGCCTTCTGATCTACTGATCTACTGAGATGCGGATTTCAGTATTCACTGAAACAAACGGTGAGCAGGGGCGGTGGTGTCCGGAGTGGGCGCCCGCGAGCCCGGTCGCTAACTCCAGGGCGCTAGCTGACGGCTAAGTAGCGGTAGGCGGTAGCGCGGCTGATTCCGAATGCTTTTGCGAGTTCGGGAACCGGTTCACCAGTGGCGGCAAGTCGGCGCAGTTGTTGTTGCCGTTCGTCGGTCAACTTGGCCGGCTTGGTCGCCGGCAGCTGACGGGCCCGCCGGGAGGCCCGAGAAGCGGCCCGGCGTTCTTTGCCGAGTTCGAGCTCGAGTTCGGCAAGGGTGGCCATGATCGCGGCAACGGCCCGTCCGGCAGCCGTGCTGGTATCAACGCCTTCGCGTATGGCGTGCAATTGAATTCGACGTTCGCTGAGTTTGGCGATAGTCCGGGTCACTTCCGCGACCGAGCGCCCGAGCCTGTCAATCGCGGTCACCACCACGGTGTCCCCATCGCGGGCGTAGTCAAGCAGAGCAGCGAGGCCCGGGCGAACGGTGTTCGCCGCACCGGAGAGCTTGTCGATATAAATCCGTTCGTCGGTGACGCCGGCCGCCGCCAAAACGGTCAGTTGCGCATCGAGGTCCTGGCCGATGGTGCTGACGCGGGCATAACCCAAGATCGTTGCCACCCGACGACTGTCTCACCCGCCACCGACAAGGAAGATTCGAGACACGCGGTGTGAGACGAGAAATGAGACACCGCGACCTGGCCTTACGCGGCGGGGGAGTGGGCTCCGGAGAGGTGTCTCGTTTCTTTAGATTTGAGACCGTGCGGAGGGCTCTACGCTGATTCGGACGTCACGGCACTTGCCACAGGTGAGCCGGGGCATTAGCTGGTGTGATGATTCCTGTGGCCGCGCTCATGTGCGCCCAGGCCTGCTGAATATTGGACTGGGCAAGTAGGTCGCCGACTGCGGGTGCGGCACTCATCCAGTCGGATAAGTGCGAATCGAAACGGTCGATCACGCGCCGGCAGTCCTCGGCGATCATCGACGGCGGTAGGCGCAGCTGTTTGCGCTGAACCATTCCTTTTTGGGGGAAGCCGAAGATCACCGATTCGCAGTGGTTGACCCGGTTGCGCGCCCAATTGAGGCGTTTACAGACCAACATTGCATCGTGTTGAGTCCAGGCGGGTAGGTCCGTGCGGGCGTTAAATGCGCTCTCGAACGCGTCGGACCACAATTGTTGGTGGTGTCCGCCCGTCGGGCTTTGCAGCAGGCCGGCCCAGAAACCGAGCATGAGTTCGGCCACCACGAACCCTGGGTTTTGCCATTTCCCTGGGCCGAGAGAGTCGCGGGCGGTTGTGAGCATGCCTGGGCTGTTGCCTCCGAACATGTGGGTGTGAGTGATGTACCAGCGGTGACCGTAAGTGCTGGTCAACGCTCGATGTAACTGTTCACGCAGGATTACTTCGACGAGCCGTAGGTGCGCGTGCAGGTGTGACGCCAGCGCTGCGTCATCGAGGTAGAGAGCAACGGCCTTCTCGCGGTGGCCACCGACGACCGCGCGATAACGACGCAGGCGCTCAGTGGAGGTGAACGCCTCGATCTGTCGGGTCTGCTCGGGCGTTGGCTTGGTCCACACAGCCTGAGAGGCTATAGTGAGTTACATCCAACCCCCGACGCATGAGCGGGTTTTGAGAACCGGGTCCCCTGCCAGCCAGGAACCCGGTTTTCTGTTTTCAAAGGGTCAGGAAGCAATGGTGAGTCGACCGTCATCGTTCGCCGGGCCCACACAAGACGCAGCACGCACATAAAGGACTGATCAATGGCGACATTCCTGGTGACCTACGACCTGCGCAACGAGCGCGACTACAGCCGGCTGTACAAATATCTCGAAGGCAAGGGCGGCAGGCGCGTGCTTGAAAGCGTGTGGGTGGTGCGCACGACCGTCATAGCCACCGCAGTCGACTTGCGTGACCAGCTCAAAGGTTTCGTCGATGGAGACGACGGTCTGTTCGTGGCGGAGATGAAGGCCTGGGCGTGGTGGAAATTGGACAGCGACGCACACCGCTGGCTCGAAACCGGGTCCTAAATGTTTAGACACGAGGCAGTGCCGGGTCGGCTTCCCCAACTGGGGGTCTAAAAGACCCTAGACACCTCGGCGAGGTTCCCTTACGCAGGGTTTACGTTGCGCTGCAACGCCTTCCATCGCCTACCCATGTAACGGTAATCGTGCGGCACTGATGTGCGAGTCCGAGACGGAGATTGTGATCACGCTCGATAACCTTTTCACCCCTCCACGCAGGTCAGCGAGCCTCTCATCGTGCTTGTTGGACAGGACGACTAAGAGTCCTTGGGAGGATTCGGATCGTTGCCGTACGAATTCTTCTCGCCGATCTGTCCATTGAGCTTGCGGATGGTGTGCTCGACCTTTCGGTCCTGCGCCATCTGCCGGCCGACTGCTTGCTGCTCAGCCTTGGTGCCTCCGGTATGGGCGGCTCGGCTACTGCCCTCTACCTTGGACTTCCAGACTCCATCTTCGTTGTAAGTGCTGATGTCACCCTTTGCCATGATCAACCTTTCTTTTGACGTTCGCGCACTACCCGCTTGTAGGGCGGCCTGTCTGGCCGCTTCCTCCATTACCTCGCTTTCATCACTTCACGGCGCATTGAGGCTCTAGTCGTTGTTGTTGCGACGGTAGGCCCACGCCACGGCTGCGCCGAGAAGTGTCAACAGAGTCGGAATGGAAAGCTTGCCGATGTCGCCGGCGATCTGAGCCTCGGTGTCGTCAGAGGACAGCAGAGTCGCCAGCAAGGTGGCCCCGATGCTGAACGCGATCAGTCCGGCGATGACCGCCAAGACAACCCACCGAATCTTTCGCTCGTGTGCCGCGACCTCGGCCGCAACGACATAGCCCGGATCGGCCTCCTCGTGTTCGACGAGGTCGTCAGAGGGTGCTTGTTGCGAAACGAACGAGGCGTCCTCTGGATCGATCGGGGGACCGTCCTCAGAAAAGTTGCCGTTATCGGTGGACTGGTCATCACTGTCGCGAGGTGCCACGTCGATCTCCTTGAGTCGTATAAGGAATATGCGCAGGTGCCCCGCCCAGATGGTTGAAGCCTCCGCTCCACATCATACACATTGCGTCTGCACGCTGTGCAGACGATCACCACCTATTTAGCGCAGATTTGACGTACACAGAACAGCTATTCGGTGGTAATGTATCCACATCGTTCTGCACAACCTGTGTATAAACACCACCAAAACGGGGTAGAACGTGCTAACCTTTAACTACCATCACGAACCACTACGCCGCGGTCGACGGCGAGGCGGATTAGGGGATCGCCAGTCCGGTGACCGCGGCGGCGGAAGGCGGGCTCAAATGACCACTTCATCACTACGACCACTTTTCGTAGGGTCCAGCGCTGCAGCGCTCACCGCTGCCCTCGTGGGCGGCACGTCAGCGCAGAAGTCGGACGGAAAGAGCGCTACCGGAGGCGGCTTCGCATTTCGCGGCCACTCAAAGATGCAGACACGTAGGGCGGCGGTGGGTATCACCGCCGATCGAATTGGCTCTCGGAACACCAGTTGCTTGGGCGGGTTCATTGGTGTCAGTAAGCCAATTGAGGCGGCAGCTATTGCGGCGGTGGCGGTTTCGTCTTAGCAAGTTGATACCCGCGGTGATTGACACAGGCGGCCCATCCGAGCCGCAACGTTGCTCGATCACCGCGCAGGAGCGCCAATTGTCGACGCCCTACACGGGCAGCAGTTGATAGCGCTTTACTGGGTCGATCCGATCCCGTCGGCCTGCCATTCAGGCCCTCAAGCCACTTCTGGTAATCCTCGCCCTATACAGGCGCGGTAAAAATAGAAAGAAAAAACACCGCCATGACTACTGTTCAACCCAAGAAGAAGTCTGCTCGTCCAGCCGGCAGCCCCGCACCGCAATCGCGGCTCAATGTCAACATCAACAAGCAGACCGCCGATGCGCTCAAGGACTACGCCGACCGAAATGATGTCTCAATCACCGAGGCCGTGCGCCGCCTGGTCGCAGTCGGTGATTTCATCGCAAAGGCTCAGGATGAAGGTCGGCAAGTCTTGTTACGGCACAACGATGACACCGAGCGAGTTGTCTTTACCTACTGACGGCTAGCACCGTGAAATCCTCGGCGTCCTTGTTGGCACCGAGGCTTTCGCGCTTGCCATACGGCTTGCGACAATCAATAGCTCGTGATGCCTACAGGACGCGGATCCGCGATTTCTTCACTGGTGAAATCGTCGTCCGATGCCTCATCCGGTTGACCGAAAGGCCATATCGCTCGGAGCTTTGACGCCTGTACAACTTGTTCGAGCGCACTCTCAACGGCATTGCGCACATCTTGGGCGGCGCGAGCAGGCAAGACGCCTAAAGAGCACGGCAGCCACTGCGGAAACCGGACAGCCAGGACCCGGCCTTCGTCTGCTGCAACGTCAGCCTGCCCTAGAACCTCTGGCAAATAATGTCGTCTCACCGCAGTCATTTCCCCTCCAGAAGAAAAAGTGAGTGATTCCCCCAGGAGTAGCAGTCAACGCTTGGCCGCGAACGCGTGTATTGAGCATGGGAGACAGTCGATGTCATCGATGAACTCCTCTGATTCTACTCATTGGATGCGTGGGTCGACTATCTTCGGCCATGCCCTGACGGGCCGTCGTTATGTACATCATTCCTTACGTCAGCGAACAGGTGCACAAATGAGCAATGGTTAAATCAGGTAAAGCAACGTTTAGAGGCTTTTCACAATGCTTAGATTGGATGGTGTCCCGAGGCCCCGGAGTCCGTCAAAACCATGTGCTGACCACTTTGCACGCGTGGGGAAGACATGATCGTTATCGCGTGACGGATAGCGTCGAGCGCGATCTGGTCGGGGGCGAGGACGCTCCGGTTGAAGTTCGTGCTCGATGGCGTTGGTACACAATCGATCTCTTACAGCTTGTGTCGGAGAACGGATCGCATAGTGAGCGCGAAAACCTCCATCGCGCCATCCGCGCACTTGGCAAGAGTGGACATCTAGAGTTGTCACAAGAGTTGCCGTATGCGCGGCCGTTTGCGGCTTATCTCGACCTCTACGGCCGGCAAGTAGGCGGTGTGGACCTCAACGAGCTGGCTGTTGTCCACCCCCGTTGGCCCCACCGCAATGGACGCGCGCTGTGGTTCCGCATCCCGCCACCGCCCAAACCGCCCTTCGACGATCAGATCAGCGTTCTTGACGATATCGCCGTCTATCGGGCCGGACATTTCGAGGACTTTGTTGCAGCGATCGACCGCACACTGTGTTGGTCAAGTAAGACCGGAACGCTTCTTACTTGGTTGTTTTGCGGGGGCCAACCCCAGCCGTCCTGGCGGTTACCCTAGCCCGCTTAATTTCTAAGCAGCTCCGCGCGACTCGGCTCGAGGTTTGCTCTGCCGACGGTGGTCAATCGGTGCTGCGGGTTTCGTTGATGCGGACAGGGCGGGGATCGGCAGGTTCGTCGCTGGCGAAAGATGTTGAGATGCCCGCACTATCGTCAGCTGTGGAGAACGGCCACAGCGTCCGAATCCCGTGAACCTGCTCCATCGCGGCTTCGACTGCGTTGCGTACATCCTGGGCGACGCGAGCAGGCAGTAAGCCCAACGAACGGGGCAACCACTGTGGAAATCGGACCGCCAAGACACGGCCCTCCTCAGCCGCACCTTCATCAGCGCCTAGCACTTGTGGCAGAAGCTTCATGCTTACCTCCCTCCCCAGTCGCGCCGCTGTGTGATTTCGGCGGCTAATGTAGAAGACTGAGACTATCATCACAGGATCTGACATTCGAGACTTGAGACACCTAGTCTCAGCTGATTCTTAGAAGGGTTCGGATATGACAATCAGCGATCCAATAGACAAGGGCCAGCAGTGGGCAGCTGCTAGAACCAAGAAGCGGGCCCCCATACCCGCAGATCAGCTGCGGGAGTACATGCTCCAGACGGCGGTCAGCATTCTGACCAAAACCGGCGGTCTCACCGTCAGTCTTGCTCACCTGAACATGGAAGAGCTCATTCGGATTGCCGACGTTCCGAGGAGTTCCGTTTACCGAGAATGGAAAACCAAAGAGGCCTTCTACGTCGACCTCATGGAAAAAATGGTCGAGCCGACCGAGGAACAGGGGGCCGCCTGGGACAGGGCAACGTTGGATGTGGCGTTTGACGTGGTGGAGCGCTACAAGGACCGATTGGAGACCGAGGCCGGCAAGAAATCAGTCTTGGTCGAGGCGGTACGTCAAGCGGCCTACCAGAATTTCAAAGCCGTCTCGGAGTCACTGTCATGGAGAACATCCACAGCTCTCGCGGCATCTCTGCCCGCCCTCGAAGAAGCTGACAGGCAACGACTCCTCAACGCCCTTCGGTCAGCGGAATCCCGATTCATCGAAAGAATGTCGGAGTTCTACGAGGAAGTTATGCCAATCTTCGGCCTGCGCATGAAGGAGCCTTACGACACTCCTACGTTCGCCGCGCTCGCATCTTCAATCATTGAGGGTCTCGTGGGTCGGCGCCTTACTAATCCGGAGCTTGTAGACCGACCAATCCTGCTGCCAGGAGTCGATGGTGAGCCCGTGGAATGGCACCTGAGCTCCGTCGGGTTCCTTGCTGTTCTGAACTTAATAGTCGAACCCATTCCAGCAATCGACAGTGTCGAGGACACACAAGCTATCTAGAAGTGAGACGTATCTGGCCCGTCGTCAGCGCGCATGCGGTTCCGGATGTCGGCGACACGTCGGGCACGCTCCGGGTCAGCGAGGAGCTTGCGGAGACGGACGTTGCCGCGATCCTGAGAAGGCTGCCTAGCCCGCATCTCCTCGGCGATTGCGATGGCCACTTCGCGTTGTTCTGGGGTGTACATCCACCCCTCTGCGGTCCACGTCCGGGGTACCAGTTGCGCAATGACAGGTTGAGCGAGGCCGCATGCGTCGGCCACGTCCTTGATGGTCAGCGATGCGACATCCTGAGCGCTGTCCAGATCTGGGTCGGCTGCTGTATCCACAACATAGAGGGTAGGTCGACCTCTGCATTGGTTACACCAACTTGAACGTGCGACATGTCGGAGTACCGCCCTACGCTGAAATGGTCGGCATGCGAGGAGAGTGCGCCTGACGACATAACGGGCCCGGGGCGAAGTGAGGACACCTGAGATGACCAAAGCCGCCGAACACGCCGACGCCGCCTACGGCACCTTTGGTGCCGCGTACCGCGCTGCGGGGGCGAGCGATTTTCACAAATACCTTGCCGACGGTCTTGGACAACTGGCCAGCGCGATATCCGAGCTTGCAGAGCAGCAACAGCGGATTGAACTGCGCATTGCCAATCTCGGCGGCTAGCTGAGTTACGGTCGTCAGACGTTCACCGGCCGAATTGCGCACTAACCTACGAATCGTTCGCCGAATCAGGCGCGTTGCGTTTGTCGAGCAGAGCCCATCCGTGTCGGGCTAGATGCAATGCGGCGAAATAGCAGTTCGCTATGCGGGCGAGCGATCCCGCTGCGTAAATGTCGGTCATACCGGCTTCATCCGCTTGGCCTTGTTGTGTATCGACGGTCCCTAATATTGACCAAGCAAGGCCATGCGCTGCACCAGATTTCGCCTGCCACTCCAGGTTGACTTCTTTCGCAAACCTGGGAGCGAAGGCCGAAGCAGCTGCAGTGTTGATCATTGCGGTGGTATCTAAGCGCCCATGCTGCCTATCGGTGGCGCGTTTCGTTTCGAGCTCTGACTTGCGAAGCTCCACCCGCTCCGCAACGAGGTCCGTGTTTTCGTGTGTTGGTTCACCAATACTTACGCGCAGGGCGGTCAAGTACTGAGAGTGGTGCTTAAGGGTGTAGGCCGCAAGCGTGCGTGCTCGCTTAAGTCGCTCTGCGCGCTCATCGGGCGCCAGCACCCAAACAGCCTCAGCCGCACCAACTAACGCAGACCGGCATAAAGTTTGGTCCGCGAATGGGAACAGTTGACGTGCCTCGATGTGACACCGGAGAGCGAGCATGTGATCAGTGGCTGCCTGCAGACCGACGAACGCTAACTGCGACACAGGTAACCATGGCCAGTCCAGATCGTCCTCGTAAAGATCACCCCCACTGGCTGGTACGAAGGTTTGCCGTCCACGCAACCGCCATTGATCGAGCTCGACGAAGCTTTTTCTAAAGGCTGTCAGCTGCTCCTGTTCATCCACGACAGTCCTCCTCGTGGCCGGTCATGGACCCGTAGAGTTGGCTGTCGAGCCACCAGGTGAGGTGGCTAGAGACAAGATTGCTCAGTGCTGCGGTGAGGGCGTGATGGCGGTCTTCGGTGTGCATGGTCCAGCCGTGTTCAGTGACCGGTGGCCGGTCGGCTTCCTCATGGATGTGGTCGTCGAGCATGGTGGTTAGTTCGCTGGTGGTGGTATCGGCTGCGTCGGTGAGGATGTTGACGCGTTGGTCGGGGGTGTAATGCGGCGGCAGCACCGCAACATCGATGTACAGCTCGGCGATCATCGCGCTAACCGTGGCGTGTCCGTGGTTTCCCCAATCGGCGGCGATGCGCTCAGCGACCGTGGCAATGCGGCCGATGTCGAGTGCGCTGGCGGGGCTACCCAGGTCTGCTGAGGTCATGGCTTGAATTGTTTCAGCGCCTACCGACAGCCTGCTGCGGCTTCTCTTCCCTGATGGTCTGCTTTGAGGGCTCGGTAAACGGCGCGTGCGAGGTGGCGTTTGAGGCATCGGCGGGCTTTGCTTGGCACGTCACCGGCCTCGGTGCGCATGCGGTAGTAGGTCGCTCCTAGGCCGCCAAGCCTGATCTGCACGATGGCGATTCGATGCAGAGCCATGTTGATTTGTCGGTTCCCCGATCGGCTGCCGCGCATTGTGCCGGCGGTACTGCCGGACCAGTTTGGAAGTGGACCGACACCGGCAAATCGGGCAAAGGCGGATTCGCTGCGAAAGCGGGTGACGTCGGCTGTCTCGCCTACGATCTTGGCGGCCATCAAGACACCGCACCCGGGGATCGCCAGTAGTGAGGGGGCAACCTCCTCGACGTACACGGTGATGCGGCGATGCAAGTCGGTGATGCTTTCGGATAGCAGTGCGATTTCATAGGCTTCGTCTCGCGAGAACTCTGCTAATAAACCGTCTTTCGTGGATAGCCAGCTCACGAGATTGTCGCGGTGCTTGCGTAGTCGCAGCTTGCCCTGACCGATATCTCGGGTTGGGTCGAGTTGATGGATCCGCCATTGCAAGCGGGTCATGATGGCCGTTCTTTGGCGAATGAGGTTGTCGCGGCGATCAATCATTAGTTTGCAGGCGAGCGAGTACGGGTCGTGACGGGCGTAAGGCAGATTGGGTTCTTGTAGAACTGCTCGGGCGACGGCCAGGGCGTCGATGGGATCGGACTTTCCGGCGACGCGGTGACTTCCGCGCACGCGAGCCATGAGGTACGGGGGCACCCGCACGACGACGGCGCCGGTGTCCATGAGGTCGCGTTCTATGCGCGCGGTCACCGTGCGTACGTCTTCCACGCCCCAGATGAGATCCTCGCCGTCGTAGGTGATGCTCGCCCAACGGATTGCCCGTGCGTGTCCAGCACTTGTGGCAGGAACCGTTATCTCGCCAATCTTTCGGCCGCGGTGGTCGACGGCGACCAGAGTGTGAGTGGCCTTGTGCGCGTCTATCCCGATGACCATCATGAAGTGATCCTGGGACGGGCGCTGCGGTGGCGCGCGTCGGAAGGGTTGCTGCATCTGGCCCAATTCGCCAGTCCAATGTCGACGGCACCGAGTAATACCGCTAGCTCCACCTTCTGGCTTGTGGTGCGCACCACCGCAGCGCGGATGCCCTCGACGGGAACGGGCACATGTACATAGCGCCACTGTCTGACGACTGGCAATGAAGGCACCTCGCCACCTTTCCCGTTTGGACGGGATGAAGATAACGGTCTAGGTACCTTTTGGGACCGATAGAAAGAATTTCATAGTCGAATCATGTTATTTCACATGGTTTTTCACGGTCACCAATGAAATTTCACGGTCTATATGCGGAGTTGTCGACGTTGATGCCACCAGGGGTTGAGGGTAATCAAGTTCCAACCGTGGGGGCCGTAGTGCAGGCCGCGGCCGGCGGGGACGCCGGTGATGTCGGCGACGGAAAGGACAGGGGTGCGGGTGGTTTGGTAGCTGTAGCCGGGTTGTCCGCGGTTGGTGGAGAAGTGTGGGCGCCCAATTGAGAGGCTGGTGTTGGTGCTGTTGCCGGGTTGGGTGACGCCGACAGTCATGCGGTCAAAGTCGCCGCTCATTTTGGATAGCATGTCGGCGGTGGAGCGGTCGTTCATCCCGGACAGGATGAGTTTCTCGGGGAACAGGGTGAGAAACCCGTCGGCGGCCTGTCCCCAGCGGGCCCGGGCCTGGGAAAGGTCTTGGAAGGCGACCACCAGGTGAAGGCCCTGGCCGCCGGCCTCGCTGGCGACGTTGGGTAGCGGGATCGGAGCAGTGTTGGCCGCTTCATCGAGCACAAATGTCACAGGTGCGGTTTGGGTTTCTGTGCCGAGGTCGACGGCTTGCCGGCGGTGGTATTGGGCCAGCCGGATGGATTCGAGGAACCCGGCGATCAGGGGGGCGTAGTCGCGTTGCCGGTCGACGGGGGCGGTGATGTAGACGGTGTCGGTGGAGCGGACGAAGGCGTGCACGTCGAAGTTGGGGTCGACACCGGCACGTAGGGCGGCGCTGCTGGTGTAAATGTTCATGATCCGGCCCAGGGTGGAGGCAATGGATTCGCGTTCACGGTCGGGCACGTTGAGCAGCGATTCGAGCAGGGCGGCGGCGATTTTGGCGTCGGTGTCGCCGTCTTGTTCGGCCACGATGAGGATGGCTTCGCATTCGGGGCCGCCGCTAGTGGGGTTCAGTGACCACCGGGCGAGGGAGGCGATGTCACCGCCGGGTGCGGACAGTCTCGCTGCGTACAAGAGGACAGAGAGCCAGGTTTCGGCGCGATCGGTCCAGTGGTCGCCTTCATGACTGGCGCCTGCGCCGACCCGCGACGGACCGGCCAGCCGGGCGGCGACGCTGCGCGCGGCGTCCCAGTTGACGACGTCGCAGAGCGGGTTCCACCGCAGTCCGACTATGCCGGTGGGCACGGTCGCGCCGCCGGGATCGAACAACCAGCAGGTGCCGCGGCGGCTCCGGGCCACGTGGGTGGCGGCCAAGACTTCAGCTTTGATCGAGGTAGAAACCACCGCCCCGGGGGCATAGGCGACGCTGGGCATGATGACCGATTGGGTCTTGCCCGACCCGGGCGGTCCGATCACCAAAGCGGCGCCGCGCGCATTGGCCGACACCACGCCACGGGTGTCCACCCCAAAGTATCCGCCTTCCACCACCGGCACTGCGCTACCCGGCACCACCCGATGCGACACTGACGGACGTTGTACGGGGGTCAATGATGTTGTGCCGTTGGGGTTCTCCGGTACGGAGTGAGTAGTTAGTGCGTGAACTGTTGGACTCTCTGCACGGGCGTAGGGATGGGCGAGCGCTTGCCTAGCCCGGTGGCGTTGACCGAAGTATCCGGCGACGTAGGCCAGCGCGGGCAGGAAGTACAGGCCAGAGGACGCGACGGTGGCCGAGGCGAACAGCACTCCGTGTCCGGCGGCGAACATTTTTCCGTGTTTGGCTTCAGTCCACCCGACGGCGGCCGCGGCTGCGCTGAGGGTGACGATCAGAGTCAGCGTGGACAACGCGTTGGTGTTGCCGATTACTGACAGAAGTGCCAGCCAGGTTCCGGTGGTGATAGCCCACCAATATCCGCCGCTGGTGTGGGGGTGCATGCCGCCGGGCAGGCCCTGTTGGTGATGGGGTCCCCACTGCGGCTGTTGCGACATGGCGGTCAGTGTGCGCGGGGGCACCGACAACCCTTCGGTTAACGGCCTCTGCCGCGGTCCTGACGGCGGTGAAGCTCCTGGGTTCGGGCACGCTCGGCGGCGCGGTCGAGGGCATCTTTGAGCGCGCGGGCGCGACGCTGTTGCAGGGTTGATGACGGGAGGTCGATGGAGCGTTCCAACATCAGCGGTTCGGGCGCCTGCTCGTGTTCGGCGGCCTCCGGCACCGACCGGCTGATCGGAGCCGCGGCGGGGCCACGCAGCTGCTCCCCCACCTGGTTCCAGCCGAACGCCTTGCCCAACTTCGACCCTTTAAACCAGATCAACTCGGCCAGCAGATCATCGGCCTCACGGTCTCGGTCTGCGCGAGAGTCGCGGGCGTAAGAGATCCCCGATACACGTCCGGTGCTGGCCTCGTTGAGCCGCACTGCCACCCCGGACGCCCGTAGCTCCTCAAGACCACCGCCGTCGCGCAGCACACGGCTGATGGTGACGCGCAGCCAATCGCGATCCGGTTGCGGCTTGCCGCGAGCAGCGGCTTCGGCGTCGGCCCGAACTCTGCCCGTGCCGCGCCCTACGCGGGCGGCAGCATTTGTCAGCCCGTGTTCGCGTTCCAGGTCGCGGCAGATCGCCGCTACCCGGCGGTAGTCATGGCTGGTCGACATCCGGGTGCCATCGAAACGGTCCTTGCTGATCGTCAGGTGCACGTGGTGGCGGTCGTGGCGGGTGGCCTCCCACATACCCTTGTCCGCGCCGAACCGAGCCACGAACTTCTCGGCGATTAACCGCCACTCTCGGTCCGAGAGCACTCGGTCGGTGTCAGGGTTGGCCAACGCCACCCGATATACCCCGCGATCCCCATGCTGATGCTGATGAGCTGCCACAAAGCACTGCATCCGCTGAGCCCGCTGTCGCCAATCCCGACCGGGCACGTTGCCTGCGACCTTGCGCGGATTGTGGTGCTCGTCGGCTCTGCCGGGCCCGTGGTCATAGGCCAATGCCCGCGTCGCACTACGCCCGTGAGTAATTTTCGCGATCATCGTCTCACCACCGAGCCCGCGGATGTCCACCGTGATTCAGCAACGACTGCAGTCCCGTCCACAGCGCAGCCTCGGCATCCTCTGCCGGTCCGCACAACATTGACCCGAGAGCCGGGCGAGCCACGATGGCGGCATGCGTTTGGGCGAGCAACCCCAGCACCCGCCCGGCGACCGAGCGTGCCTCGACCGTCACCGGCATTGAGGGCCGCGGCACCGTCAAGCCGTGTGCCCCGGCAAGGGCGTCGCGCACCCAGTTCGCCGTGGACCGAAATCCCGCAGCCCGCGCCGCTACCCCCCAACAATGCGCGGTGTCCGGGTCGGTGGTCACCCGCACCAATCGCCACCGCTTCCCCGACTCACTTGCGTCGCAAGAGCGCACCGCTATCCGAGCGTCATGTGGCGAAGTCAAACGCAACTCCACCGAGGCCAAGGCAATTCGATTCAACGACGCACGTACCCGTGACGCGACCGCCCGCTCCTGCACCGCGGTAGTCACCGCCGCCAGGGCTGGCAGCAGACGGTTCAACTCATATCCCGCCGCGCGCAACTCCCCCACCACATCCGCACTCGGCGCACACATTTCAACCCTGCCATCCACCGACGCCACCGCACCCGCCGCCGCTCGCCGCGCCAACACCGGCAACGACACGCCCTCACCCGCCGCCACAGCACTCAACATCGCGTGCGCTTCGGTGGGCAACCACACCGACACACTCACCCTCGCAGGCGCCGTAACAACCATTGCACCTTCGCCTTTCGCCTTTCGCGCTCCGAACACAGTGAGCGAGCACGCCAGCCAACGACCGAAGGGAGGCAGGATGCGTTGCCGGTGTATCACCGCAACATAACTTGCTGCACCGACAACAGATGGGCGACCAACGGCGCTCAAACCGTTCGCGGCGCATGCAATCTCGCCCGTCTGTTGTCGGTGCCCCGGCGCAGCCTTGGATGCGCCCAACCCGCCAACAGAACACGCACCACAACCGCGCGACAACTCACCGGTCACAAAGCGTCCGGCACTGCTTAACACAGCTGATGTCAGACGGCCGTGTCAGCATGACCAGCACTGACCGCACTGGCTGAAAGGAACCTGGTCCTATGACCGATGCCGAAGACCGCGCGCGCATCCTGGCACAACTTGCCCAGGAGCAAGACCACCAACGCCAACAGCACGTCACCGAACTCGCCGGCTTCTACACTCACATCACCCAGTTGAGATCCGACCTCAAAATCACCGAACAGAGCTACCGCGCGGCCTACCGCCGGGCACTGACCACCGGACTCATCACCGGACCACAACTGCGATCACTTGGCCTACCCCCTATTGACGCCCGTCGCCGGCCCGGCAATACGCCAAATACAGCGGCCGGCACGGCGTCACCAAACCCTCAACCGTCCAACTGATTCCGGCTACTCCCCTGCACCATTTCGATTGATTCGAGGTACGAACGGTGTCAGACGTTCCGCGCCGGCAGCCTCCACCCTGGCAACCACAAGAAATCGCCGCTCTGATCACCATGCTGGGGAACGGCGCGTCTCAACACGACGTCGCCGCAGCACTAGGCCGCACAGAGGGCGCAGTCGCAGCCGTCGCCTTCCGGCTCCTCGAGCCCTCGACTCGTCCCTCAAAAGGCCGCAACCGCGCCTGGGCGCTACTTCGCAACGAAATTAATACTGCAACCACAAACCCCGACTGGTGGTCTCGCTACCGCAATAGTCGTAGACACTCACCACACCAAGCCACCGACGACCGGCGCTTTTCGCTGCTGCCCACTGGCGGCGACTCGGCCACCACTCCCACAGATCTCGGTCCTTTGGTCCTCGAAGCTGTAAACGAACTCACCCGCGACGATGATCGACAACTGCTCCTACGACGTCTGGGAGTGTCCAGCAGGCCGGCCACCCTGCAAGACATCGCGAACGACCGCGGCATCAGCCGCCAACGCATCGGACAACTTGAGAAGCGAGCACTTGATCGCATCTGCACCCGCGCGCAGCGACCTGACTCAGCGGCCTACGCCTTGGCTGAGGCCATTGATTACCTTGCTGACGCTGACGCTGCGCTCATCCCCGAACTGATTATCCTCGCCCGTACCTGGTTCCCCACCTCAGCGGTCTGGCTAGCCAAAACCGTATTTCGCATGGCAGGGCGAGAACCCGATGAAATCCGATTGATAGCCGACCTCACTCAACAACAGCTTTCGATCCACCGCGCTGACGCACGCGATTACCGATGCGAGCAACTGCGCCGGGAACGAGCCGACCAACATGTAAGGAAATGGATTGCCGACGCGGCGTGGCCAACCGATTGCGACGCCATCAGAGCCCCAGAGGGGCAGCGTCGGCACCGCACACCTGAACACGGCGGTAAGTTCCGCTCCCACAAATTAAGCCGAATTGTCTACTTTGAATCAGGTCTCGAAGAGACCGTGCTCCAGACCGCCGAGCTCAGCAGCCTCATAAGGCACTACCAAGAACAGCCCTGCCGCATCACCTACGCCGGCGTCGATGGCACCAGCACCTACTATCCAGACCTTCACGTCAGCCTTGCCGACCACCGACAATTGCTGATCGAAATCAAACCCCTTGGCGTGATGGCCACTATCGAAAACCAGATTAAGAGCGCGGCCGGCCAAAGATTTGCCGCCGAGCACGGGTGGGGATGGGTCAGCGTCGGCGACCGGGGGCAAACGTTTCAAGACCTGCGCCGACATCAGCTTCCGCCCCGCGTGTTCGCGGCGATCAGCGCAGCCCTCCAACAGGGTCCGCTCCGGTGGCCGCAGATCAAAGATCTGCGGAGACAGAACTCTTTCACGGCGATAGATGTTGCCGCCTATGCCATTCAAACGAATACTCCCCTGAGCGCAATGCCTTATCAGCTCGGCAGTTAAAAACTTTGAAGACAACTTGTTCCGTGACGATGTGGTGCTGATGCTGCGCAATCTCTAAACCGGGAGGCCGGTGCGCGGCGTGAGGGTCGGGTGAGTATCTGCCGAATTTGTTCCCGGGCATCGGCGATCCGGGCCTGGGCAGCCTCGGTGAGTACCACCGGCGGAGGCGCCGGTTCAACGCAGTCGACGGTTCGAACCCGGAAAATCGATGAAGCGGGTGCTACTGGAGACGACCAGGACAGCTGGCGTAACCGGCTGGCCAGGAACCCGCCGGGGTTGGCGATGTGGTTAGGCCAAAACGTTCCTTTGGCGCGCATGTCGGCGTTGAGGGCGTCGTTGATCGCGCGTGCCGTCCACACCGCGGGGTCGATGCCAGCGGCGGTGAGTGCATCGCAGATGGCACCGATGTGGGCGCCATCAAGGCCGTGGGTGGTCGCCACTAGGCCAGCGGCCAGTTTCTGGATGGCCAGCGGGCGCGCGGCAGCGCGCCGCTGACGTACTCGCCCATTCTTGTTGCAGAGTCCCTTGGCGGGCGCGCTAGCGCGCCCGCTTGGTGAGTAACTCCCTACGGGAGAAGGACGAATAACACCGCCTGACGGCGGTAGGTGGAAATGGTGCACAGTCGGGCGCGGTGTTGGATGGGCTTCCCGACGGGGCACCAGGTGGTATACCGAGGGCCTGCGGCCGACGCTAGGGGTATTTATCGAACCGTGGCCACGCTGCGCTTCCACAGCCCATCTGGAGGCCCGTAGGACGCGCCAGGCGGCGGTCACGGTGCGCACGTCACACCCCACCTTGTCGGCGATCGTCGCGCGGGTGACGGCGACGTGGCGGCCGGTGCCGTGATCTGCGTGCTCAGCCATGACCGTGGCAATCGACAACAGTGTCGCCGAAGTGATCGACACCCGCGCCTCGGCGCACAGCTGTCCGAACGCCGGTGAATGCGCCCAACGCGACAGCCCGTCGAGCCACCCCCCGCGACTCGTCCACAT
>NZ_JBTHXC010000005.1:0-160416 GCF_054355555.1 Mycobacterium sp. Panama NTM2 | reverse complement strand
GACGATTCCCTTCAGCAAGGGGGAGTGGCGTGAAAGCAACTGGGTTCGAGCGGCAACTCGAACTTGACGACCCTCGGTCCTTCGGGCCGGGGGTTTCGTCGTTTAGGTGCTTTCCGAGAAGTTATGTAGTTGTGTGGCTGACGATTTCAGCGGTCAGCCTGGGTTCCTGTTGGTCGGGTCTCCTCTCCTGGGTTGAGCCGTTTCCGGCGCGGATATCCGCGCTTGGACGTACGCCGCCCACAGACATCGAACGTTGAGCCGGCACCGCGGATATCCGCGCTTGGGTGTGAGCATGCCGCACGAAGCAGCCGGTGGCGGGGAAGACACGCCGCACCATCTTTCACACAGGTAACAGCGGTCGCGGGTCCTCGCGGCCCCACATGCAGATGCGTGCGCGTCAATGTTGCCCCCGGCATCATGTGTGGCACGGAGAGCCACCGTCCGGAGTCGGCATTTTGTGACCGAGCGAGTGACACTGCGCCCCAACATTGGTCGTCGAAGCGGGAGTACTCCTGAACGCGAGGTGTCGGATCGATCCGGCGGCGCGGCCGCGGTCCTGTCGTGGAAGATGCCGGCGTACGGCCGGAACACCACTTGCGTGGGCTGCATCGGGAAGCACGCCAATCAGGCTGGCACGCGGTGACACGCTGTGCACCGCCCCTAGGTCCTCAGTGTGTTCATGTGCACCGCTGCCTTGACTCGCACTGGATTCTTTGGCGCATAGCTGTTGCACCACAGGCGCTGTTGGATGGAGGTCAAGCATCCACATCGATGTGCTGTGGTGGACACCTGTCTTGGAGGAAGCGATCGATGACCGCACTAGACGATGTGGGAACCGTCATCGCCGATGACGATCGAGGAGTCAGCCCACCGCCTGGGGAGCAGATTGACGTACGGGGGCTCGGGTCGGAGGGCGGCGTGCGACTTCGCGGGGTACCGACTCTGGTACGAGCGAGTCGCGCGGTGGCAGTGACTATCACCGCAGGCATCGCCGTGTCGAGTTTCGTCCTGTCTTTTGCGGCGCTGAGCGACCTCGCTCGGCGGACCGGAAGTTGGGCGGACTGGTTACCATACCTGTGGCCTGGAATCGTCGATGGCGCAATCGTTTTGGCGACCATGGGCATCCTGACCACAGCGGCCTATCCCGATCAGCGCAAGAATCGACAATTCTTCTGGTCGATGCTCGCCCTGGGTTCCCTGGTAAGCATCGGCGGCAACGCGCTGCATGCCATTCTCCCGGCGTCGGCGCCTCTGCCGACATGGCTGGCCTTCGCGGTGGCCTGCGTCCCACCCGCAGGAATTCTTGGGTCCACCCACGCCGTGCAGATCCTCTGGCGGTTCAACCCGACACAGGCGCCGGAGCACGCCGCCAGCCCCCACGCCGCCTGGGCGCCCATGACGCCAAGGCACCTCGATCGCGGAGAGCGCTGGTTGGGGATCGCCCGCGAGATTCATCAGCGCGGCAGGTTGACGACACACTCCGAGGACACGTTGACGCAGGCGCTGTGGCGGTTGTTCGAGGTGCGACCGGCGATGTCGTTGCGCGCGATCGGCGAGGAGGTCGGGGTGAGCCATCACGACGTCATTGCCCGCATCCGGCAGACCGCGCTGGAGGTGGTCCGAGATCGCCCCGAATTGGCTCCTATGGCCGTAGCTATCGAGGGTCCGCCGGGCTTAGCGTCGTAGAGAGCGACCGCGCGGCGGTGCTGAGGAAAGGACTTCGCTCGTGACTTTCGGTCTTCCCAGTGTTCCCGACCTCGTCTCGGATCTGCTGGAGCCTGCGGTGGTCAACGTGGCCAAGGTGGTGGGCGCGGTCGGCCGTGTGTTCGGCGACGACGATCAGCCGCCGTCTCAGACCCCGTTGCAGCGCACCAACACTGCGCTCTACGGCCCTGGCGGCGCGCCATCTGCACCGCCCCCGGCGCCGGCACCGCCCGCCGACAGCGCCGGGGGGCTCAACGATGGCGCCACCAGCGCGGGAGATCAACACACGCAGGACACCACGGGCGCGTCGCTGACCGACGAGAAGCTCGCCGCACTGCTCAAGCAAATCTTTGCGTCCAACCAACAGGCCCGCGACAAGATCAACGCGATCTTGGCCGACGTCCAATCCAAGTCAAAGCAGATTGCGCCGGAGATGGCCGACCCGGCATCGGTCATGGCGTTTCAAAAGTTCATGGACGGCAAGTTCGCCGAGATCCAGAAAGTGCTCGGCGACGCCCAGGTTGACGCGAAGACGCAGGCGGCGATTATGAACGCGCTCGGCCAGGAATACTTCACGTCCGGCCCTGCGCCCGGCGAAGGTGGCGGCACGGGGTCGGGAACGGGGTCCGGTTCGGGAGAGTCCGCAGGCGGGGGAGCCGGGGGTGGCGGCGGGGATGCGGCGCCCCCTCCCGCCGATGATTCAGTCCCCTCGACGACGCCTGCCGGCGACAGCGGCTTGACCGATCCCATGGCCGGGATGGGCCCCCTGGGCATGGGCGGGATGGGGATGGACCCGCTGTCGTCGTTGGCCGGGATGGGATCGGCGCTACCGGGGATGCTTGGCGGTCTCGGCGCCGGCGGTTCACCGCTGGACGCCCTAAGCGGCCTCGGCGGCCTGGGAACGGCCCTTCCGGGCTTGGCGTCGCAGTTCTCGGACAAGAGCGCCCCGGACCAGGGCGGCGACGGTGAGAAGTTCTCCGACACGAAGGGCGATTCGAAGACCGAAAAGTCCGACGATCAGTTCACTGACGAGCCGAGCAAGACCGATGACTCGTCAGTAAAGAAAACAGAGCCGGGCAGCCCCGTTCCCACTGAGCCAACTGTGCAGCCCGCGGTGAACACCTCGCCCGAGGCCGCGGCCCCGGCGGCGGCCCCGGCGGTCGCGCCGCACACGGTCCCCTTGCCCGATGGCACGTCGGTGACCGCTGCGGATGCGCAACGTGAGCGTGCGTTGAAGGCAGTGCTCAACGGTTCCTCGGTGAGCGCGGCTTATGGCGATCAGATCCCGCCGGCAGGGTCGCCGGTGATGAATCCGGTCGACCGCAACAGTCTACGGCCGGGGGACTACGCCCAGTTCGAGGCCAAGCCTGCAGTGATGTACATGGAGGCAAAACAACGGCGTTATCAGCCACGCCGGAGGCGTGTCCACCTAGGTGGGGCGCTGCTGTGGTGCGCCGCGTGCGGGCAGTGACCGCCTGCCCAGTTCGGCGGTCCCGTCGGCGTCGTCGAAACTACTTCACGGGCGTTGAATCGGTGTGGCCGTAGCAGGGAGGTCCCCAGAGGCCGCGCTGCGTTCGTTGCGCTTCGGCCTCCGCGGCCTGGATCTGCGGTGTCAGAGTGGCTGGGCGCCGGCCGTATACGTAAGACTTTGCCGCACCCGCTCGGGCCGCCTCGACCGAGAAGTCCCAGCCTCCCGCCCTTTCCACGTAAGCCAGCGTCCGTCCGTAGCGGTCGTGGGTGTCCTGGCTGGGATCGGTGACGATCGCGACGCGCTGGCCGGTGAGTGCGGAACGGGCGAACTCGCTTGCCTCGGGACCCCAACAGCCGATACCGTAGCCGGGCTTGTGCACCTCGGGGCTGTCGACTCCAATTAGCCTGATACGCAATCGCCCTCGGGAATCGTCGACCACGTCGACCGTATCGCCGTCGACTACCCGCAGAACGGTGGCAGTCAGGGCAGGGTCGTCGGCACGGCTTACCGCAATCGGACCGAGGGAGGCCGAGCAGGCGGTGACCGTCAGCCCGGCCGCAGCAAGGATGGCGGTCACCTGCCCAGCGGCTGAGGTCCTCATTGGAGCTTCTGGTAGTGGTCTTGGGCCAGTTGCGCCAACCGCCAGGTGGTCAGCATCGCGTTGCTCGCGTGCGCGCCGAGCGGGAGGTACCCCTGGAGCCAGCCGTCGAGTATGTATTCGCGCAGGACGAAGTCGTCGATGTCTTCTCCGCCGTCGTTGATCCGGTGGAGAACGCCGATCGCACGGTCGAACACCGCGTCGTCGATACCGTTTTCGCGAGCGGTCTTGCGAGCGTTGTCCTGGCCCACCTCGGGGTCGAGCGCGAGCGCCGCGAGCTCGAAGACGTAAGGACGGTTCGTCGTCGGGGTGGTCATCGCGATGGCCCTCGGCTCTGCATGAATACACGGTATGCCCGGGGTTGTGCACTGAGCCACGCGCCAAGCTGACGGTTTGCACGATGTCAAGCAGGGCGTCGTCGCCGCGCCGGCAGAGGATGTCGGTGACGTCCTCGGGATCGCACTCCAGGCTGCGCGCGAGATCCACGATGGGATTGGCTCCGGGCGGGCGCCCGAGATGGAGCCCGCGCCATACCGACGAGCGTAATGCGACACGCCGCGCACCGACGATGCCTTGTCGGTGCGTCTACGCGGACTCACCCGAGAAGAAGGGCGCGCGCTGTCGTCCTTCCCCTGGGGTCTCCTGCCGGCAGCGAATCTGTCGATGACGGTGCCGCGGTCCCAGGTCTTCGCGCGCGGCATGTCCCGAGGGCGCGGTGTCACGGGAGCACCCGGTTAGGCAAGCCCGCTAACTGTAGGTGTCGGCTGGCTTGTTTAGGTGCGCAGCCGCACGCGGTTGGGGATGCTCAGTCGTTGTCGCAGGGTCTCGTGGAGATTGGCCGTTTCCAGTTCGCGATCCTCTAACGTTGCGGCCAACGCGTACGCCTGACTGTCGTAGGCCGGATCGTTGCGGGCCCAGGTCTGAGCTTTGTGGGTGACCGCGATGAGGAATGTCTCGTCGTCGTTTGCGAAGGAGTTCCGTCCGGTCCAGGTACGGAGTTGCAGCGTGCCATGGGTGAAGGTATTAACGCCGGGCTGCAGATCAAGCTTGCGACGGTCGGTGATGAGTTCGGCGCGATCGTCGGGGTCTTGCCGCTGCAAGATGTCGGCCAAGTCCTCTGCGCTTATGTCCCTATATATCTCGTATTTCATTGTGCCGGCGAGGTATTCCCGGCGTTGGCGCCGTACGGGCGGGTCGAACGCGAGAGCGACGCTGATGACGCGGTCACGCCGGCTACCGCGTCGGAACTGCTCGGGGACGGGCAGCGGGTGGATCTGTACTGTGTCGACAGGCATGGAACCGTCGTAGGTCATCGTGACGCGGTGGCCGTCGCTTGATGTCGCTCTGTCTGCCTGGGGGAGACCGTGCCCGTAGACGCGGTTTCTACGGTGCGGTTCGGGAATGCTCGTCGCCGGCTGGGTTTGTGACGCGCCTGTCGCAACCAGGGCGCGAATCAGATTCGCCGAGGCGTCGGGGTAGGCGTAGGCGATGTCGGCTGCGACGCGTGCGACAGCGGGTGCGGCGTAGCTCGTGCCGTTTACGGCGGCGAAAAGTTGACCTTCGGTGCCGCGTGTCGATGTGCTGACCAGGGACGCGCCGGGGTCGTTGGGCACGGTGTTGCCCACATCGTTGATGACCACGTTCCCACCGAAGTGGGTGACGTCGGGCTTGTTTGCGCGGCGCGTGTTCGTTCCGAGCCCTGGTCCGCTGCGACTGAAGGGTGCCGCTTCCCGTGCATCGGCGGCGGCTCGCCATCCGAAGCGCCCGGGAATTTCGGCGGGCGCTCCACTAAGGGCCAGTGCCCCAACAGTGATCGCGAGAGCAGCTGGGCCGGGCTCCGATAGGCGGTGTTCGGGCGAGAAGAAGAACTCCGGCTTGTCGTCGATGATGTGGTGACCACTCGCAGTGCGAGCGGTCAAGTCGGCCGCGGCGTTGCCAGTCGGCACGACGATCACGATGTCGAGCTCCCGTACAAGATCGTCGATGATCTCGGTGAGCGGTCCGAGATGTAGGTCGTTGAACGGCTCCGAGTAACCGATCGAGAGATTGAAGATCCGGACACCGTGCTCACCGTGGAGGTGGCGAACCGCAGCTTCGACGAGGTCGTGGGGCGCGGCATAGGTGGCGAAACGCGGCGGACCGTCGGGGCGAGAGGGGTCGGGTTCGAGGATTCGCACGATCCGAACACTGCCCACCGCGGTCAGCGGCAAGCCGTCACGCAACTCTTCGTGCAGCGAGGGGTAGAGGAGGCGACCCACCACCTCGGTGCCGTGGGTACCACGGCGTTGCCATTGGTAGCCGGGGGGTGACAGCGATTCATCGGATGCGATGAGTCCGGCCAGTAACGGGTGCGACGATGCCGGGGAATCGTCGAGGACGCCGACCACTTCGCTCACCCGTCGACTTCGCGTAACAGACGAGATGTCGATGTTGCGCCAGTCGCGGAAGTCGAGAAACGGTACGGGCGGTGTGCGAACCACCTCAACGACGCTGGTGTTGAGCAGATCGGACAACCCGGCAGCGGTCACATCGGCCCGCAAATAACTGCGCCGCGCCGAGACGGAACGAAGCAATACCTGGCCACCGTTCTGCGTGATGACCGATTCGACGACAGCCGCTCGTCTGACGGCTTCGCTGTAGGCACCCGAGGGCCAGATGATGACGTCGACGACCGTCGTGCCGCTGAAGTCCGCTTCGATCTCGCCGATACCTGGGCCGCTGCGATCTTGCGGACCGTAGGGCTCGATGTCGTCGATCTGATTGAAGAAACTGCGGAGTTCACCCGTGCGCACGTATCGCTGTATCGCATTCTCCAGCGACGCGCCGCGATCGCTGGACAGCACGAAGTACGTGTAGTCGACAGTCTCACCGAGAATCTGTAGTCCTCGACCTTCGAACGACGAGTCCTCCGGCCGCGACCCCGCGATGATCTTGAACACCATGTCGGGGTCGACCCCGGCGTTGAGCTGGCGTGGCGCGCGGGAGACATCGAGTTGCCGGCGGAGATGCCGACCGTGTTCACCACGTTGCCGCTGCGGCGTGCCCCCGCCGGCTCCACTGGCACGCCGAGAGCGGACAGGCCGCGGGTTCGGAAGTAGTAGGTGTTCGGGCATCACTCACCACGGCCGAGACGTAATACTCGACAGTGCCTTTCGGACGTCGCTGTCGTTCACGGACTCTGCACGACGCAGCAGAGCGGTGCGGCGTGCATCAACGACGAGCTTTTCGGCTGCGGCGTGTGGCAGCCCCTTGAGGGCGCTGGCGTAGCTGTCGACCTCGAGACCGGAATGGGTCACGCTCTTGAACCGGAGTCGTATGAGCTGCCGAATTTGGTGCACGGTGGGGAGGTCGAACGTCACGACTTCGTCGAACCGGCGCCACAGCGCCTCGTCCAGCAGGGTCGGGTGGTTCGTTGCCGCCAACAAGAGGCTTGGCCCGCGGTAGCGTTCCGTCATCTGGAGGAAGGCGGTAACGACACGCTTCATTTCGCCGTGCTCGGAGCTGTCGTCGCGTGATCGGCCCAGCGCATCGAACTCGTCGAACAGCACGACGAAGGGAGCCTGATCGGCATATTCCAGGATGCGACGGAGGTTGCTTGCCGTCTCCCCGAGGTAGGAGGAGACGACCGCGTCCAGCCTCACGATCACCAAGGGTCGCCCCAGCTCGGCTGCGACGGCCTCGGCCGCAGTCGTCTTGCCGCAACCGGGTGGCCCTTGCAGCAAGAGACGTTGCCGCCGCGGGAGACCAGCAGCGTCCAGCAACGACCACTGACGGACCTCCTCGATCACACTCTCGAGGACCGCCGATACGCTCTGACGTAGGACGAGGTCTTCCAACAGACGTTCAGGTTCTCGCACCTCACCGAGGTCCCATTCACCTTCCCGGTCCTTCGGTGGAGGAGGAACAAGAACTGTCGGCCCAGTATCGACGGAGCCGCTACCCGCTATCAGCAGCTTCTGGAGGTCGCGAGCTAACGCATTATGGTGCTTTGCCTGCTCTTCCTCGATAATTTCTGCAGCTGCGCGACGAAAAGCCAGCTCATCGCGCGTGTGGAACGCCCGAAAGATCTCTTTGAGCTGTCGTCCGGCCACGGATTCATCCTAGGGGTGTTAGCCGTGCAGACGGTCATCTCCCGCTGTTGTCGCAGTGAGTCAGTCGTAGCGGGCCCCGGCGCACCGGTCGGCCCCCCATGGGGCACGAGGGGGACGAACCCGAGCCGGCGCAGTTTGGCGAAGCGGGCCACCCGAGCTTGGCTGGGCGATCGACGACACCAAGGCGCGCACATCGCCTGATCGCTGAGCGAAAACTACCACCGTCTCCGGCGGCGCCTAGTAGCGGCGGCAACCTCTGAAGGAACGGGAGTCAACGAGCGACTAGATTGCACGTGACGGTTTCGCGACGCATAGCGCGCTGGTTCAGCCCGGAGGGTTGTTTGATCCGGTTGAAGGGTCAGCATGGGGAAGCTGGCCCCGACGCAGAAGTGCTCGGCCAGCCGCCAACGTGGAGTGGATCATTTGGGGAGTCATCGGAATCGAGGACTCTCCGCGGCGACGCACAACGCTGATGAACGTCGTCTCCGTGCGGCCGTCGATTACGGCGCCGTGGACGAGGAACGGTTTCAGTTCCTCGGGTTGCGGCGGTACGTCAATGAGCATGAGTCCACCGTCTTGCACCGGTACGGATTCGATTCGAAGCATGTCGGGCGGGGGATAGAGGCGGTGCTCGATGACGCGTTGACAACGCTGGAGGGTTCGTCCGTCGATCGCCACGGGGCAGATTTTCCTGATGATCTCTCCGCCGGGGACTCGTTTGGTGTCCATGCCGATCACCACAATCCCTCCGTACTCGGCGTTCGCGAATCGTCCGACGGACTGGGCGAGAGTGATTTGGCCCGCTGCGGTGGCGTAGTCAGTGCTGACTCTTGACGTCGAGCCAATGGGACTCAGCCTGGCCGAGGAGCAGCTCAGCATGGCCTGCTCGGATCAGATCGCCTGTACTCTCGCGAGAGAGTTGGCCGGACTCGAATGCATTCAGCAAAGCAATTGCCTGACAGCCGATCTCGTACAACCAGCTCAGCGACTTGCCTCTCGGCTTCAGTGCGATCTCGCCTCGCCATAGCCACGGCGGACCCTGGTAGTTGTAGTCAGGCTCGAAACTCCGCAACGACATCCGGTTCCGACGCAAGAACGGCTCGAGTGCGCCTGCGAGTCGCGACTGCTCCGTGTGATCCCCGTCCTCGATCCATCGGTTCATGTCGAATGTGAAACGAAGGGTCAGTTGGCTGTCAGCGACGCCGAAGGAGATCGGCCCGACGGGACTGTCTTCGTCGTCGAAGTATTGGCGCTCAACCGAACTCACAAGCAGTTCGGGATCAACGCTGCCGGCGCGAACCGCGGACCGCATGACGGTCTGCAGTTCGGAGGCGGTGTGCGGCTCGATATCGTCTAGGTGAGCTACGACCTGGTCGAGATAACCGGTGGTGCCGCGAACGGTCGAACCGAAGTGCCATTCCGTGCCATCGGCGTTTCGCCTGATCGTTGACGTTCGACGCTTCGCGGCTCGCGTGGGCACCACTCGATTGTCACAGCTCGGTTTGTGGAATGGCGGGAGGTTCGCGCGGAACCCGCCGATGCACTTCAGGCTTCCGTAGTTACCGACGGATTTGGGCCGTTACCGCGCCTTTCCGGTGATCGACTGACCGGCTTCCAGTGACACTGCATGACGATCATGCTGGTTCGGCCTGAACGGAAGTGAGCTCGATGATCTGTACGGCGCCGGCGTCCGCTGCGAAGCTGAACTCGAGGACGACGGGTAGATCTGCGCTTACAAGCGCCGTGTGGTCATTGTAGTCGCCATCGTCTACGCGCCAGGGGGTATCGATTTCCGCGAGTTCCGCCTTGAGCACATAGGCCGTGACACGCATGCCAGCTGGGACGCTGACGTCGCCGATCACCGTCCCGCCATCGAAGACCTCGTGGATGACGATATCGAGCCGATCGAGGTCCGGGTCGATGTCGTCGACGGTGGGTTCGTCAACGGGTAGGGGCAGCTCGACATCGAAGGGCACGGATCGATATCCGTCGTGTAGGTCGACTCCGAACAGGTTGTCGCACAGGGATCTTATCGATGCTGCTAGATCAGCGTTGAGGTCAGGAGCATCCCACGGGGGACGGACGAGTTCGTCTTCGATTCCGGCGACGCCGGTGATCAGCACGGCGTCTCCAACTGTTCTGGCGATGAGGACACTGTTCGCGGTCACCTCGGACAGGTTGGCGGCGAGCTGCGGGTGGAGGATGGAGGACCTCCCGTCGCAGAAGTCGTTGTCGTTCGACAGGAAGGCGACGGAGCATGCCTGAGGAGCTGCCGCGGCGACCTCTCGGACGGTGGCCCAGATGAGTGCGTCGCGGTATCCCTTATCGGTGGCGTCGAACGGCGGATGTTCCTCCAGTGACCACGTGACCAGTGTGTTGTGGTCGAGGCTTGAGGGGATCGGGTGAACGGTGGCGCCGAGATCGTCGAGGTGTTTGCGCAGCCGGTCGGCGATTTCGGCGGGTGGGGGGAGTTTGTGCGCCCGAAGTGTGCGAACGTCGGGTAGGTCGGCCGGCAGCGTCACGCCCGCCGACTCGAGGGAGCCCGTTGCTTGTCCCCACGCCTTTGCTCCCTCGGAGAGATGCCGTTTAAGGTCGCGATGACGCTGCCTCGCGACCTCGAGCACGACGACTTCGGGCACGACCACCGAGACCGGGCCGAGCGAGGCCAGCAGGCGTAGTCGCATCCAGGAGACTCCGGAAAGACTCGGGTCGGCCACAGCGATATTCGTATCGACGACGAAGATAGCGGTGATCGGCGCGGTTCCGTCGCTGAGGCCGATATGGCGCACCCTCATGTCCGCCCCCCTTCAAAGTCCTCCCGCCGCGTCTGCGATTGCAGACGGGACCGCGTTCTGGGTAGTCACCTTAACGGCGGTGAACCGGCGGGAAACGGCGATCGAATCACTCGCACTAATATGCGGTGGGATGGGAAGATTGCGACCCTTTCCTCGCCTGCGCTCATCGGTGTGCGCCTACTCCAGTATGTGATGCAGTCTCGGTTTGGGTAATGCAGTGCAACCATGTGACCGGGACGCTGAATTAGGCGAAGGCGCGCGGGCACCTGCCTCCGTGCAGCCGTGCCGCTGCGCTCGTGTGAATGGTCTTGTGAACGAAACGATGCGCAACGTGCCCGACAGCTTCGACACGGCGTGGCATCCGCGACGCTCACCGCTGCTGACCAGCACGTCATCGAGGTAGCGGCCATAAGCGCAAGACTGCGCTCCAGGACGGCGGCCACGAGGTCTGATCAGGCGCCAAATCGCTGACGCCTCGCGGTGGGTACGCGGAACCCGTCGACAACCATTGGATCAAGATGGCACAGGCGCTCCTTCGTCTAACCCGAAACGGAGAGGACAACAGCCCTGAGACACACGCGTCAAACCGCAAAAAGGCAACTTCACTGCGAAAGTCGGCACCATGATTGAGACCGGGCAGGTGAATTGTGTTGTCTTACAACTGCTGTCACCCCAACCCGACATAACGGTCGTTATCTGGCAATCGGTTCTGCGTGGGCGGTCGAAAAGCACGTTACCGGGCTTGCTTCTCGTCGCTTAGAAGCCCGTAGAGGGGATTGGTTTCAGCGGCGGAGCGGGTCTCGGTGCCAGCGCCATCGACGTAGCGTTGTGACGTGACCATGGATTCGTGGCCCATGAGCTTCATCAGGGTGTAGACGCTGACGTTGGCGTTGGCGAGTTCAGTGGCGAAGGTGTGGCGCAGGCCGTGAACCAGTGCGCCGGAGGCTCGTTCACCGTTGATGCCGGCCTTCTTGAAAGCCCGCAGGATCCGGTATTGCAGCGTTCCGCGGGTGATGCGGTCCCCGTCGGCGCCGACGAAGAGGGGAGCGGTCGGGGAGAAGTTGCTGAGCGCCTTGGTGCCCGATGTTCGTCGGCGGGTCTGGGGGAATCGGTTGGCTCGTGTCCGAAGGTAGTCGTCGAGAACGTCGAGCAGCTCTGGGCCAATGGGGAGTCGACGGTCCTTGTTGCCCTTGCCTCGGACGTGCAGTACGGCGCCGTCGTCGGTTCGGCGAATGTCGCCGACGTTGGCGTTCAGTAGCTCGTCGGCTCTGAGTCCGGCCAGTAATGAGGTGAAGACGATGGCGCGGTCACGCTCGGACCAGTCACTGGCGCGGGTGGAACCGTGATCGGCGTCGATCGCTGCGACCAAATCAGTGACGGCGCTGGCGGGGTAGCTCTTGGGTAGGGATTTTGGCACCTTGGGGCGGCCGATGAGCGGCATGGGGTTGGCGTCGAGCAGCTCGGCGGTGAAGAGGAATGTGCACAGGGTGTTCCACGTCGACCAGCAGCGTCGGATCGACGCCGCCGAGTGGGTGTCAGCATAGGCGGCGAACGCCGAACGCATTCTGTCCTTTGTTAATTCGTGGATCTGGAGGTCGGAGACGGCGTCGGCGGACCCCGCCATCAACACGGCGATTACCTCGAAGTCCTGGCGATAGGCTTTGGAGGTGTGGGGCGAGGGCTTGCGGATGGCACGATCGGCGAGAAAGTCGGCGAACCATCCAGGAAGGATGACTGCGGGCGGCTTCGGCGGAACGGATCCAGGCACCGACTCAGCATGTCAGATGGACATGGATAACAGTAGTTATCCACGACGTTCTGCATACCCGTTAGATGCCGCCTGCAGGCAAGAGGTGTGTGGTCTGTCGTTGGGCCGTGGAAGGTGCCTGTGAGGGGTGAGCTGAGTGGCCGGTGCGGCGGTGGTGAGGGGACGGGGCGCACGGTGGGTGAGTGAGGTGCGGTGGTGCGGCAGGGGCGGCGACGAAAAAATTGGTGGGTGGCGAATGTGGCTGTGGTGGTGGCACGTCCGGCCCGGCCGGTTTTAGTGTCCCGGTCATGACAGCAGCAGGAACGTCCAAGTTGGAAGCCCGGCGACGGGCTGTGGAAGCGACCCGGCGCGCCAACGAAGCGCGTGCTGCGCGGGATAAGGCGAACATCGACGACGCCACGAACTTTTTGTACGAGGTCGGCAAGGTCGCCGAGGTCGAGGTCTGGAAGACGGAGCGCCTGGCGCAGCTGCGCGAGCAGGTGGACGCCGAAGCGGCCAAGCGCGTGGCCACGCACCGGGCGAAGGCCGGCGCGGTGGTCGCGCGCATGCAGGGCCGTGATGAGACGCTGACGACCATTGCCGCACGGACAGACGTCGGGATCGGCATTGTTCGGACCATGCTGCGGCACGCTCCGAAAGCCGAGAAGTCCACGCCCAGCAACGGTTCGCACGCAGTAGGCGGTGGCGGTGAGGTTGGTGGCGAGCCTGGCGGTGTCGCCTACCCGGGGGCCGACGAGCCCGACGCGGCCTCGGCCTGATGCAGGGGACGACAGGTGCGCGTCACGGTGGATGAGACGAACATCGTGTTGCGAGGGCAGCAGAACTCCGGCGGCCTCGGCGCCGGGAATCCGCCGGCCCTCGCGCATCGCGACGATGCGCTGCGGGAGCTGCGCACGGACCCGGGACTGTTGAGCGCAGGGGGTCGCGACTCAGGGGGATTTGCAGCGGCGCAGGGCGTTGTTCGGCCGTGTCTCAGATGGCACAGCGCAGCGGTAGCTCCTTGAACGCCGCTGCGGCCCTGTCAGTCGGGACGCCGCAGGCGGCTCTGGACAGGCCCAGTGTCTGTGCACGGACGTAGGGTCAGCGGCCTTGAGAAGCGCGGGACAGCTGGTTGTTGATCGGCTGTTGCACGCCGCTGAGATTGCCCGGTTTCATAGCCACGTCGTCTGTGGGCCAACGCCTTCGGATTGCAACATCTGGACCGGGGCGATCGGTGCCGATGGTTACGGCCGTTTCTATCTCACGCGCGACGGTGTGGGGTTCTGTGTGCGTCCGCATCGCTACGCGTTGGCGATCGCAGGCGGAAGCGTGGCGGCGGGCGTGCTGGGTTTGCACGAATGCGACAACCCGGTGTCGTAAAAATCGCGGCCGCGACAGACGTTCAATAGCACGTGGTGTCGGGCTCCCAGGGCGACAACATGGAGGGGATGGCGCGGATGCGTCGCGGCGGTGGGCGCCATGCGGTGCGACGCTTCGACAGTCGGGGTGTGCGGCGGGAGCGCTCGGTGGCGCTGCGCGATGCGGTGCGGCACGGCTGGGACGCCGCCGCGGTGCAGGCGGCGCTGCTTGGTGATCAGCCCACGCTGTGGTGATCCTGGCGCGGGCGGAGCGGCGGTGGCTGTGTTGCGCCAGAGACCCTTGGACGGCGGGTTCGTCGCCCTGGCGGGCGGTGTCGCAGCGTCGAGCTGAACGGGCCAGGGGAGCGGCCGAGAGGGCGCCTTAGCCGCGCTGCAGGAGCACCGCGTCGCGCGGCGGGCGCACCGTTGTGGCGTCGAACCACACGGGCAGCGCGCAGACGCCGGCTGTGCGGGCCCGCCAGATGCGGTGCTGGCCAATCGTTTCGCGCTGGCCGTGACCGTTGGTGTAGACGCGTAGCGAGTCGCTGTAGCTCAGCAGCGCCAGCGTCAGTCGGGGGTCGGCCGCAGCGAGATCGGCGAACGGCGGATGGTCGTGCGCGGCGTGGGCGATGGTGGCGGTGTCGGCATTGGCCGGGGAGGGCTCGAGGAAGGTCGTGACTGCGGGCAGTACCACGGTCCAGTTTCCGGCGTGGACGTCGCAGGCTTGGCGGCGCGCGGAGATCGCGTCGTTGGTGAACAGTTCGCGGTAGCCGTCTTGCCCGGGGTGCTGACCGCGTGTGCGGAGCACAGCCTCAAGGGCAAGGGGACAGTTGGAGCGTGTGCCGTCTTGGAGGGGCCGCTCACCCATCGTGTGGGGGTAGGGCAGCTCGGCGACGGGGGTCAGGTAGTAAGGCATGACGCGGGTGGTGGAGTTACGACGCCAGCAGCCTGGAGCGGCGCGTGACTTGCGCGGGGCCGCCGACCTCGAACGGGAGCACGTCGACTCGAAGTACTTCCCGGCCAACATGGGATCGTCGTAGCCCAAGTCGCCGTGCACGCGCTGCAGGGACTCCATGCCCAGCTCGCATGCCAGCCTGGCGGCTTGGTCGGCGGTGTGCGCGACGGCCGTCGCCTCGACTGGGGTCCGGACGGTGGCCACGAACACGGTTGTATGTCAGGTCTCTTTAAGACGCGAGCGCGTGAACGGGGCTGGCGGCGAATACGGCGTGGAGGTCGCGGCGGGCGTCGAGTTCGGAGTAGGGCTCGATGGTGGCCACGCCGACGACGCGCGGCCTGGCCTCGTCCAGGGAGATCAACTCGAACGCTGTGTGAGCGGCGTTGAGCTGAGTGGGCCGGTGGTAGTTGTCCGACAACACCAGGTAGGTGTGCAGGCGTGTACATGGGTGCTCCCTGGATGAGTGATAGCGGTGTGCGGACCGGGCTGAGTTACGCGGCGGCAGCAGCCAGTGCCTACTCTGCTGCGCAGCTCTACTGGCGCGACTGGGCTAACGGTCAGGTAGTGCTGGGCAATCACCGGCGGTGGTGGCGGTGTCGGCTGGGGGCCGGCCGGGGGTGTCGCGGCAGTGTTCATCTGTCGTTCACTTGCCCGGTGATTCGATGAGTGTCAATATCGATGAATGTCGAATCAACAGGACGGGCCGGCCGACGCCTGCTGCGTGACGCCGCCGCTGCTGCGGGAGCCGCTCACTAAACCTGCAGCCGCCGAGATGGCCAAGAAGTTGAAGGCGCTCGCCGATCCGGTGCGGCTGCGGTTGTTCAGTGCGATCGCCAGTCATTCCGGTGGGGAGGCGTGCGTCTGTGACATCTCGGGCGGCATCGACGTCTCCCAACCCACGGTGTCGCATCACCTCAAGGTGTTGCGCGCCGCCGGTTTGTTGACCTCCGAGCGTCGGGCGTCGTGGGTGTACTACGCCGTAGTCCCGGAGGCGCTGCGCGAGATCGCGGCGCTGCTGGATCTCGACGCGGCAGCGCTGGCAGGGGCGACGGCATGACCGACACGGTGGCGAGTACCTCAGCGCCGGTGGTGGGCAAGCTGTCCACCCTGGACCGGTTCCTGCCGGTGTGGATTGGTGTCGCGATGGCCGCCGGGCTGCTGCTGGGGCGGTGGGTGCCGGGCATGAACGCGGCGCTGGACGGCGTGCAGATCGATGGCATTTCGTTGCCGATCGCGCTCGGCCTGCTGATCATGATGTATCCGGTGCTGGCCAAGGTGCGCTACGACCGCCTCGACACCGTGACCGGCGACCGCAAGCTGCTGCTCAGCTCACTGTTCTTGAACTGGGTGTTTGGGCCGGCATTGATGTTCGCTCTCGCCTGGCTGATGCTGCCGGACCTGCCCGAGTACCGGACCGGGCTGATCATCGTCGGCCTGGCCCGCTGCATCGCCATGGTCATCATCTGGAACGACCTGGCCTGCGGGGACCGCGAGGCCGCCGCCGTCCTGGTGGCGTTGAATTCGATATTCCAGGTCATCATGTTCGCGGTGTTGGGCTGGTTTTACCTGTCGGTGCTACCGGGCTGGCTCGGCCTGGAGCAGACCACCATCGACACCTCGCCGTGGCAGATCGCAAAGTCGGTGCTGATCTTCCTGGGCATCCCACTGTTGGCTGGCTACCTGTCACGGCGAGTGGGCGAGAAGGCCAAGGGCCGCGACTGGTACGAGTCGCAATTCCTGCCGCGGATCGGGCCGTGGGCGCTCTACGGGCTGCTGTTCACCATCGTCATTCTCTTTGCGCTGCAAGGCGAACAGATCACCAGCCGCCCGCTCGACGTGGTGCGGATCGCGCTGCCCCTGCTGGTGTACTTCGCAATCATGTGGGGCGGCGGCTATCTGCTCGGCGCAGCGATCGGCCTCGGTTACCAACGCACCACCACCTTGGCGTTCACCGCGGCGGGCAACAACTTCGAACTCGCCATCGCCGTGGCGATCGCCACCTACGGCGCCACCTCCGGACAAGCCCTGGCCGGGGTGGTCGGCCCACTGATCGAAGTCCCGGTCCTGGTCGGGCTGGTGTACGTGTCACTGGCCTTGCGCCGACGCTTCCGCGACCAGGGCACTGTGCCCGTCGCTGTCAACCCGTCCACGACAAAGGAGTCGTAACACCATGTCAATGTCTGATAGCCCCGCCGCCTTACGCCCGCACCGCGACCTGTCCATCGATCAGCAGCACGCGCTCAAGACTGCCGCTACCCGGTTGGAGCGCGACTTCGGCGACAGTTTCGGTGTCGAGACGATCGAACGGTTCCTGCACACGTCCTACGACCAGTTCGCCGGCCGCGCGTCGGTCCCCAATTTCCTTCCGCTGCTCGCCGAACGGTTCGCCCGCCAACGCCTGCACGCCTTGGCCCGGGTGGAAGGCAAGATCAGCGACGGCAAGCCCACGGTGCTGTTCCTGTGCACCCACAACGCCGGACGCTCCCAGATGGCCTTGGGCTTCTTCACCCACTTCGCCGGCGACGACGCCGTCGCGTGGTCGGGCGGCTCCGAACCCGGCGACCGCATCAACCCGTCCGCGGTCGCGGCGATGGCCGAGGTCGGCATCGACATCACCGGCGAGTTCCCCAAGCCCTGGACCGATGAAATCGTCCAGGCCGCTGACGTGGTGGTCACCATGGGCTGCGGCGATGCCTGCCCCATTTTCCCCGGCAAGCGTTACGAGAACTGGGACCTGCCCGACCCGGAAGGTCAGGACGTTACCGCGGTACGGCCGATCCGCGACGACCTCGAAGAACGCGTCCGTCGGCTGCTCGCGGAACTCCACGTCACCGCACGCCAGAACTAAGGAGCCAGTACAACGATGACTACCTCGTCGACACCGTCGGTGCTGTTCGTGTGCGTCAAGAACGGCGGCAAATCGCAGATGGCCGCCGGGCTCATGCGCCACCTCGCCGGCGACACCGTGACCGTCTACTCCGCCGGCACCAAACCCGGTGGCGCGGTCAACGACCTGTCCGCCCAAGCCCTGCTCGAGGTCGGCATCGACATCAGCGGTGAGCAGCCCAAGCCGGTGGACTACGAGCTGGCCCGCGACGTCGACCTGGTGGTCACGCTCGGTCGGGAAGCCCAACTCGATCCGCTGCCGGGCACCCGGGTGGAGAACTGGGACACCGACGAACCCTCCGAACGCGGTATCGACGGCCTCGAACGTATGCGCCTGGTCCGCGACGACATCGCCGTCCGCGTGCAACGCCTGCACACCACGCTCACCGACGCCTGACACCAACCCCGCTCTCACGCTGCAGCGCAGCAGCACAACCCTTCCCACTCGATACACCGAGGAGACTTCGTCATGCCCGCACGCCATATCGTCGCCATCGGCGGCAGCGACGCCGGAATAAGCGCCGCTCTGCGCATCTGTGAACTCGACCCCAGCACCGAGGTCACCGTCGTCGTCGCCGACGCCTACCCCAATTTTTCCATCTGCGGCATCCCCTACTACGTCTCTGGGGAGGTCACGCACTGGACCAACCTGGCCCACCGCACCGCTGATGACCTAGCCGCCACCGGCATGCGGGTCCTCACCGACACCCGCGCCACCAGAATTAACGTCGGCGAGCACACCCTCGACGTCCTCGACCCCACCGGGGCGCCCACTGAACTGTCCTATGACGCCCTGATCGTGGGCACCGGCGCCGTCAGTGCCCGCCCACCGATCACCGGTTTGACCGGACCGGACGCCCTCGGCCCCAAAGATGGCGTGCACCTGCTGCATTCGATGGGCGACACCTTCGCCGTCATGGAGTCCCTGGAGCAACGCCAACCGGCCACCGCGGTCATCATCGGCGCCGGCTACATCGGTCTGGAGATGGCCGAAGGACTCACCACCCGCGGTATCGCCGTCACGCAGATCGAGGCGCTACCCGAAGTACTGCCGACCGTCGATCCCGAGCTGGGCGCCCTGGTCCATGACGAACTGGAACGCCACGGCGTGCAGGTCCTCACCAACACCACCGTCTCCGCCGTCACCCGCACCGCCAACGGCGCGCTCACCGTGACCGCTCATCGTGATGGCGAAACCCTGCATCAGACGGGACTGTGGAAATAACGGTGTTTCCGGTACTGACACGCTGAGCGATGCTCGGCGAGAAAGGTGCCGTGATGACGACACTGGAAGATGTGGCGAAGAAGAAGGCGGCTGAGCAGTCCGCAGAGCAGAAGGCTGCCGTCGAGCTGGTCCGACTGGCACAGGAACAGGGCCTGTCGCTGACTGGGCCCGACGGGCTGCTCAAACAGCTGACCAAGACGGTCCTGGAGATCGCACTCAATGAGGAGATGACCGAGCACCTCGGTTACGAGAAACACGACCCGCCGGAGGCGGGGTCGGGCAACATCCGCAACGGGACCCGCACCAAGACGGTGCTGACCGACACCACCGGCCCGGTCGAACTCGACGTGCCGCGCGATCGGGCATCCACGTTCGAGCCCCAGATCGTCAAGAAACGTCAACGCCGATTGTCCGGGGTCGATGAGGTGGTCTTGTCGTTGTACGCCAAAGGGCTTACCACTGGGGAGATTTCAGCGCATTTCGCTGAGATCTACGGCGCGTCGGTCTCGAAGGAGACGATCAGCCGCATCACCGACAAGGTCATCGAGGAGATGAACGATTGGTCGGTGCGGCCACTCGATGAAACCTACGCCGCGATCTTCATCGACGCGATCGTGGTGAAGGTCCGCGACGGCCAGGTCGCCAACCGCCCGTTCTACGCCGCGATCGGAGTGACCCTGGCCGGGGAACGCGACATCCTCGGATTGTGGGCCGGCACCGGCGGGGAGGGCGCGAAGTTCTGGATGAGCGTGCTCACCGATCTGCGCAACCGCGGCGTCAAGGACAGCTTCTTCGTCGTCTGCGATGGGCTGAAGGGACTGCCCGAGGTGGTGGGCAACGTGTGGCCGCAGGCGATCGTGCAGACGTGCATCATTCACTTGCTGCGCAACACCTTTCGGCTCACGTCCCGCAAGTACTGGGATGAGATCAAGCGTGATGTGAAACCGATCTACACCGCAGTCAACGCGACCGCGGCCCGCGCAGCGTTCGACGATCTGGCCGAGAAATGGGGGCAACGCTACCCGGCGGTGATCCGCCTGTGGGACAACGCCTGGGCGGAGTTCATCCCGTTCCTGGACTACGACGTGGAGATCCGCCGTGTCATCTGTAGCACCAATGCCATCGAGTCGCTCAACGCCCGCTACCGCCGCGCGATCAAGGCCCGCGGCCACTTCCCCTCCGAGCAGGCCGCCCTCAAGTGCCTCTATCTGGTCACCCGATCACTGGACCCGACCGGTGCAGGCAGGGCACGATGGACGATGCGGTGGAAACCTGCCCTGAATGCGTTCGCGATCACCTTCGCCGATCGATTCCCGGCAGCCGAAACCTACTGATGAAAACCGCCGGAAACACCGTTAGCGAGATAGTCCCCATCAGACAGTTGATTTCGTTCTCGTCGTGGTCGGCGTGAAGGCTGATGTGGAGCTGGCCGCCGATGCCGGCGCCGAACTCGGGATCAAGGGCGCGATCGCCGTGGATGAGGCGATGCGCACCACCCTGTCGGATGTGTTCGCCGCCGGGGATTGCGTGCACACCCACCACCGCCTCCTCGGCGTGACCTGGCTGCCGCTGGGCACCACTGCCCACAAGCAGGGCCGCGTCGCCGGGGAGAACGCCCTCGGCGGCGACGCCCGCTTCGCCGGCAGCCTCGGCACCCAGGTGGTCAAGGTATTCGACCTGGTGGCCGCCCGCACCGGGCTGCGTGACCACGAAGTGCTGGCCGCAGACCGCGGATGGACACCAGCCACCATCGCTGCCACACCCGATGACCACAAGGCGTACTACCCGGGTGCGACCCCGATTCACATCCGGATCACTGGCGATGAACGCACCGGTCGACTGCTGGGGGCCCAACTCGTCGGTCACCGCAGTGCAGAGGTGTCCAAGCGGGTCGACACCTACGCCGCCGCGCTGTTCCACGAGATGAGCGTCGAGGGCTTCTCCGAGCTGGACCTGTCCTACACCCCGCCGCTGGGATCACCCTGGGATGCCACGCAAATGGCCACCCAGACCTGGGCGCGCCAACTCCGGGCGAAAGGCGTTCAGCTGACCTCGGAGGATCACCCAACACGGGTGTAGCCGTGCAATCGGCTACACCCCGACGATCGGGGCGGGGGTCTGAACCCGCGGCCTGGTGGCCACACCGGCCCCATGTTGCGAGGTCGCGCTCAAACAAGCGACTGCCGCGATGCTGAGGCGAAACCGCTTTTATCTGGGGGCGAGATCGTTTCCGCCGCTACGCCGCGCGCCTGAAGGACGCCGTCTTGGTTGCAACCGCTGAGCGTCTGACCAACGTGACGGTGCGGCGCGCAGTTGAAGTTCTTGGGGGTTACGTTTGGGTAAGTTGTCGGCAATCGGGGCTAGATTCAAGGCCGGAAAGCATTGGAAGGGGATGATGAAGAGCAACGCCACTCATGACGATGATCGGTTCACTCTGGGCATCCTAAACATGGCTGACGCAGCGCGTTTCCTGGCGATCAAGCGACAAACTTTTCACCGTTGGGCAAAGGGTTACGAGCGTGGTGACGCGCTGATTCACGTGGTCGCAGCACCGGCCCGGAAAGCGAACGTGTCGTTTATTGCGCTCACCGAGGCTTACGTCCTAGAGGCGCTGCGTGATGCCGGAGTGCACATTCGGCGGATTCGGCCGGCGCTTGACGCGCTTCAGAAAGAGTTCGGCAGGGAGTACGTCCTCACCGCTCCCAATCTTGCAACAGACGGTATCGACGTCCTTTGGGATTTTTCCAAGTCGAGGGCAGGCGCTGGCCTCATCGAGGCGCGTTCAGGCCAGAATGTGATCCGCGAGATTGTCCAGGACTACATCCAGTACATCTCCTGGGACGGTGGAGATGTCCCATATCAGCTTGAACTGAGGCAATGGGCACCCGCGAAGGTGGTCGTCGATCCCCGCTATGGGTTCGGCCAGCCGCGCTTTGGTACTGCGGGCCCGCGTGTGGCGGACGTCGCGGCGATGCTGAGGGCGGGGGAGCCGGGGGAGGTGGTTGCTGATGAGTTCGGAATCTCCCGCGAAGAAGTCCGAACCGCCGCACGCGTCCTCCTGGGCCGCGCCGCCTGAGTTTTACCTCGACGAGAATCTCGCCGGTAAGACCCTGCGCCGCTCCATCGAGGCGTTTGGGTACAAAGTCCACACTCCACCAGAGTTGTACGGTTCACGCGCGGCGGCCCAGGGCACTGACGATGCTGTGTGGCTGCGAGATGTCGGTCGTAGGCAGTGGGTCGCAATCGGCCGCGATACAACGATTTTGAAGACTCCGAGCGAACTGGCTGCGCTGAAGGCCGCCAAGATTCACATGTTCCTGTTTCCGGGCGAGGCGACGCGGGCCGCGTTGGTGGAGGCGGTGGCTGCAACGCTGCGCGATATCTGCACAGAAGCCATGAGCGGTACGCCGGGTGTGTGCGGGTCCATGGTGGCAAGACACCTCGCCTCGAGCGCCTGTAGGACACGCGTCAACGTCGAAGCATGTGAAGCTCATCCGTCGGGCGACGCTATCCTTGGCGCCGGCCCGACAACGGTAAAGAGGACGCTGCTCTCAGTGTCAATTCGCCCGCGAGGCTCTTGCTCTTGTGCGACCGTTGGTTCTAGACCTCGCCTCCAATTGGCCGTAGCCACCGGGGTCGGCGTGACCGTCTGGATTATCACGCGGGCGAAAGCAAAGCAGTGGGGGCAACCGGACGTCACGTGTCCCGCCTCGTGAAGTCGCCGGATCTGTTCAAGTGCCAGACCCGGAGTATGTCCCACGCTGGGGGCATGGTTACTTCGTTCGTCCGGTACGGCTATGTGCCGGTGATGTTGTTCGGTGTCAACGGTGCGGCAATTGCTCTGGCGCACGCGCCGTGGGCGGAGGTCTGGATGGCGGCCCTCATACTGATCGCGGTCGGCTTATCCTTCGCTGCGGAGCGAACGTTGCCCTATAGCGCAGAGTGGAACGAACCGATCGGCGACGGAGGCCGTGACTTCGCCCACGCGTTCATCAATGAAACCTCGCTGCTATTGACAGTTCTCGTCGTGCCTTTGCTGGCGATGCTCAATCCCTTTAGCTCGTGGTGGCCCTCCTCGCTGCCGTTCGTGCTTCAGGTTCTTATCGCAATCGTGGTGACCGATGTCGGTGTGACGGCGGTACATGTGGCCAGTCACAGGGTGGGGTGGCTGTGGCGTTTTCACGCAGTCCACCACAGCGTGAAACGCTTCTACGGCTTCAACGGTCTTATGAAGCATCCACTGCACGGGGCGCTGGAACTCGCAGCCGGCATTTTGCCGCTGCTCATCCTGGGCCTGCCGAAAGCGATCGCGGAGGTTCTCACGGTGGCTATTGCCGTTCAATTGCTGTTGCAGCACTCCAATGCCGACTACCGCGTCGGACCGCTACGTAAAGTACTCGCGCTCAACGAAGGTCACCGCTTCCACCATCTCAAGTGGGCTGGGATTGGTGACGTCAACTTCGGACTTTTCACCCTGGGATTGGATCACGCCCTCCGGACATTCTCCTTCGACTCCCAACGCCGGTTTAGTTCGGACGACCTCGGCATGGCCGCCAAACCTCACTACCCGACGCGGTACCTCGCACAGCTGGCTGAACCCTTTCGTGCAAGGGGCGCATGCAAATTCGGTAAGGAGACCGATATCGGCGACACAGCCTCTTTCAGAGGAGGTCGTGCGGTAACCCGGTCGGATCGGGTCGGCACGTGAAACTTGCCCGCGGTTAATGCGCACTCGGCATACTCGTGACGTGACGTGGTTGGGCGAAGCGCTAATCGAGCCGGGAAAGCTCGTCTTCCGTGGACAGCTCGGTTCTGCACACGCGCACGGGCACGCCGCCTTGCAGATTGTGACCATCGACGATGGCGCTGCCTTCCTCGTCGACGCCGATGGGCGGGGCCTGTCGGCGCCCGCCGCGATCATCCCCGCAGGTGCGGAGCATTCTATCGAGGCTCAGGCCTGTCAGGGAATGATGCTGTACCTGGAGCCCACAAGTGTCATCGGTAGTGCAGTCACGGCCCTTTTTCGCAACACGAATCGCAACGATGTCCGAGAGTGGGTGCGGCTCGGAAAGAGGCTCGTCAATGTCGATGTTGTTAAGCAGCGGCATCTTTCGTTCGCGGCACACGAGGTCATCGCTTACCTGGTCGGAGCCGAGGGCCAACCTCGATGTGCCGTGCATCCGGGTGTGGAGGCTGCCGTGGACTTGCTGCCCGGAATCATCGAAGGTCCGGTGAAGCTCTCTGATGTCGCACGCACAGTGCACCTCTCTGCTGACCGTCTTGGGCGGCTGTTCGCGCACGAGGTTGGAATGTCGTTCACGGCTTACGTGCGGTGGTGCCGCCTCATCCGCGCGATGGAGGTGGTGCGGGATGGCGGAACCATCACCGACGCTGCGCATGCTGCCGGGTTCAGCGACAGTGCACACGCCAACCGCGTCTTCCATGAGATGTTCGGGCTGGCACCTATCGATGCCCGGCGAGGTGTACGACTCACCTGAGAAAACTCGGTACCGGCGGTTCCGGTATGTTCATTCACACGAATTACGGAGACAGTGCGTAAGTGCCGGAGAATCGCGGCTGCTCTGCGGATCACGCGCGTACTGTCGGATGGGCTGGCGTCGATGGGGGTGTCGCTGATGGTCATGACGGTCGGTACCGAACCGTGTTGATCGACGTCCCGGTGAGTGAAGCGGGTCGCGATGCCGATCTGCCGAGTATCTCCTACCTCGCTACTGACGTTGGGCTGTGGATGTCGCTTCCAGCTTTCGCGCCCGCGCTAGTCATCATCGGTGTCGTTTTCTACATTGCTCGTCGCAACCGACGTCGTGAGTCTGGAGGCGACGCAGGTCCCACGCAGAGTCCCGCCGTCGAGAGGAACGAGAACCCGTGAGCGCTCGGAGCGCCCGGTGTGGCGTCGTCATCGCCGCTGCAGCGACGTTGTCTGCCCTAGTGGGTTGCGGATCCACGACGACGGATTCGACGTCGTCGACCAGCCAGGCGGCGTCGACGGCAGCCACGACGATCTCCACGCAGCCGCCTTCTACCGAACAGGTGCCACCGGCTGCTGACGGCACCGTTGTCGAGGTCTCGATCGCCGGGGGCACGGTCACGCCGACGAACGGCCAAGCGCGGGCCACCGTCGGAAAGCCGATTGTGCTGAAGGTGACCAGCGACGTCGCCGACCAACTGCACGTTCACTCAGTACCTGAGCACACGTTCAACATTGAACCGCGTCCAGATCAGACCTTCGAGTTCACCGTGGACGTGCCCGGCCAAGTCGATGTCGAGCTCCACGACCTCAACCGCACTGTCGTCACCATCCAAGTTCGGCCGTGACCCCGCGAGTCGACATCCTCGCGCACGGCGTAGGCGGTTCCACTGACCTTCCTGTACCGCTGTCGTTCGCCCTCATCGGTGCGGCATGGGCGCTGACTGCGACTTTCGCGATCGTTGCTCTCGCGTGGAAGCGCCCGCGCTTCGACCCGGCGAAGCCGGGCCGCGAACTACCTGCCTGGGTCACCCGTGCCGTCGACTCTCCGACGTCACGCTGGATTATCGCGAGTCTGGCACTGTTGTTCGCGCTTTGGGTTCTGGCGGCCGCCATATGGGGCCCCGCGGGAGGCGACAATGCTCTGCCGGGCGCGTTCTACGTCTTACTCTGGGTCGGGCTGGTCGCCGTTTCGGTCTGCGTGGGTCCGGTCTGGCGCCTGCTGTCGCCGCTGCGCACCATCTACCGCATTTGCGGTCTCGCTCGACGGAGGGGAGCCGATGCCTCGGGCCGCTCCTATCCGCGAGCATGGGGTTACTGGCCTGCCGCTTTGGGGCTTTTCGCCTTTGTCTGGCTTGAATTGGCAAGCCCTGACCCAGGTTCCCTGACTGCCATCAAAACGTGGCTACTGATCTACGTAGGGGCGATGGGGGTCGGTGCTTGGGTCTTCGGTGCTCGGTGGTTCGCACGGGCAGACCCGTTCGAGGTCTACAGCATGGCGGTCTCGCGGCTATCACCCTTTCGGCGTTCGCCGGCATCGGGACGAGTGGAACTCGTCAATCCCCTCGATCATCTGCCGACGTTGCCAGTGCGTCCCGGAACCGTCGCAGTTCTGGCGGTGCTGCTGGGCTCTACCGCGTTCGACAGTTTCTCCCAAGCTCCGGCATTCCGAAACTTCGTTGATCGCACCGCTACGGGGGTTCCGCTCTTCGGCGAGGCCGGCGGTGCGACAGTGCTGCGGACAACGGTATTGATCCTCTTCGTCGCCATTGTTGGTGTGACCTTCTGGGGTGCTGCACGATCAACCGGCGGCATCAGTCCCCAGAAGCGCCAAGAACTTCCCGGCCAGTTGGCGCATTCGTTGGTTCCCATCGTTGTCGGTTACATTTTCGCCCACTACTTGTCTTACCTCGTCGAACGCGGACAGGAAACTGTCGTGCGCTTGGCTGACCCGTTTGGCCTGGGTTGGCAATTGTTCGGATTGGCACCGAATGATGTCAGTTACATCCTGTCTCAACACCCGTCAGTGCTCTGGACGATCAAGGTCGCGTGCGTGGTTGTGGGGCACATGGTGGCGGTCGTCTCCGCGCACGATCGCGCTCTGCGGTTGCTGCCGCAACAGCATCAGATCACCGGTCAAGTGGCGATGATGCTGACGATGGTCGGCTACACGTTCACCGGTCTCTACCTTCTGTTCGGAGGCTGATAGCCGCCTCCTTCGGAATTTATATGCGTCCTACTGAGGTGCATAGTAGATTGTGGAGGCCGTCAGGAGAGGCGGGACGGATCCCGACAAACCGCTGTGGCGGAATTCTGTCGGGGATTCCGCCACAGTGTATTTCGAGTCGAGCTGGCGAAGCGCCCTCCAACGCTCCCGTCAAGAATTGGACGGCGGCGGCGAGCCGATAGAGTAGGAAGCCTGGCTTTTGCAGCGATGCCTCCCATGCTGTATCTGCATCGGCGACGGCAGGTGGTGCACCCGCCCACCTGCGGAAGGCCCGTCGAGTCGCTCCGATCGCGATGGCATCGATGTACAACGTAAGCCGGCGCTCAGCTCGCGGCGGCCTTTTTACTAGCTCGCCGCGCCGAATCGGCACCTGGTCGCGCCACCAATTACTATGTGGATACGTAATAGCAGGAGTGCGACCCGACGGATAGTTGTGATGAAAGTGTTGGCTGGACGCCGAAAGGTAGTTGCGCTGAGTGTGATCTCGGCTGTCGCGGTGCTCGTGACGGCATCGCAGACAAGTGCTCTCAAGTCTCGGTTGACGAATACGGTGGTTGCGCCCGGTGCCCTGGAGGTTGAGCAGACGCCGCAGGCCGCGCCCGAGCCTCCCGTAATCGAGATTCTTCCCCGCACAGGCGCCAGCGATGTGGTCCCCGTCGGCGCAGTGAAGGTGACCGCGACAGTTGGCACCCTGACTGATGTGCGGATGCAGAACGAACAGGGCCGGGTCGTCGCGGGTCGCTTGGTGGAGGGCGGACGTGCCTGGGAGCCCGCCGAGCCACTCGGATACGGACGGTCCTATACGCTCAGCGCGACCGGCCGGGGCGCTGACGCCAGCACCGTCACGACGGTTTCGGAGTTCTCTACTGTCGCACCGCAATCCCAGGTCGGAGTTCGGCTGGGCATGACCAACGGAGCGTCGCTGTCGGAGGGTGGTGTGTACGGTGTCGGAACCGTGATCGTGGCAACCTTCGACGCGGATATCCCTGACCGGGCTGCGGCCGAATCTCGCCTCCAGGTCATAACGACGCCGCAGTTGGCGGGCTCCTGGATGTGGATCAACGATCGCAAGGCGCACTGGCGGCCCCGTGAGTATTATCCTTCCGGCACTGAGGTCACGGTCAAAGCCGATCTCTACGGTACTGATCTGGGTAGTGGACTATTCGGAGAACAGGACAGGCAGGTCAGCTTCCGGATTGGGCCGTCTCGTGTCGCGATCGCCGATGACACGACCAAACAGGTCAGTGTTTACGAGAACGGCAATTTGATCCGTACGATGCCGACATCGATGGGCCGGGGAGGGACGCAGACTGTCGGGGGCAAGACAATCGCGTTCTGGACGCAACCTGGCGTTTATACGGTGATGGAGAAACAGAATCCCGTCTTGATGGACTCGTCAACCTACGGATTGCCCGTCGATTCGGCATCGGGGTACAAGATCAGCGTCCCGCACGCGGTGCGGATCAGTCCCGACGGCATCTACCTCCATGAGCGCGAAGCGACCGTGTGGGCGCAGGGAAACACCAACGTTTCGGCAGGCTGTTTGAATCTGAGCGCAGAGAACGCCGAGTGGTACTACAACTTTGCCAATCCAGGCGATGTTGTCGAGATCCGAAATACCGGCGGCGCACCGCTGGAACAGTGGCAGAACGGAGATTGGTCTGTGCCTTGGGACGGATGGATGGGTGGCAGCGCGTTGCGCCCCTGATCAGTATTCGATAAGTCACGCGACATGCGACGCGATCCCGCTGGTTCTCACCGGGTGCGACTCGGACCTGAGCATCAGAGAGCGGGTTTCGGGCAGATGACAAATTCGCTGCCTGCTGGCCTTACACGCGAAGGAGTCTGACCGGGAACGCTGCAAAGCTGGCGACGGGTCGGCGATGAAGGCCGACCTCGACAATTTACTCCCCGCTCTGTTGACGGTAGGGATCGAGAAGTTGATCAACGGGAGCGTAGTCGTCGGTCAGCACTTGGGCGTCGCGGATCCACAATCTGAGGTCGTTGCCGGTAGCGGTCGTCCACCCGGTGTTGCGAGTATTCAGAACCCTCTGAAGGGCGTCATGGTCAACCGGTCGATCGGAGGCGAGCACGACCAGGTTGCCGCCATCGGGTGTCGTCGCGGAATCGACGCCGACGTCGCCGGCCTCGGCGGTGACTATGACGTACTTGAAAACCTCTGTGAGTGTTGCGACTTCGGCACGTGCAAACGCCAGCTCTCCGTAATCGATGAGATTCGCAATGTACACACCGTCCTCTTTGAGGACTCGACGTATGTCTGTCAGCGCTTCCACAGTCGTCAGGTGCCAAGGCACGCTCACGCCGCCGAAGGCGTCGCCGACGATCAGATCACGGCTGTCGTCATCGAGCCGCGCAAGGCCCAGTCTGCCGTCCTCGACGCGCACCTCAAGCCCGGCCTCGGAAGCTGATCCGAGTTGGTCTCGGTCTATGCGCACCACGCCGCCGTCGATTTCGGACACCACGTTATGGGTTCCTGGCCGAGTAGCAGCGAGGTATCGCGGGAAGGTGAGGCCGCCTCCACCAAGGTGGTAGGCCTCCAGTGTCTCTTCGGTCGGGAAGGATGCGTCGACGGCCGACGCAAAGGCGCGCACATACTTGAACTGCAGGACGGCCGGATCTTGGAAGTACCATTGCGCCCGCGCCAGATGATTTGCTTCTCCATCTCGTTAGTCCCTTTCGGTTTCGGCATAACAAGGAAACATCAGCAGAGTGGATCAGACTGGCGGTCGAGTCCATCGGCTGGACCTTACGAAGCTCATCAGATGGCAGTTCGATCCTATGCGCGACCCGTTGTCGCTACACATCTGCGTCCAGAATGCGCGCGCCCGTGGATCCGGCGACCTCGGGCTGCTATTGAGAGTCGCCGGCGGCATAGGCGGTAGCCCAGTCGCGCACGCTGCGGGCGTACGGATCGGACTGGTTGTAAGCCCACAGCGCTGTCATCCACCCCTTTGGGGTCGCCAGGTCGCCGCCGCGGTTGCATAGGTAGCCGGCAGCCGACAGCGCAGCGTCGTCGACGTTGTCGGGACTGACGATGCCGTCATTGTTGGCGTCAACCCCATAGAGCCGCCAGGTCTCCGGGATGAATTGCATCGGACCCATTGCCTGGGCGAATCCGGGCTCACCGTCGGGCGAGCCGCCGCCGCTGTCGGTGATGCGCATATTGCCGTTCGAGCCATCAAGACGCACACCACGAATCGGCGGAGTGACATCCCCGTTCGGGGCGATGGTGGCGCCGCGAAAGGTGCCGTTGCGGCTCTCGACCATGCCGATTCCCGCCAGCGTCGTCCAGGCCAGCTGGCAGTCGGGGTTCTCGACGTGGGCGACTCTGGCCGCATAGGCATATGCCTCCAGCGCGGTGGCCGGTATGTCCAGCGCCGGAGCCCGTTGTGCAGCCCAGACGCGCAACTGGTCGGCGGGTCGGCCGCGGGCAGGATAGTCAATGTAGGGCACCGGGGCTCCCGCGGGCGGCGGAACGCCTTCGGGAACGGAGGTGTCGGTCTGGCACGAACAGCTGGACGTCATCAGCACCGCGGTCGCGCCCACAACGGCGACAGCCCGCACACGCACCAACGACACTGGACTCCCTCAAGCCATTCTGGTCGAAGTCATTGTGCCACAGGGCTTGAAGCCTTGGGTTCAACTTGGCGCGACGTTGGCGCAGACGTCAGAGCGGTGTCAGAGCCCATCGACCGCTCGACCTCAAGTGGGTATGCCGGATCCTTCGCGTGCTAGAGCCCGCGGCTCGACGGTGCGATGGCTAGTGTCGCCTGACCGCGCGATTCGACGTCATGAGCAGCAGCGGTCGCGCTGGCCCGATCACCCGGGCGACCCAGCAGCGGGAGATCACGACCATGCCAGGCCTTCCTGCAGGCCTCTGAGCCGACGCGGCCTTCCGAGCTGGTGTCCGCATCAGGACGCCAATGTTGTTGAGCCACAACGGTTACGTAGGCAATGAGTCGGCGGCTCGGATCGGTATCGATGGTCACCTCGGCCCGTCTAGGTTGCGGCAGCGTGACGGTGGAGGCATCGCCGGTGCGCTCCATCACTTCCGGCGGTGATGGTGCCGTGGGGTTTTCACTATGGCGTTTGTGATTGCCTGCCCTGGGCCGGGGGCTCGAGGCCCACGCTGCCGGTGGTCGGTCTGGGCTAGAGGCCCAGGAGGGTGTTGCAGGTGAACTTAGACAGCCAGTTGAGTCGATCCGCGACCAGGGCATAGCCGACGTAGGCCACCGTGTTGATCACCCCGTGGGCGATGATGAGTGGCCACAGCCGACCGGTGCGCCGCCACGCGTAGCCGAACACCAGACCCATCACGACGTTGCCCAGCCCGGCGCTGAAGCCTTGATACAGGTGGTATGTGCCGCGTAAAAGGCTTGACAGCACCAGCGCGGTGGACGGGCGGACCCGCAGTTGGTGCAGCCGGGTGAGCAGAAAGCCCACCACGATGATCTCTTCGGCCCAGGCGTTGGCGAACGACACCAAAATGAGGACGGGGATGCGCCACCACGTGTCGTTCAGTTCCGAGGGCACTACCGATGCGCTGAGACCCAATGCGCGGGCGGTAACATACAGCGCCAGGCCGGGCAGCCCGATAAGGGCGGCGAGCCCGATGCCACCGAGCAGGTCGAGCCGGTACCGCGGTCGGCCCAACCCGATTGCTGCCGGGCCAAAACCGCTGCGCCACAATAGGTATACGGCGAGAAAGCCCCAAGCGACCAGTTGGAACACGGTCGCCAGATTAAGGCCGAGATCGATGAGGTCGAACGAGGAGCGGCGCGGGTTGAGCGCTACGGTCTGCCCCGCCAGGCCGAGCAGCACCGCCTCGATCAGATCCAGGATCGCGGTATAGGCGCTCAGAGCGAACGTCACCATCAACACAACGACGATCTCGATCCGCAGCGGTCGCCGCTGGTCGTCCGTTAGGGCATCGGGGGCGTTCACTGAAGCCACGGTAGCCTGCCGGGTCCACACCTGCTTCTCGCACAACCCGTCGAGGAAGGGCAGCCGTCAGCGCCCGGATCGCTTGGGGCGCCTCACTTCTTGATTGCGGATTCCCGTATCAGGACATCACTGGCGCGGCGTCAGGCCTGTGCCGACGGTTCATAGGCCCGTGGGCTCCTCCTGGGCTCGCTGTTGTTAGGCGGCCACCGCCCCAGGTAATTCCGGCGATCATCGCCAGCGTGCAGGCCAGGACGATCAAATAATCGCTCGGGGTATCGGAAACCTCGACCCCAGTCGAACCTTCGCCCGTGCGGTCAGGCGATCGCTGCTGTCCGCGACGATGACACGCGCGAGGGGGTGATGATTGAGCTTGAGGTCAATCTCTTCGTTCGAAAGGAGGTGATGTGTTTTGCACTCCAGAGCGCCCGGGTTCAGATCTGGGGTGTTCTGCTGCGTTCTTCCGGCGGTGTCGCCTATTTTGCCAGAACGCGATCACACCGCCAAGCGCCAGACCGGCGCCGGCTGCTGTGAGTACAGACGCCTTGGTGTCCGAACCTGCGGTCGCCGCGGGCGCCGGAGGAGACGGCTCAGCGGTGCTGGGTGCTGCACGGGCTGGCGTGGTTGTGGGTGACGGTTGTTCTGGGACGCCGGCGATGGTGAAGGTGTACGAGCCGGAGACGGGGTGGCCATCTGCTGAGACCACGCGGTAGCTGACGGTGAACAGGCCGTTTGTGAGTCGGTCGGGCCCGACGGCGACCGTGAGGCGCGGCCCTTCGACGTTTGCCGAGCCCGACACCCAGTTGCGACCATCGGCGCTGGTGACGGCGACGTCAGCGAACGCTGGATTGATTTCCTCGGAGAAGGTCAGCACGACGGCGGTCAATGGGGACGCTACGCTCGCGTCCTTGGCCGGGTCAGAACCAACGAGTGAGGTGTGCGCGGCAGCAACTCCGACTCCGGACAGCCAGAAGGCCAGCGCCACCAGTGTGGTCATGACGGCGCGCGTGGCCAGGTTCACGATCCTCCTTGAGCTTGCGTCCGTCGTGCCAACACGCGGTCCGCGCACATGAGTGTATGTTCCCGTCTGGCAACGCCAACGTCAGTCACGCATGCCTCACGCCAGCACCCTTGAATAACAAGTGCTACGACACCACCAAACGCCGCGATGTCGTCAAGTCGTAAACACGGCGGGACCCACCGTGTTCGGTACCGACGGGCTCGGCGACTGGAACATTCCTGGGAACCGCGGGAGCAGGCAACGCTGCGGTAGCTGGCTAGTAGCGGCGCACGTTGTAGATCGGCGCCGACGAGATCGGCGCCACCTTCACCGGAGTGCCGTACGTCGAGGCGTGCACCATGTTCCCATCGCCGATGTAGATGCCCGCGTGTGAGGCGTCCGAGTAGAAGGTGACTATGTCGCCGGGCTGTACGTCGGTCGTCGCCACGGGTTGTCCGCCCGCCGCGAGCGCCTGACTCGACCGCGGGAGCGACTTACCGTTCTGCAGAAACGCCCACTTGATGAGCCCCGAGCAGTCGAAGGCATCTGGTCCTGTTGCACCCCACGAATAGGGCGCACCCACACGGGTCAACGCCGCCTGCGCGACCCCGGTCCCCTCGGGTGAGCTGGACGGACCCGGACCCACCGGCGGTATCGCCTCGGGCATCGCCATGATGGCCGGATTGGCCGGCACCGGCACCGGCACCGGCGGCGCGGGCGGCATCGGCCCAGGGCCGGCGAGCGCTGCACGTTGATCGGGGGTCAGTGCGCGGTATAGCGCCTCTACTTCGGCGATCTGTGTTCGCAGCCGGCTCTGCTTCGATTGCAGGTCCGCGCGGACGGCCGACGCCTGCTCCGCGGCAGTACGAGCCGCCAGCGCTGATGACTGCGCCGCGAGCGCGGCTTCGTCGGCACGGGTTGATGCGGCGCGAAAGGCGCTGATGCGGTCCGACATCTGAGTGGCCATCACCCTGCTCGAGGAGAGTTCGTCGAGCAGGCGTTGGGGAGACTCCGCGGTCAGCGCCGCGCTGATCGTGCTGGTCGAACCACCCATGTACGACGCGGCCGCCACCTGATTCACGGCGGCCTGATACTCACCGAGGTCGGCTCGCGCCGCGGTCATCGCCTCGAGTTCGGTGCGTTGACGATCCTCAGCCCTGCGCTGCGCCCCGAGTTTCCCCGCGAGTTCCAGTTCGGCCGCATACACCGCTTCCGTGGTCCGCTCGGCTTCTCGAGAGAACTCCGTCAATCGAGCCAGGGCGTCGGCAGCCGGGTCGGCCCACCCAGTGCCGGCAGAGTCGCCGAGAGTCAGTGCCAGCACGATCGCCACGACGAGAGCACCCGCCGAGCGGCATACCGCGGCAGGGCGGTTCATTCTCAAAACACAGTCCTTACACCGCAGGGACATCTATGGTCTAGCTACGTAGGTCACGGAAAGATTACGAGTAACCGCGTTCAATGTCCACGCCCACAGCGATGCTCATCGGCCGTACGCGCCCATTGCGCATGCTCCGTCGCGCCGGGCGCGGCTCAAAAGCGAACTCCCGCTGAATGTTCCGGTCGAATCGCACCACGCATCCAACGATGCAACTATCGCACATTTACTGTGTGCAATAGTAGGTAGCGACTCAGTAGACCGTCTGCGGACTTGGCTTGACGAGGGACGACATGACAAGTGGCACCGCCATCACGGCACGGGTTCATTCGCTGAATCGGCCCAACATGGTTGCCGTGGGGACGATCGTGTGGTTGTCCAGTGAGTTGATGTTCTTCGCCGGTCTGTTCGCGATGTACTTCACCGCTCGCGCCCAGGCCGATGAGTGGCCGCCCCCGCCCACCGAGCTGAACCTCGCGCTCGCGGTGCCGGTGACCCTGATCCTCATCGCGTCGTCGTTCACCTGTCAGATGGGTGTCTTCGCCGCTGAACGCGGCGACGTGTTCGGCCTGCGCCGGTGGTACGTCGTCACCTTGCTCATGGGATTGATCTTCGTGCTCGGCCAGGGATACGAATACATCAGCCTGGTGCGTGAGGGAACGACGATCGCCGGCAGCGCGTACGGGTCGGTCTTCTACCTCACCACGGGTTTCCACGGGTTGCACGTGATCGGCGGTCTCGTCGCCTTCATCCTGCTGCTGGTGCGCACGCGCATGAGCAAGTTCACCCCCGCCCAAGCGACGGCCGCCATTGTGGTGTCCTACTATTGGCACTTCGTCGACATCGTGTGGATCGCGCTCTTTGCCACCATCTACTTCGTGAGATGATCAAGGGCATTCCGCGCTGGTGCTGTAGACGACCCCCGCAGGCCGGGAGGTGGCCCGCGCGAGCGGCCCTCGTCGTCGTAGTCGCCGCCACACTCCTCGGACTCGCCTCGACCGGCGCGCCGTCCGTCGCCGCGGAGCCGTCGTCGGCGCAGACCTCCTCGATCGCCCCACCACGCCCCGGCGTCCCAACACCCGCCAAACACTCCTACGACGACACGCACCCCGGCCAACAACCCGACGGCGCAAGCCCGGCGCTGTGGATCCTGGTGGGCGCCGTCGCCGGACTGGTCGCGATTGCCGTCATCATGCTGAGAGCGGGCAAACCCGTACGCCATCACCTCACCCGAGGCCCGTGACCTGAACGGCGAGTGGATGATCAGCCGTCGGACAAAACAAATAGGTGCCCCTCTCGGTCGGCGTCTGTCCTAGCCCGTGGAGATGGCATCGTCTTGACGCCCGTTGCCCACGGTCATCGTCTCGGTGGTGTCGTCGGCGGTCGAGACCACCCCGTCACGCCCAGCACGCCGGCAGCAGCGCTGACCGTAACCGGCGACTCCACCGATCCCCGACGTCGCCCTCGGTGACCGACGTCTGCAGGTCCGGAACGAGCAGATCGCAAGGGGTGCCCTTATCGACGACCCTTCGGATCGCTGCGCCTGCCGCGGCGTTGGTAGACCGCTGCACGCTCTGATGATTGCGGCTCCGCCGACGATTGCCAACAGCGTTGGCGTCGGCCACCAGACGCTCCTGCGCCGATAGATCGCCCGCGTGGTCGATACGCCTCATCAATGTCGTCCCGTCATTCGCCGTGGAGCCATTGCGCTACCATTTACGTAGTCTCTACGTAGAAGGTGCCGGGCTGACCGGCCCTGGCGGCAGGGGCGCCGCCGGTGCTCGCCCGAGCGGCCGCGGTGCCTGCGCCCAACGTCCAGTACGGAGGTCGTCGTGTCGATGCACCGGTCACGTACCACGTCGCGCGGCTTCGAGTCGGCGGGCCCGTATCGGAGCAACCCAGCGTGAGTGGCACTTGAATGACTCGTCGATTCACCGATGGACCCCGAACGTCGCCGTCAAGGCTGGACGTGGGCGTTGAGCGTCGGCGACGGAGGCGACCCCCGACACATTGGTCACTGGTGGTACGGCGTGGCATCGCCGCGGGTTTGAGCGCGGTACTGCTCGGCGCCGCAGTGTCCGGATGCTCCAGCGGAGACGACGCCGTCGCGCAGGGTGGCACGTTCGAGTTCGTGTCGCCGGGCGGGCAGGTCGACATTTTCTACGACCCGCCGCAGAGTCGTGGTCGCCCGGGGCTGATACGCGGACCCGACCTGATGTACCCCGACCGCACGTTGTCACTCGATGACTTCGCCGAGCAGGTGGTGGTGATCAACGTGTGGGGTCAGTGGTGCGGTCCCTGTCGCACCGAGATGCCGGAACTGCAAAGGGTGTACGACGCGACCCGGGACGAGGGAGTCGTCTTCCTGGGCATCGACGTCCGCGACAACAACCGCCAAGCTGCGGTTGACTTCATCGTCGATCGCAAGGTCACCTTCCCGTCGATCTACGACCCACCGATGCGCACGATGATCGCCTTGGGCGCGAGATATCCCACCACCGTCATCCCGTCCACCATCGTTTTGGACCGGTTGCATCGCGTCGCCGCGGTGTTCCTGCGGGCGCTGCTCGCCGAGGATCTCGAACCGGTGGTCCGTCGCCTCGCTGCCGAGACCACAACCGGCTCAGGGCCCCCGCGATGAACGGCGACCCCGCCCCGGCTGCACGTCGCCGCGGGGCGCGGCCGACACTCGGGCGCAACGCCGCGACTCGATGGTGGGCTGCCCCGTGATCGGTCAGGTGGTGCTCCCCACCTCACCGCCGTCGCTTTGGGCGATGCTCGGTTGGTTACCGCCACCGGTTCCGATACTGCCTGTAATGGCAATTGTTTTGGCGGTGTGGTACCTGCTTGCCGTTCGAGTCGTCAGATCCCGGGGCCGCCAGTGGGCGTGGACGCGCACGGCGAGCTTCCTGGCCGGCTGTATCGCCTTGGCGGCGGTGACGGGCCTGGCCATCGACGGCTACGGCTACCGACTGTTCAGTGCCTTCATGTTCCAGCACCTCACGCTGTCGATCCTCGTTCCGCCGCTGCTCGTGCTGGGTGCGCCAGGCCGGCTGCTCCTCAGGTCCACGCCTCATCGTGGACTCGGACGCTACGTCGTGATCGCCGCGCTGGGCGGCCTGCGCTGCCGGGCGAGCAGGGTCGTGCTGCACCCCGGCTTCACCATTCCGGTGTTCCTGTTGAGCTACTACGGCCTGTACCTTTCCGACCTCTTCGACGCGGCGGCGTCCAGCGTGGCCGGACACGTCACACTGCAGGTGTTCTTCCTCACCAGCGGTATGTTGTTCATCCTGCCGATCCTGTCGATCGGTCCCTTGCCGGTCCGGCAGAGCAACCTGGGCCGCTTCTTCGACATCTTCGTCGAAATGCCGCTGCACGTCTTCATCGGCGTCATCCTGATGATGGCACCGCGGACGCTCACCGAGACCTTCGCCCAACCTCCGCCGGACTGGAACGTCGACCCCGTCGCCGACCAGGGGGTTGCTGGCGCCTTGGCGTGGTCCTACGGCGAGCCCGTCGCGCTGCTGACCACAGTGATCTTCGCCATCCGATGGCGCCGTGATGAGGAGTCGGAGTCGAAGAAAAGAGAGGCCGACGTCGAACGCGACGACGCGGAACTGGCGGCCTACAACGCGTTTCTGCGCGGACTGCACCAACAGCGGCGACCACCGACCGACGTGCCGAGCACCGCCAACGAGCACGACTGACGCCGTGACGACAACGCGGCGGCCATCAATTCGACGCCAGACCCAGGTCGCCAGCGACATCGTCAGGGGTGCAGGGTCTCCATGACGGAGATCTCGCTTTGCTGGCTTTCGATGAGCGATCGCGCGATCGCCATCGCCCGAGGATTCGACCCTGCTTCCAGCTGGTCACGCGCGGCCGAGATCGTGAAACGGTGCTGTCGGATCATCAACTCCAGATATTGGCCCGCCGCACCCGTCCCGGTCGCGCCGGTGACGCGACGGACGTCGGCGTCCACGGCGAGCGGATGTTCACCCGGCGCAACTGCGACGTTGGGCTTGCCCGCCGCAGGACGGGGCCCGACGGTCATGGGGGTGAATCCCCAATCGACGAGGAGCGCCTGCAGCTCGTTGACGTAGGTGGTGCTGCCCGCGCTGATTTGTCTGGCGATGTCCCGGATCTCGGGTGCGATGCCTTGCTTGACGGTGGTCGAATTGCTCAATGCAACAGCTTGACCGCTGTGGTCGATGATGTCGAAGGCGAACAAGACGTCGAACCGAGTGTGCGGCTGGTCGGCGACGGCACCCGCGGCGCTCGAAGGACCCGGCGACGACACACGGCCCGTGTCGCCGCAGCCCGCGACGACGATCATCGTCACACCTGCGAGTGCCACCCACGCCGCGCGGACCGGTCGCCCGGTGCCCGTTCTCAGATCGTCGCGCACGCGGTCCCTTTCATCGCCGCCTGCATGGAGCGACGGTGACATCGTTGCCCGCCGAAGCCCGGTCAGAAGGCCGCCTACACCGTGTTGGTGACCCCATCGCCGAACCTCGTAACGCAAGAATGCGAAGCAATGGCCACATACGTAGTCACATAGTAGATTGGTGGTGTGAAGAGTGCACTGGCCGTGTCCTGCCACGGACCGCGGTCGAGTTGGCCTCAGCAGCGCCACGTGCGGCCGACGGGCCGACTGGCTCGCCGATGGATCGCGACGGCGCTACTGTTGGCCCTGAGTTTGGCGGTGTTGGCCATGCTTGTGGCCGACCCCGCCGCCGCTCACCTTGCGGGCATGGCCGACCTCCCGCACTTCTAGCCAGCCGCAGAAGCGCCACGAACCCTGCCATAGCCGCATTTACGGCGCAATGACGCCGTGCAGCACGGTATTTGGATGCGCCAAGAATGTCGTGAAGTCCTTGAGCGCGGTGAGCCGCTCACGCGAAGCAGATCAGTACGCCCGATAGCGACAGCGTGACGATCGCCAACGGTGTGGCGGCCATCGCCGCCACCGCACCGCTGAGCGTGACTTGGGTCTGGATGCGGGCGAAGCGTCGTGGTGGCTTCGACAACCGCTCGGCACGGGCGAGCACGGCGATACCGGCGGCGGCCAGACCGTGAGCCGGGGCGGTGGCGCCAGAGAGGGTCAACAAGCCTGCGAGCAGCGGCTGACGGCCGTGGCGACGAGCGGCCGCATCGTCGGCGCACATTTCCAACAGAGAACTGACGTGGCTGGCTGCGCTCGCGAAGAGCCCGCATGTGGGCAGCGCGGCGGTCAGGCCGCGCGTCGCAGCGACGATGTAGGCGTGCCGGCCGTCGAGGTGAGCACGCTCGTGGGCCACGACGGCCGCCAGTTGGTTTTCATCGAGCGCGGCCAGAGCTGCGGAGGTCACCACGATCGCCGGTGGGCGTCCCGCCACGCAATACGCCGCAGGCTCGGTTGCCTCGATGACCACGACGTCGCTGCCATGTGAACGGCCCACCAGGCGCACGGCGTCGGCGTGCGCGAAGGTGTGGGTGCGCATCCGGCCCAGAGCGCGGCCTATTCGAATGACGACGGCGATCAGACTTCCGACCGCGATGGCCACCGCGACGGTTGCGACGATTCGCGCCGGCCACCCGGCGTGGCCGACGAGAATGGCGCGCAGACGTTCTAGGCACGTGACGAGCAGCGCGTCGGGGCTGTCCCAATGCCCAGCGGCCTCGATGAGCAGCAGCGCGACGGCGGCAACCGAGCAGCCGAGCACCGTCACGACAGCGGTGATCCACGCGGCTATCGCCAGGCGCGGAGCCCCGCCGTCGGCGGTGATATGGACCAGCAGCTTCGGTGCGATCGCCAGGACCGCCGCGACATAGAGCAGCAAAGCCGCCGCGACGGTCATCGGCGACCTGACTTGCGGGCCAGGCGCCGCAGCGCAGCACGCAAGTCAGCGGATTCCTCTGCATCGATCTGCGCCACGAAATGACTCAGGACCGCCTCCGACCGACCGCCGCCGCTCAGTGCCTCCAACATGAGTCGTGCACTGTGCTCCTCGCGAGTCAGGGTCGGCCGGTAGCGATACGCCTTGCCGTCGCGTTCACGCGACAGCCAACCCTTGCCATGCAAGTTGTCCATCGTCGACATCACTGTGGTGTACGCGATGTGGCGTTCGGTGCTCAACTCGTCGAAGATGTCCCTGACCGTGGTGTCGGCCTCGGGGTCACGATTCCAGAGGCGATCCATGATCGACGCTTCGAGCTCTCCGAAGCCACGCACCCGAGCCATGATCGAACCTCCTGAATTGGTCAGTAGGTAGCTTACGGTGTCGATCGGTGTGCCGGCGCTGAAGTGAGCGCACGGCGCCGACTGTGATCGCGCGGCGGCCAGCCGGGCTCGACGTGATTCTACTGACGTCAGTAGCTGGCTGGTAGCCTTCAGCGGCGGGCTGCATCAGCGATGCTGCCGGCACTCCAGGTCGGGCCTTCCGCCTCTGATCGCCCGGCCTCTCCTGGGGAGTTGTCTTCGTGAGACGGCTGTGCTCGCATTGTGTAGACGGTCAGGCAGCTGCCCTAGCCGTTAGGCACTCCCCGTTCCCCCAACCACGCCATCGGATCGGTCTTGACCGATCCGTTGCGGTGCACCTCGAAGTGCAGGTGCGGTCCCGTCGAATTGCCTCGGTTGCCCATGGTGGCGATCTGGTCGCCGGCCATCACCCGCTGGCCCGTTTGCACCATCGTGGTGTCGATGTGACCGTAGAGCGTAACTGTGCCGTCCGCGGCAAGGATCTTGACCCACATGCCGAAACCCGGTGTCGGACCGGAGGCAATCACGTCGCCATCGGATGCGGCGTAGATCGGAGTGCCGACGGCGTTGGCGATGTCGAGTCCGGCGTGCAGGGTGCCCCACCGGGCTCCGAAGCCCGATGTCAGGATGCCTCGGGCAGGAAAGGTGAACTGGGGGCGCCGAAGTCGCGCCTCCCGCTGCGCCCGCTCCTGAGCGAAGGCCGCGCCGTTGGCCAATTCCTGTCGATGGATCCCAGCATCGAAACCGTTTGCCACAGGGATGATCTGCATCCCCGAGGCGTCGGGGAGGGCAGTCGGGGACGCCGCAGAGTCGGCGACCAAAACCGGCTGCTGCGCCTCGGTTTCGTCGACCGCTGCGTTCGCTGCGGCGGCGATCGCGCCGACGGCGATAGCAGTGATGACCAACCTGCTGTGCACCGCACCGGTGGCCGCGGGGGTTCGTCGATGCGCTCCGCCAGATGCGCGGAGGGTAGCGCCCGACTGCGCCCGAGACGGCGGTGGACGTTCCCTAAGACGTGCCCCGCCGACGGGAGCCGGCACGGTCGGTGACGCTGCCTTCGTGGCACCTTTCGATGGGAGCAGCAGCCGTGGCGACTCATCGGCCACATCGTTGAGGTCGTCGAGTTCCGGTGCGCTCAACACCTCGAAGTCCATAGCGAACGGATCGCTGCGACAATTGGCCATATCCAGCAACGCGCCGAACTCGCCGAAGGCGATGATCTCGGTGACGTCAGTGGCCCCACGATCGGCCGGCGCGTCTGGTCGCGCGAGTCGGTGGTGCACCACTTCGAAGTCGATCCTTTGCCGTTACCGATTCGTTATCTGGTTGGCGAGACGCTAACCCAACACCGGCTACTGGGCAAGTCACGAACCGCCGATGAACGCCCCCGCCTGACATCACACGTTACTTAATGGGTTGGGACGCAATCGGTTTAATCAGGAACGCACGCAACAACGTGAGGAGCTACTTTGCTAAGTACGTACGTAGTAGAACCAGATTAAGGACGACCGTCAGGCTCGGACGTCGTTCGTGACACCTCAATACAGCTCCCCGCGCCGCGAGACTGGCACCTCCCTAACGCACCGGAGGTCGGCTCGAAGGGGCTGGGCCGGAGCGGGTGCGAGTGCTGGCTCGGCACCCGCCCCGGCAGGACGCCCGTCACCGGGCGATGTGGCTCACTGATGGGTCCAGCACTTCCAACTACACAAGCTAGTACTAACCTACGCAGTAGGATATCCTACGTATGTAGTCCGTAGATTCGAAACGGGGTCCGGGCCCGTGGCGGGAGGAGTCTTATGGTCGCCGATGCGCCACCGGTCGGGGAACTGGAGGCACGCCGCCCCTTCCCCGCCCGGATGGGCCCGAAGGGCAATCTGATCTACCGATTGATCACGACCACTGATCACAAGTTGATCGGCATGATGTATTGCGTCGCGTGTTTCGCGTTCTTCCTCATCGGCGGGTTGATGGCGCTGTTTATTCGCACCGAATTGGCGGTGCCCGGCCTGCAGTTCCTGTCTAATGAGCAGTACAACCAGTTGTTCACCATGCATGGCACGGTGATGCTGCTGTTCTACGCGACACCCATCGTGTTCGGCTTCGCGAACCTGGTGCTGCCGCTGCAGATCGGCGCCCCTGACGTGGCGTTCCCTCGGTTGAATGCGTTCTCGTTCTGGCTGTTCCTGTTCGGTGCGCTGATCGCAACTGCCGGGTTCATCACCCCCGGTGGCGCCGCGGATTTCGGCTGGACCGCCTACACGCCCTTGTCTAGTGCTATCTATTCGCCAGGCGCCGGCGCCGACCTCTGGATTCTCGGCCTGATCGTCGGCGGGCTGGGGACGATCTTAGGCGCGGTCAACATGATCACCACCGTGGTGTGTATGCGTGCGCCGGGCATGACGATGTTTCGGATGCCGATTTTCACCTGGAACATCTTGGTGACGTCGATTCTGGTGCTGCTGGCGTTCCCGCTGCTGACCGCGGCCCTGTTTGCGTTGGCCGCCGACCGGCACCTCGGCGCGCACGTCTACGACCCTGCCAACGGCGGTGTGCTGCTCTGGCAGCACCTGTTCTGGTTCTTCGGTCACCCCGAGGTGTACATCATCGCGCTGCCCTTCTTCGGCATCGTCAGTGAGATCTTCCCGGTGTTCAGCCGCAAGCCCATCTTCGGGTACACCACGCTGATCTACGCGACGCTCGGTATCGCCGCACTGTCGGTGGCCGTGTGGGCGCACCACATGTACGCGACCGGCGCGGTGCTGCTGCCCTTCTTCTCGTTCATGACATTCCTGATCGCCGTCCCGACGGGCATCAAGTTCTTCAACTGGATAGGCACGATGTGGAAGGGGCAGTTGACGTTCGAGACACCGATGCTGTTCTCCATCGGTTTCATCGTCACGTTCCTTCTCGGTGGTCTGTCTGGTGTGCTGCTGGCCAGCCCGCCGCTGGACTTTCAGGTCACCGACAGCTACTTCGTCATCGCGCACTTCCACTACGTGTTGTTCGGCACGATCGTGTTCGCCACCTACGCGGGCATCTACTTCTGGTTCCCGAAGATGACGGGCCGCCTGCTCGACGAGCGCCTCGGCAAGCTGCACTTCTGGCTGACCTTCATCGGTTTCCACACCACGTTCCTGGTGCAGCACTGGCTGGGCAACGAGGGTATGCCGCGTCGCTACGCGGACTACCTGCCTAGCGACGGGTTCACGACGCTGAACGTGATTTCGACGATCGGTGCGTTCATCCTCGGTCTGTCGACGCTGCCGTTCCTGTGGAACGTGTTCAAGAGCTGGCGGTACGGCGAGGTCGTCACCGTCGACGACCCCTGGGGCTACGGCAACTCCCTGGAGTGGGCCACCAGCTGCCCGCCGCCGCGGCACAACTTCACCGAGCTGCCCCGCATCCGTTCCGAGCGCCCGGCGTTCGAGCTGCACTATCCGCACATGATCGACCGGATGCGCCGCGAGGCACACGTGGGTCGTTCGCACGGACCCGAGGACGGCGACGTTACCCGGCTCGACGACGCTCAAGTGCGCACCTAAACCGATCGGCCACAATGCTGATATGCAAAGGCGCGCGCTATTCCAGCCTTATGCGCGGTCACTGCCGAGGCGGCCTCATGCCGCTGTTGAGGCCGCAGCGGGTCGGTGAATCACCTAAAAGGCCTACATGATTCGGGGAGACTTCGAGATGGCCGAGGTGATGTGGGAGGCCGCCGAACCCTGCCTTACGGAAGCGCAGCGTGTGACGGCGCTCACGGCGCTACACGTTGGTGAGCCGAGCATGGCCATTCTGGTGGTAGTAAAAGCCCTGTCCCGCAGCGGTTATCCACTGCCGTCCGAGCTGCACGAGGAATTCCACGAGTGGTTGCGGCAGCGTCCAGGTGCAGGGTCTAACCCCGAGTGGTCGCTCCTCGAACTCCGCGTCATGGCAGCCGACGTGAAGGCAACCGCCGACGTAAGCATGATCAACGGTTGTTTCGGCGATGCAACCCTCTGCTACTTCATCCTCGACGACGCTGGCGTGGCGGATGCCTCCCCGGAGCAACAAGCCGACGCGCTGAGGGCATGGCTATCAGCTAATCGACCGAGTCCATCGCTGCGAGCAGATATGCGGCTCAATGGATTCGGATTTCTTCTCGACACTCCCGAACCTCCGTCATGCGGCGGGCTGGGCACGCCGTGAACGTTTTCGGGTCGCGGCAGCCGACCGCACACTGGGTCCAATACCGTAAACAGACGTCGCGCTCGCAGAGACGATCGCAGGGAGGCGAGACGAGCGGAGGCAGACGAGCGAGGTTGTGGTCTGGCTACGCTACGCCGATAGTCCTCAACGGCAGCGTGAGATCTCAGACGTGAACGTAGTTGGCACACGGGAATCTCTGGCGCTGTATTCGGACTGGGCGTACGCATCAGCGGTGGGCGTGCTGACGCTTGCATTGTTGCTTCTTGCAGCGACTTTCGCGATCGGTCGGACAAGGACACTCGAGAGGTCTATGGCACCTGTAGGGGTCTCGCTCGACAGCGCAAGCCCGGGTGTCGTCACCGAGATGCCGCGGCGATCGCGGGCAGAACGTATGGAGCGTGCTGGAATAGCCGTGGTCTTCGTGGGTGCCGTCTTACTCCTGATGTGCATTGTCCTGCGCGGCTTGGCGACCTCGCGTGCCCCCTGGGGCAACATGTACGAGTTCATCAACTTGACTTGCTTGTGCGGCCTCGTCGCCGCGGCAGTCGTGTTGCGCCGCCCGCAGTTTCGCGCGCTGTGGGTGTTTGTCCTGATCCCGGTGTTGATTCTGCTCGCGGTGTCGGGCAAGTGGCTGTATGCCGACGCCGCGCCCGTGATGCCTGCGCTGCAGTCGTATTGGTTGCCTATTCATGTGTCGGTGGTGAGCCTCGGCTCCGGTGTGTTCCTTGTCGCCGGAGTGGCAAGCATTCTGTTCCTGGCCAAGACGTCGACTCATGGTGAGCTGCGGGGCGACGGGGGGAACGGGTACGTCGCGGGCATCATGTCCAGGTTGCCCGATGCACAAGTTCTGGACAGGATCGCCTACCGCACCACGATCTTTGCGTTCCCGACTTTCGGGTTTGGCGTCATCTTCGGCGCGATCTGGGCCGAGGAGACGTGGGGACGCTTCTGGGGTTGGGACCCCAAGGAGACGGTGTCGTTCATCGCATGGGTTGCCTACGCGGCCTACTTGCATGCCCGCTCCACCGCGGGGTGGCGTGACAGGAAGGCTGCTTGGATCAACGTGGCCGGCTTCGTGGCGATGGTCTTCAACCTGTTTTTCATCAATCTGGTGATTGCTGGGTTGCACTCCTACGCCGGGGTGGGCTGACGTCGAGGCCAGAGGGTGCGGACGTACTCGGCACACCAGTTTCGTCTGGCCGCGTCATGACCGCGGCTGAACTCATGACTCCCGTGGTGTCGTCTCGACGACCATGCTGACCTCCGCCCCGCCCCGGACGGCGCCGCGTACCGATTCCGGGCGCCCCGCCCCTGCCTTGACGGGCACTGGGGCTCCCGGGTTCTACCGCCACGACCTCGACGGCCTGCGCGGCATCGCCATCGCGCTGGTCGCGGTGTTCCACGTGTGGTTCGGCCGGGTCTCCGGTGGCGTCGACGTGTTCCTCGCGTTGTCCGGCTTCTTCTTCGGCGGCCGGCTGCTGCGCGCCGCCCTGACGTCGACCGCCTCCCTGGCACCCGTGCCCGAGGTCAGGCGTCTGGTCCGGCGCCTGCTTCCCGCGCTGGTGGTGGTCCTCGCGGCCTCCGCGGGGTTGACGATCCTCGTTCAGCCCGAGACCCGGTGGGAGACGTTCGCCGATCAGAGCCTCGCGAGCCTCGGCTATTACCAGAACTGGGAACTGTCGAGCACGGCAGCGAACTACCTGCGCGCGAGCGAGGCGGTCAGCCCGCTGCAGCACATTTGGTCGATGTCGGTGCAGGGGCAGTTCTACCTCGCATTCCTGCTGCTGGTATTCGGCATCGGCTTCCTGCTGCGCCGCCTACTCGTGGGCAGGCACCTGCGGGTCCTTCTGGTCGTCCTGCTATCGGCGCTCACCATCGCCTCATTCGTGTACGCGATCGGTGCGCACCAGGCCGACCAGACCACTGCCTACTACAACAGCTTCGCCCGGGCCTGGGAGTTATTGCTCGGGGCGCTGGCGGGGGCGTTGGTGCAGCACGTCCGGTGGCCGATGTGGCTGCGGACCCTCGTCTCGGTGCTCGCACTGGCCGCGATCCTGTCGTGTGGCGCGTTCATCGACGGCGTCGCGGAGTTCCCCGGACCGTGGGCGCTGGTCCCGGTCGGGGCGACCATCCTGCTCATCCTGAGCGCCGCCAACCGTGCCGCCGACCCGCACCTCGCCCGCGCCGACGGCCGGATGCCCCTGCCGAACCGCCTCCTGGCCACCAAGCCGTTCGTCTCCCTCGGCGCGATGGCCTACTCGCTGTACCTGTGGCACTGGCCGCTGCTGATCTTCTGGCTCGCCTACAGCGGACATGCACAGGCCAACCTGGCCGAGGGCGCGGGCGTCCTGCTGGTCTCCGGGGTGCTGGCCTGGCTGACGACCCGCTACATCGAGGTGCCGCTGCGGCTGCGTGCGACCAGCTCGGCCAAAAAGGCGAAGGCCGCCGTACCGCTGCGCACGCGCCTGCTTAGGCCCACCATCGTGTTGGGCTCGGTGGTGACGCTGTTGGGCGTGGCGCTGACGGCGGCGTCGTTCACCTGGCGCGAGCACGTGGCGGTCCAGCGCGCCAACGGCGAGGAGCTGGCCGGGCTGTCGCCCCGCGACTACCCCGGTGCACGCGCGCTGATCGACCACGCCAAGGTCCCCAAGCTGCCGATGCGGCCGACGGTCCTGGAGGCCAAGGACGACCTGCCGCAGAGCACCGCCGACAGCTGCATCAGCGACTTCGCGGACCCGAGTCTGCGCGAGTGCGCTTTTGGTTCCAAAACCGCGACCCGCACCATCGCGGTGGCGGGCGGCTCGCACGCCGAGCACTGGATCACTGCGCTGGACCTGCTCGGCCGGCTGTACGGCTTCAAGGTCGTGACCTATCTCAAGATGGGCTGCCCCCTATCAGGAGAGCGAGCGCCCCGTATTCCGGGGTCGGGAGAGCCGTACCCGCAGTGCTTTGATTGGGTTCAAGCCGCCATGCGCGAGATCGTCGCCGACCGACCAGATTTCGTGTTCACCACCGTGACACGACCACGGGATACGCAACCCGGCGACGTCATGCCAGATGTGTACCTGCCGATCTGGCAGGCGTTCGCAGAAAGCGGTGTGAAGGTGCTTGGCATTCGCGATACACCGTGGCTGGTCCGCAACGGCGAACCTTTCTTCCCTCGCGACTGTCTGGCCGACGGCGGCGACGCGACGACGTGTGGCATGCCACGAGCGCTCGTCCTCGACGACGTCAATCCCGCTGCAGATCTCACGAATCGTTTCCCGCTGATGAAAGTGATCGACATGAGTAGTGCGATGTGTCGCGACGATTATTGCCGAGCCGCCGAAGGGAACATCCTGATCTACCGAGATTCTCACCACTTGACGGCGACGTACGTGCGGTCCATGGCGCCAGAACTCGGGCGCAGGATTGGTGCTTTGACGGGATGGTGGCCCTAGCTGGGCCGTGATGCGCGCACCATGGGCGTTCTGCTTGAGGCTGTTAGAGCTTGCTCGGTTGCCATCGTTTCTCCAGAGCGGATTCACGTAGTCCATCGCCACCACATTCCAACCATCGCGACGCCACCAACAAGTACTATCTAGGTACGTAGATAATGCGGCGGCGAGCAGAGTCCCCTCAGGGTGCGTTGCTGCGGCTACACAAGACGAGAGGGAGGAGGAGGCCTCGCCGTTTGGCAGGCCCAAAGTTGGGCATGGCATACAAAAGTGAGCCACGGGGCAGAGCGCAAGCAACACGGCGTGCCGCTGGTAACGGCGAGATCGCCGCTGCCCTCGTGCAGTGGGCCGTGTCTCGGGGGTGGACCGCTCGGACCAGTCCCGATGGGTGCTGGCACTTCTACGACCCCGATGGTGAGTACGTGGCGTACTGGCCATCGAAAGCATCCTCAGGCCCCGGTCACCGTTGGTAGACAGTGCGGCTCACCCGTTCCCCGGCAGCGCCTTGCAACGCCGGCAGGATTATTCGTGTAGCCAATGCGTGCGGGTGCGCTGGCGGCCTTGCAGCCAAATGGCGCCGTCGATATCCAATGCGGCGATCCGAGTGAGGCGCGGGCACCTTCGCGCCACATTGGTTGCGGGGCAACGGCTCTCGGGTAGGTCAGTCCGTCTACACGGGTTTCTCGCCGAGCCGTTGGCGGCACGCAGACGTTCTGCCACACGGCGGTTCCCCTGGGGGGCGTCGGAGAGGGTCTCTCGGCGGCGCCGGCGCTCGCCTTGGAATCTGTCGGGTCGCATGCGTGTCGTCGACGTCGGCGGATGCCGCCGACGCGCGGGTTCGCGCAAATTGGTGTTGACGAGTCATATGCACACATGCGTATTATTGCATGTATGGCAGATCGCAACGGCGAGAAGGTAGGTCGCCTCGGCGCGGACGGGGCGCCCACACATAGGACCCTGGCACTCGACCTGACAGACCTGCTTCCCGACAGCGACGAGCGCTGCGCTGACCGCCTGACGCGCGGCCTGGTGGATGACGGGATCATCGAACAGGCCCACGTTATCGATGGCGACACGCCCAAACCCCGCCTGTGCGTGCACTACGACGCCGAGGCTGCGTCCGCGACAGAAGTGCAGCGGCGGGCTCTGGAGGCGGCCGACACGATTACGTCGATGTATGGGCACCTGCGGTGGTTGACCACAGGCACTCATGACGATATGGCGATGCGCACTGCGCTCGTCGACACGCTGTCGACGATTCCCGGCGTCGTCGCCGCAGCCGCGACACCAGATTCAGTCGAGCTGGAGTTCGAGCGGACGACGGTGACCGCCCAGGAACTCGTAGACGTGATCGCCGCGCAGATGGCGCCGTCGGGGAGCGCCGCGGACGCGGAAGCAGCCGTCGCGCACGACGGAGACGGCGCCGACCATCAACACGGTCACGGCGGGATCTCCGGCGAACGCACCGAACTGGTCTTTGCGGGACTGGCGGGCGCGCTCCTACTCACGGGCTGGTTATTGGCCGCCTTCGCCGATACGCCACGGTCGGCCGAGGTGGTGGTCTACGGCCTGGCGTTCTTCTTCGGCGCGTTCTTCACCGTGCAGGAAGCCTTCGCCAGTGTGCGGCAGGGCCGGTTCGAGATCGACTTCCTCATGCTCGTCTCCGCTGCGGGTGCGGCGGCGCTCGGCGAAGTCGCCGAAGGTGCGCTCCTGCTGTTCCTCTTCAGCGTCGGACACGCACTCGAGGGCTATGCGATGGGCCGGGCTCGCCGGGCGATCGAAGCGCTCGCCGAACTCGCCCCCAAGACGGCGCTGGTGCGACGCGGCGGCACCGGCGACACCGTCGAAGTGTCCGTCGCGGACCTGCGCATTGGGGACATCGTCGTCGTGCGCCCCAACATGCGTCTGGCCGCAGACGGCTTCGTCGTGGCAGGCAGCAGCAGCATCGATCAAGCCCCGGTGACCGGGGAAAGCGTCCCCGTCGACAAGATCCCGGTCCCGGACGTGGCGGCAGCTGCGGCGTCACCCGAGCTCATCGACGCGGCATCGCGAGTGTTCGCCGGCACCATCAACGGCGCCGGCGCCATCGAGATTCAGGTGACCCGGCTCGCCAGTGACTCCACCCTGGCCCGGGTGGTGCGTCTGGTGGCCGAGGCGCAAACCAAGACCACCTCCACGCAGCGCTTTACCGACCGCTTCCAGCGGATCTTCGTGCCCGTGGTCCTGGTCGGTGTGGTCCTGCTGCTCTTCGCCGGGTTCGTGGTCGACGAGCCGTTCACTGACACGGTGTACCGGGCGCTTGCCGTCCTGGTGGCGGCCAGCCCGTGTGCGCTGGCGATCGCCACGCCCAGCGCGGTGTTGTCGGCGGTAGCGCGGGCGGCGCGGGCCGGCATCCTGATGAAGGGCGGTGCCGCGTTGGAGGAACTTGGCCGGGTCAACGTGCTGGCCTTCGACAAGACCGGCACCCTCACCGAGGGGCGGCCCCGGATCGCCGATGTCTGCGCCACCGCAGACAGCGACGACGCCGAACTGCTGCGGATCGCCGTTGCCGTTGAGGAGCAAAGCGACCATCCGCTCGCCCGAGCCATAGTCCGCGACGGCCGCGAGCGTCTCGCCGGGGCGGTGACACCCCGCGCGACCGACGTCCGTGCCGTGATCGGCCGCGGCATCGTCGCGTCCGTCGAGGGGGTCGAGGTCTGCATCGGCAAGACCGAGTTGTTCACCGACGCCGCTCAGCCCCCGCCGGCTGAGCTGGCGGCCGAGGTGAATCGTCTCGAACAGGCGGGCCGCACGACGATGCTCGTCCGCGCGGGCGACCGCTGGTTGGGCGCGATCGGATTGATGGACCTTCCTCGGCCGGAGGCGTCGGCGGTCATCGCGCGTCTTGCCGCACTCGGCGTGAAGAACACCGTGATGCTGTCGGGGGACAACCAGCGGGTGGCCGACGCCGTCGCCGCCGAAGTCGGTGTCGCCCACGCCCGCGGCGATCTGATGCCCGAGGACAAAGTGGCCCAGATCGCCGCCCTGCGGGAACGCCACGGCCGCGTCGGGATGGTCGGCGACGGCGTCAACGACGCGCCCGCCATGGCCGGCGCGAGCGTGGGTATCGCAATGGGAGCGGCGGGCTCCGACGTGGCGTTGGAGACCGCTGATGTTGCACTGATGGCCGACGACCTGCGCGCGTTGCCATTTGCAATCAGCCTGAGCCGCCGCTCCTCGCGCGTCATCAAGCAGAACCTGTGGGCAAGTCTCGGAATCGTCGCGGTCCTCATTCCCGCGACGATCTTCGGCCTGGGCATCGGTCCCGCCGTGCTCATCCACGAAGGCTCGACGCTCATCGTCGTCGCCAATGCGTTGCGCCTCCTCGGGATGCCTATGCAGTCGGTCACCCCAGCAGCGCCGCGCGTTGAGCGTGCAGAAGAGACGCCATGACGATCGACTTATCCAGTGCCGCAGATGAATTCGAGCATGCCGACGTCGACACGGTGGTCATCTTCGTGGACATCGCTGGGTTCACTGCGTTCACCGAAACCCACGGTGATCATCGCGCTGCCGAACTGGCAGATCGGTTCGCCACCACAGCCGCCAGGGTCCTCGGGCCCGGCGACGACATGATCAAGACCCTCGGCGATGCCGTGATGATCACCAGTTCGGACCCCACCGCGGCGCTGGCCTTCCTCCGGCGACTCCACGACGAGACCAGTCGCATCGACGGCTTTCCATTGTTGCGCGCCGGCATCTGTGCAGGGCCGGTGGTGAAGCGCCGCGGAGACGCCTTCGGGTCGACGGTCAACACTGCAGCCAGACTGGCCGCCGTCGCCAAGCCAGGCCAGATTGTTGGCAACGCCGAGGCCGCGGCCGCGCTTCGGGCAACAGACCTACTGGCGATGACGTCGTTGGGCCCGCTTCGGTTGCGGAACGTCGGTGCCCTGGTGGAAGCGTTCGCCCTCGACGTCGGAACCCGCCACCAGGAGCACGTCGATCCGATATGCCGAATGCACGTCACGACAGACGCCCAACCGTTGACAATCGCGCACGAGGAAGACACCTACCGGTTCTACTTCTGTTCGACGGCCTGTCTACGCCAATTCGCGCGTCGCGTCGGTGAAGTGCGCACGCCCTCTGGCAACGAGGACCCGCCGACCACGCAGTCGTTCGTCGGAGAGGTCGCGGCGCACTTCGGCGCGCTGGCGTCCCCGCCCCGCGCGCGGAATGCCGAGTCGACCTCACCTCCGGCAAACACCTCGTAGAGGCCGAAGATGACCTCGTGTCACGAATAGTGTTCGCCGACAACGTTATTCGCGCCAGGGCCTAACCGGTCACCCGGTGGCAGGAAGCGGACCCGCTGCTCATCGAAACCCATCGCCGAGGGACGGTGGTTCCTCGATAAGTCGCCGACATAGATCGTGTGTCGTGGCGTGAGCGCTCGTCATACTGGCGCCGCCGCGTTCGATGAAACCACCGACGGCCATGGGCGAGGACAGGCGTCAGCATCGTCTGTGCGGGATGGCGCTGCCAAGGACCTCTATGGGTACCGGGTTGCGTTCGCTGGGAAGCGCGTTGGTGATGTGGGTGACGATCGCGCTCCTGGTCTTGCGCGCGCGGTTTCGCGAAGGTGCCGAGCGGGGTGCGGCTTGTGACCGCTGGGCGTTTCTGGCTTCGACGTCAGATCTGCCAGTCCTGGGCTCCGTCATTTTCGTCGTAGATGCCGACAGAGTTCTTGACGACGACCGGGTCCCCGCTGCCGAAGTTGTCGTAGAACCACTGCGCATTGGCTGGACTCAAATTGGGGCACCCGTGGCTGACGTTGCGCTTGCCCTGATCGGCGACTGACCAGGGCGCGCCGTGAACGAAGATGCCGGCGTTGTTGATGCGCACCGCGTCTTTGACCTTGAGCTTGTACCCCTCGGCTGCGTCGATCGGCACACCGTAGGTGGAGGAGTCCATCACCATGTCGGCGAACTTCTCGAGCACGTAGTAGGTGCCGTTGGGTGTGTCGTATCCCGGCTTTCCTAAGGACACAGGCATGGTCTTCTCCAGTGTGCCGTTGCGCATGACCTCCATTTGGAGGGTGGCGTTGTCGATGGTCGCCACCAACGAGTCGCCGGTGCGGAAGCTCGATTTCGTGCCGCTGGCATCGATGCTGACCGTGGTGTTGGCAGGCCAGAAGTCGAGGGGCCGCCATCTGAGTTGGGTCGCGCTCATCCAGTAGAACTTCCCGGGGACCGCGGGGGTGGAGGAGATATGGACGGCTTGTTCAGCCAGCGTGCGGTCGGCGATGGGCCGTTGAAAATTGATGACGATGGGTTTGGCGACACCGACCGTCGAGCCGTTCGTCGGATTGAACGTGGGGGGAGCGAAGACCGGTGGGCCGAGGTAGGGCGCCGCGTTCTGGCCGGCTGGTGTGTCTTCGGTAGCCGTCGGCGATGGGCCGGGAAAAGTGCCGGATACCGGAGGGGGGAAGGGATTCGGCACTGCCGAGTCGGGGACCGTAAGGGGGTCACCGGGTGCGGGCACGGGTATCTGTGGCTCGGCGGAGGCCGACGGCGCGGTCAGCACGGTCACAGCCGCTAGAGCGGCCGTCATCATGGCCAAGATTTGCCTGGCTGGCGAGCACCGCATACGGGCCTCTCCGTTCCACTGGTCGCCGACCGATGCTCGCGGCGGCTGACGACGATTTGTTGCTACGTAGTTTGATAGTAGATGATGTGGCGTCGTCGGGTGCCGCAGTGTGGCTGCGGACCTGCGTCGTCGATGAGTGAATTCGGAAACGGTGGATGCGGAGGGTGTCGGACTTCGTGGATGGTGTCACCGCGATCGCTACGTCTGGACACGTCCTTCTCGCGGTGTTCGTGTCGGCGTTGGCTGGGTTGGTGTCGTTCGCGTCGCCTTGCGTCGTACCTCTCGTACCCGGGTACCTGTCTTATCTGGCCGCGGTGGTTGGCGTCGATGATGACCGGGCGCGTGCCCAGCCGCTGGGCAGGGCACGTCTGCGGGTGGCAGGGGCCGCCGGGTTGTTCGTTGTCGGGTTCACGGCGGTGTTCCTGATGGGAACCGTCGCGATTCTGGGTCTGACGACGACGATTATCACCAATGGGGTGCTGTTGCAGCGCATCGGCGGAGTGGTCACGATCGTGATGGGTCTGGTGTTCATGGGTTTCTTCCCTGCGCTGCAACGCGACGCGCGGTTTACGCCCACGTCGTTGTCCACGCTGTGGGGTGCGCCGCTCCTGGGGGCGGTGTTCGGGCTGGGCTGGACCCCGTGTTTGGGCCCGACGCTGACGGGTGTCATCGCTGTGGCATCTGCCACCGAGGGGCCCAACGTCGTGCGCGGCATCGTGCTCGTCGTCGCCTACTGTGTGGGTCTGGGCGCTCCGTTCGTGCTGTTCGCGCTGGCATCCGGACGGGCAATGAGGGCACTGGGCTGGCTGCGTCGAAACGCTCGGCGAATTCAGGTCTTCGGCGGCGTGCTCCTCGTCGCGGTCGGCATCGCCCTGCTGACCGGACTGTGGAACGAGGTGGTGTCGTGGGTGCGCGATGCGTTCGTCAGCAACACCACACTTCCGATATGACGCAGTCGCTTTCGGGCCCTCCGCGCCGTCGCTCGGGACTCCTGTGCTGATCGTGAAGCGCCGAGGCGGTCATGGCGAATCGACGGCGGGATCGGAATGGGGACGGTGATGGCCACGTCTGCTGCCCCCCGACGCTGGGTGGTGCGAGCTGTGTTGCTCGGGGTTGCACTGCTAGCGGGCGTTACCGCTGCCGCGATCGGCGCCCTGGCACTGCCTGAGGCGCTGGCGGTGACCGGGCTGAGCGATCCCGGGCCGGTCACCACCTACGGGCTGTCCTTCTTGCGCGCCGCTGGAGAGATCGCTGCGATGGTGGCGGTCGGACACTTCCTGTTCGCGGCGTTCCTCGTTCCGCCGCAGGCAAGTGGAGTGCTCGACGTCGACGGGTACCGGGCGCTTCGGGTCGGCGCTGCCGCTTGCGCGATCTGGGCGATGTGCGCTGCGCTGTTGGTGGCGCTGACGATCTCCGACGTGTCGGGGGTGCCGTTGACTGAGCTCACACCGCTGGACATATGGTCGGCGGCCGACCTCGTCGAGACCACCGCGGCGTGGCGCACCACCTCGATTCTGGCCGCGGTCGTCGCGGTAGCGAGCCTGCCGGTGCTGCGGTGGTCGTGGACGCCTGCCCTACTGGCGGGCGCCCTGGCGACGTTGATGCCGCTGGCCGTGACGGGGCACTCCTCGTCGGGCGGCTCACACGACATCGCGACCAACAGCCTGATCATTCACCTGGTTGCTGGGTCATTGTGGGCCGGCGGATTGCTGGCGCTGCTTGGGCACGCGCTGCGCGGCGGCAGCCACACCGACATCGCCGCCCGCCGTTTCTCGGGTCTGGCGCTGTGGTGCTTCGCGGCGATGGCCGTAAGTGGATTTGTCAACGCGGCGGTCCGGATCGACGTGTCGACCATCTTCGACAGCACCTACGGGCTCCTCGTCGTGGGGAAGGTGACAGTGCTGGGCGGCCTCGGTGTGATCGGCTGGCGACAGCGGCGGTCGTCGATCGTTGCGCTGCAGCGTGATCCGACGTCGCGCCGACCGCTGCTGCGGCTCGCACTCACAGAAGCCGCCCTGTTTGGCGTCGCAGTCGGCCTGGCGGTCGGGCTCGGTCGCACGCCACCGCCGCCCGCGACGCGCGAACCCGTTCCGGCCGAGGCTGCGCTCGGCTTCGACCTCACCGAGGCGCCGACGATCGCGCGGGTGTTGGTCGAATGGCGGTTCGACCTGATCTTCGGCACGGCGGCGGTCGTCATGGCCGGCGTCTACCTTGCTGCGGTGTATCGGCTGGCTCGCCGCGGTGCCCCGTGGTCGACGCGGCGCACCGTATCGTGGCTGATCGGCTGCGTCGTTTTGTTGTTCGCCACTTCGTCAGGACTCGGCATGTACATGGCGGCGATGTTCAGCATGCACGCCGTCGCTCAATTGGTGCTCACGATAGTGGTGCCGGTGTTGCTCGTGCAGGGCGCACCGGTGACCCTCGCGCTGAGGGCCTTGCGGGCAGCCGAACCCAATGCGGTGCCGGGGCCACGCGAATGGCTTGTCAGCGCGCTGAATTCGTCACTGCTGCGTTTTATCGCTCATCCATGGACGGCGCTGACGCTTCTCGTGGTGGGCGTGTACGGGCTCTGCCTCGAAGTGGTCTTCGATGCTGCCGTAAGCGAACACGCCACGCACATGCTGATGATCGGGTACTTCCTGCTCAGCGGTGCGCTGTTCTTCACCGCCGTCGGCGGCGTCGAGCCGGTGGTGCCACGGCCGATGCCCAAGCGGGGCCGGATCGCGATGCTGTTTCTCGCGCTGTCGCAGTTCATCATTGCCGGGGTCGTGGTGATGAACATGCGTGAGGTTCTCGGGGGCGCCTTCTACGGCTCCTTGAAACTGAGCTGGCATGCGAACTTGCTGGGCGACCAGCGGTTGGGAGGTCAAGTGATCGCCGCCGGCGGGGTTGTGGCAATGCTGGCGGTGCTCGCGGTGCTGATCCTGCGGCGCCGCCGCTCGACTGCGATCGAGCAGAGGACGGCTGCGCCGAGCCTGGGCTCATGACGACGAGGACCGCATTGTCGGCATAGCGGCTGCATCACATTGGTCCTCGAGATAAGCGCGTGCGTGGCCCCGACCCGGTATCGCGCAATGCTCTCGCCCGTTCACAGGGACGCCCCCTCTCCCGCAGGTGATTTCGGGTCATGCCCAGGCCGTCTAATTGTCCCGTCTGCGGTGAGAGCTCAGGCGCCGACGACAGCACCTTTCGAGCCGTGTTCGTCAGGATCCGGCAGGCGGCCGATCTGATGACGCGGGGCGTGGGGTGCGGGGCCCGGCCGCATCATCATCATCATCCGAACCAGTGCAGCTGGCCACCCGCTTGCATCTCGGACTGATGGTCGCCCACCACGCAGAGGCGATTCGAGATGGCGCGTACTGAGGTCGAAGCGAGACCTCACCGCGACGGAACCGACTTCGCGCAGAAGCCATCTCCCTGTCAGCCAACGCGAGATCGGCGCACTGCGGTCGATGTCGACCCCTCAGATCGCCGTCGACGCGGGGTGCTGCCGTCATGTTCGCGCCCGCACACGTCCCGAGTTATGGAACCGGTGCGCCAAGAGCTGTCGGCAGTCACCGCGGCTATCCGTTCAATGCCTGTTCGACTGCGGCCTTCAAGTCGTCGTAGCTCCTGAATTCCACTTCGGTTCCGTCGATGAAGAAGGTCGGTGTGCCCTTGACCCCGAGGGCCTTACCGTCAGCGACATCGACATTGACACGATCGAGTGTGGCGGGGTCGTTGTAGGCAGCATCGAACGCCGCCATGTCGAGCCCGAGTTCGGCTGCGAATCCGCGGAATCGGGAGTCCGCCGGAGTTTGTTGTTCGCCCCACTCGCTCTGCGTCTCGTACATCTTCTTGTACATCGGCTCGAACTTGTCCTGTTGGGCGGCCGCCTCGACCGCGCGCGCCGCCCGCTCTGCGTTGAAGTGAGACTGAATGGGGAAGTAGCGGATGACGAAGTTGACGCGGTCCCCGTACTCGGCGCGCAGCTGTTCGACCATCGGGAAGGCCGCGCGACACGCTTCGCATTCGAAGTCAAGGAACTCGACGAAGGTGACATCGCTGTTCGGCACGGTGGTGAGGCGGCGACTGTTGTCCCGGACCAGCTGACCGACGTCTTCACCCTGGCCTTGCGCGGAGGTGGGGGCGTCCTTGTCCTGGGCCGAGAGATACACGCCAACCCCGATGATCATGGTGATGACCGCGAAGACGGTCAGCAGAATGCGTGTGAGAGGTGCCATTGGAATGCGTCCTTCATGAGTTTCACCGAACGTCTGTGATGCGCCGGCGCAGCCCTGTACCGCAGCACCAACCCGAACCGCGCCCGCGGTTGAGCATCGCGTGTCCGACTATATACGGAGGAAGACCGTAGATCGGTCATGCCCTCGGCTGGCGCCAGATCGGACGCTTGGGCGCGGATTCGATGGACGGCCGTCGAGAGAGACGCCACATTCCCCACCAGGCGACCGGTGCGAGAGCGACGACGGTCCACATTCCGGGCACGTAGCCGGCCCCGCCGGGATCGAGCCACGGGAACACCACAAAGTGCGCCAACTCCGTGAGACCTAACGAGGCGAAGAACGTCCATGCCAGGTATCGGCCGATCGGGCGGCCGCGCCGCATGAGGGCGGGAATTAACAGCCAGGCGCCCGCGGAGACGGCGACGAGCAGCACCACGGGCACCGAGTTCACCGCAGGGGTTGGCACACCCGTGACCGCCGCTAGGAATGCGAAGAACCCCATCTGCTTCTCTTCGACGCGGTGGGCAAGGAACAACAACAGGGCGATCCAATATGGCGCGCGAATGTCGGCCCAGCCGCCGCCACTCGGCCACACCCGCCACAGAAGCAAGCCCCCGACGAACCCGGCGGTAAAGATGAGCATGGTTGCCAGTCCGAGCGCCCAATAGCCCACGCTCAACGCCGCGGTCGTTAGCGCGACTGCGGCGGCGACGGCCGGCCACGGCCGCGCGTTCTGGTTCGACGTCGTGACTGACATCGCCCTTCAGTCCCTTCGCCCGCTCACGAGTGCGGCGAGAGCGGCGGGCGCGGCCCACGGGGTCATGAGGCCCGCGCCGACCCGACCGGTGTTGCCCCCGGGATAGCGTCCGGTCAGCGATCCCGGCGCAGCGACGATCAGGCGAACAACCTGGCCGAAAGCTTCGCGACGGTCTCGTTGGCGCAGCGCCAAGGCCCGCATCGCCGCGTGATTGTAGGTGTGTGGCCAAGGGTCGGGTTGCGACACGATGTGTGCCCGTTCCCAACGCCGCCACCGCTGCTTGGCGGATGGTGTGCGCTTTGCAGCGGCCATCTCCCGCCGATACGCCTCCCGGGGGCGGCGCGACGGCGCTGCGCCCGACCGGCACAGACGACGAGTGTGCGCGGTGCTGCTCAATACCAATTCCGGTTCGGCAGTAGGTCGATTCGCGGCGGCGAAGGCATTTCGCGGTCGCACCATCACCAGTGGTGTTCACTTCGACGGATCGACTCGTCACGGGGATTTGTGGGTTCTGCAGCGCAGCAGGTGCATCCGCCGCTGCGGGTTTCCCGACGATCAAGGACCACCGGTGTGAGCGCCGGCGTCGGGGCGCAGCAGGCATCGACGGGTGTCGGGGGGGTGGGGAGGGTGATGTGGTGCGCCGCCGCTGCAGCCATCGGCTGCGGTTCGACGCCGGGTAGGGGATGGGTGCGTGCGGCGCGGATCGCGTTGAGGATGACGAGTACTTCTGCCGCCTCGTGGATCAATACCACGGTGGCCAGCCCGAGAACCCCGAAGGCGGCGAGGGGAATGAGGATGGTGATGATCGCCAGCGACAGTCCGATGTTCTGCAGCATGATTTTGCGGGCTCGGCGGGCGTGAGCGAGGACTTGGGGGAGGTGACGCAGATCCTCGCCCATCAGCGCGACGTCGGCGGTTTCGATGGCGACGTCGGTGCCCATCGCTCCCATGGCAATGCCGATGTCGGCGGTGGCTAGTGCGGGGGCGTCGTTGACCCCGTCGCCGACCATGGCGATGGGCCGGCCGCCGGAGAGTTCGGACAGCAGGCGTGCTTTGTCTTCGGGAAGCAGGTCGGCGTGCACGACTGTGATGCCGGCGGCTTCGGCCACGGCCATTGCCGTGCGGGAGTTGTCGCCGGTCAGCATCGCGGTGGTGATGCCCAGCTCGTGTAGTTGCCGTACCACTTCCGGCGCTTCGGGGCGCAGCTCGTCGCGGACTGCGATCGCCGCCACCACCACGGCGTCGCATTCGAGCAGGACCACTGTCGCCCCGGCCGATTGGAGGCGCACGACGTCGGCGGCGAATTCTCCGGCCGCGACCCAGCCCGGCTTCCCCAAACGGATCCTGCGACCCTCGACGCGGCCACTCATGCCATGGCCGACAACGGCTCTCACGTCTTCAGCCGCGACGATGTCGGGGCCTGCAGCGTCGGTAATTGCCCGGGCCAGTGGGTGCCCACTACGGGACTCGACTGCGCTGGCGAGGTGCAGGGCTTCGGCCTCGCTGACGCCGCTGGCGGTCACCGTCTCTATCACTTGCGGGCTGTTTCGGGTCAGGGTGCCCGTCTTGTCAAGGGCAATCACGGCGATGCGTCCGAGTTCCTCGACGGCGGCGCCTCCCTTGACGAGGGCGCCTTGTCGGCTGGCAGCGCCGACGGCGGCGACGACGGTGAGTGGCACCGCGATGGCCAGGGCGCAGGGTGAGGCGGCGACGAGGACCACGAGTGCGCGTTCGAGCCACAGCATCGGCTCGCCCACCAGCGCGCCAATCGCCGCAACTGCTGCGGCCAGGACCATGATTGTTGGGACGAGAGGGCGGGCGATCCGGTCCGCCAACCGCTGACCCGCACCCTTGCGCTCCTGAGCCTGTTCGACGATGTGAACGATGCGGGCCAGCGAGCTTTCGGCGGCGACGGCGGTGACGGCGACTTCGACCGCTCCACCGCCGTTGATCGCACCGGCATGCACCTCGCTGCCGGGTCCCGCCTCGACTGGAACCGATTCTCCGGTGATCGCCGACACGTCCAAGCTGGTGCGACCGGAGGTGATGACGCCGTCGGTGGCGGCGCGGTCTCCTGGCCGTAGCACCATCACGTCGTCGATGAGCAAATCGTCTGGGCGCACAGGGGTTTCGTGGCCGTCGCGGATCACGGTCGCCGTTGGCGGCACGAGCGACAGCAGGGCGCGCAGGCTTCGGCGGGTTCGGGTGACGGCGTAGTGCTCGAGTCCTTCGGCGATGGAGAACAGGATTCCCAGCAGCGCGGCTTCTTCGACCTGTCCAAGCGCCACGGCGCCGACCGCGGCGATCGTCATCAGCGTGCCAACGCCGACGCGGCCGTGTCGAAGACTGCGAACGGCTCCGGGCGCGAACGTTGCGGCCCCGGCGGCAACCGCCGCGAGCTCAAGTCCCAAGCCGATGGAGGAAAGACCGCTTCGGTGCAACGCCCAGCCGCCGAGGAGCAACGCCGCCGCCAGGGCCGCCAGCTGCAGTTCGCGGACTCCGCACCACTTGTCCGGTCCCGATCCGGGCTCGGTGTCGACTCCATTGGCCGCGGGCCCGCAGCATGGGTCAGACATGGCGTGCCTTGGAGGCCGGTTGACGGTAACCGTGCGCCAGCACGGCCTCGGTCAAGGATCGGCCGCGGTCGGTGAGTCGGTACATCACCATCCGGGCTTGCCGCCGAGAAGTCACCAGACCGGCGATCTTGAGCTGCCGCAGGTGGTGGGATACGAGGTTCTGCGACTGCCCGACCACCCAGGCCATGTCACATACACACAGTTCCTCGCCGTCGAGCAGCGCTGAGGCGATCGTCAGTCGCGTCGGGTCGCTCAGAGCCCGCGCCGCGGTTGCCAGTGATTCGGCGTCGACGAGTGACGGTAGCCGGGAACGAATTCGCTCGGCATGGGGCAGGTCCAAGCACAACAGATCGCAGTGATCAAGCCGCGGCTCGCTCATCCGAACATACTAACGGACGTTAATATGTCGGAGAGAGGAGGGGCTGCACGGGGCCGGCGTGCAAAGGGAGCGCAGGGCTGCCTACGTCGAACGGGACACGAGCCGACCTCGGGCTGCCTCGCGACGGCACCCCTACCATCCGCCGGCTCTGCATGTGCGGAGATGGATAGTAGGAACCGGTGCTTACCCGGCGTGCCGTCGGCCCTGATGCCCGTGGGGCTGACAAGCTACGCGCGTGAGAGCCGTCGTCACCGGACTTGTCGCTATGACCGTGTTGCTCTGCGCGCCGACACCCGTCGCCACCGCTGAGATCGGACAGCGCATCGCACAGGCAGACGCCTACCTCGCTACTCGTCCTGGCACGGTGGGCTACGTGCTTCGCGACCGGACGACCGGACAGGCTCACCGCAACGACGCGGCTACCACGATGATGTGGACCGCATCCACTATCAAGCTAGCGATGGTGGTTGATCTGTTGACTCGGGCTCGCGCCGGCCAGATCGCCTTGACCCCAGCCGACCGCCAACTCATGGCCAACATGATGCACTCATCGGACAGCGACGCTGCCGATACGCTTTGGGAACGCTACAGCGGACCCGACAACATGGCGTTCAACCGCAATTTCGCCACGTACGGACTTACCAGCCTGCAACCGCAGCAGGGTTTCAGCGGCACCTACCCGTACTGGGGTTTCCAAAAGGCCACGAGCGAAGACCTCGACCGGCTGATGAACTACACCCTCACCAGCTTGCCTGCGGCCCAAACCGCGGCCATTGTGTCGGAGATGCAACACCTCGACGCCAACCAGCAGTGGGGAGTGTGGGGAGCGGGCGCGGCCATGACTCCCGGCAACAAGAACGGGTGGTCCCAAGAACAGGGCGGCTGGGTCGTCAACAGCGTCGGTTTCGCCGGCCCTCGACAACGCTACACATTGGCGATCATGAACTCGCTCAACGGCGAAGGCGCCTACGACGACGGCGTGGAAACGACCACGCGGCTGGCGCAGATTCTGCTGGCGCCCGCTTAGCGGGATTCACCACCAACGGACCTAGGAAAACGTCCCAGAACGGGAAGAAACCTGCCGACGGCTTGACCATAGGACCGGTAGGCGTCCCCGTGCGTGTGAACGAGGTATGGCTCCTCCACCACGCGGACCTGCAATTCGATCGCCACGACCAGAAGAATCAATGCAGCCAGCGCCAACACATTCGGGACCATCAACGCCACGCCGGTCGCGAACGACAGCATCGCCGTGAAGATCGGGTTGCGCACAACCGCGAACGCGCCGCGGCGCACCAGGGTCGTAGACTCCTGCGGATCGACGCCTATCCGCCACGAATCGCCCATGTCGTTCTGCGCGTACAGCGTTCCGGCGAGACCCCCGAGTGCCAACACGGACCCCAATGCCTGAAGCCCCCAGGCCTCGAAAGCGGCGATTGGGGCTAGCACGCCAAACACCTGCAAAGCCGGCGCGAGGAGACCGAGCACCATGGCCACAACGAAACCGACGCCGGCGGCCCATTCCGGTGAGCCGGGCCGGCCGCTGATTCCGTGGAAGCCGGTGGAACCAGTAAGCCGATACTGGCGCCAACTCCGCCAGCCGAACCCGAGTGCGACGAACATCAAATACAGAGCTAGAGCACCTATTGCAGCCACCGCAACCACCTCCAAAATCAAACATATGCAAACATTGCAATATATGCAACTATCCAAAGAATGAGAGTGATCTGCAGGCCCGGCGCTAACTCGATGACGCGAGTCGCGTAGGCGCCATGTCCCCGCTTCTAAACCGGTGAGACCTTCCCCGGGCCACCAGTTCTGCTGGTGCGAGACATGTCCGTGGTTGGCGGTGATGCCCCCTGCCGATGACATCACCGGCTTGTTACGCGCACCATTGGCACATGAGAGTGGAGATCGTCTATTTCGAAGGGTGTCCGAATTGGCAGGAAGCCGGTGCCCTTGTGGGCGCGGCAGCAGCCGGACTAGTCAACGTCGAGATCACGTATCGGCGGGTCGCTACGGATGATGAGGCGGCGGCCTTGTCGTTCGCGGGCTCTCCAACGATTCTCGTCGATGGCATAGACGCTTTTGACGATGCGGTGCCGGTGATGGAGTTGGCGTGCCGGCTATATCAGACCGACGCCGGTTTGATGGGTTTGCCGACGGTTACCCAGCTCTTGGAGGCGTTGCGGCGGCGGCTGCCGATCGACTGATCGCGGCGTGCGGGCAGGCCAAGGCTTCGGTCAGATTGCGGCATGAATCTACCGAGCTGCACACTGACTCCTTCCGGTCGCGGGCAATGACTGAACCGGCTGCGGCGTGACGCTGGATCGCCCGAGCGCGCGGCGCGTACCGACGGGTTGGTGAGGCGTCTTCATCGAATCTTCATCGGAACTCGAACCGACCCATACGCGGAGTCCTGAGGCTGGACCGAGGCGGCGAGAGCGCTTGCCGTGTGTGTGGACGCATGGTGTCAGGAAGATGTATGAGAAGGGATGTGCGATGCAGCACAAGCGATACCGAACTGGGTTTGCGGCGATGGCGGCGGCGGCCCTGTTCGTCAGCGCCTGTTCGAATGCGACAACCGACTCTCAGTCATCGACCAGCAGCCCGGCGGCACCATCGGCCTCGCCCAGCGCTGCCAGCAGCGACGCTACCCATAACGACGCTGATGTGACGTTCGCCCAAGGCATGATTCCTCATCACCAGCAGGCGATCGAGATGAGCGACATGCTTCTCGGCAAGCAGAGCATCGATCCCGAGGTCATCTCACTCGCTGACGAGATCAAGAATGCTCAAGGCCCCGAGATCGAGCAGATGCAGGGTTGGCTCCAGGAGTGGGGGGCGTCGTCCTCGCCTGCACCTGCGACCAGCACCGCTATGCCTGGCCACGACATGCCTGCTCACCAGATGCCCGGCCGCGACATGGGCAAGATGCCTGGTATGGGCGGCAGCGGTCACGGCATGATGTCGGAAGCCGACATGGCTGCGCTGCAGAACGCGCAGGGCGCGGAGGCGAGCCGACTTTTCTTAACGCAGATGATCGCCCATCACAAGGGCGCAATCATGATGGCGCAGCAGGAGATCGACAACGGCCAGTTCCCCGCGGCGGTGGAGATGGCGCGCAACATCGTGTCCTCTCAGCAAGCGGAGATCGACACGATGCAGGGCATGCTGGACAAGTAGCGAGTTGCGGCGCCTGCCGGTCAGATTCGCGCTGAGTCAGCCGTGACAGGGGTTTGCTCGGTGCGCTCCGGGGTGATCGGCATGGCGAGGGTGAATGTTGCGCCGCCGCCGGGGCCCGCGCTCGCTACGGAGATGGCTCCGCCGTGGGCCTCGACCAGCGCTTTGGCGATGGCGAGCCCTAAACCGGCGCCGCCGTGCTCGCGGTCGCGGGCGGAGTCTGCCCGATAGAACCGCTCGAACACCCGGTTGACGTGCTCGGCGGCAATCCCTTCACCGGTGTCGGCGACGGCGATCCTCAACCGGTCGCCGTCGCGGACACAGTTGACTTCGACCGAGCCGCCGGAAGGCGTGTGCCGCAACGCATTTTCCAGCAGATTGCCCAGGACTTGGGAGAGTCGTTGCTCGTCGGCCCACAACGGCGGTAGCGCCTTCTGGAGGCGTACGCGTAGTGCGACTCCCTTGTTGTCGTAGCGTTCCTGCGCCGCGGCGACGCATCGGTGTGTCAAGCGGTCGACGTCAATGTTGGCGTACGACATGGAAACTGAACTTTCCTCGGCCTTGGCCAAGGCGGCGACGTCATTGGAGAATCGCACCAGCCGGCGGGTTTGGTCACGCAGCATGGTTGCCGTCTGCGGCGTCAAAGTGCGCACCCCGTCTTCGAGTGCCTCAATATAGGCCTCTAGCACCGCGACCGGTGTGCGGATCTCGTGCGCCAAGTCTCCAAAGAGCTGCTGTCTTGTCGAATCCACGGTTTGGAGCCGGGAAGCCATCTGGTTGAAGGCAGTGGAGAGTGCGTCGAAATCGTCGCCGAGGCGCGGCGATGACACGCGGACATCGTAATTCCCTTGAGCGACATCGGTGGCAGCGGAGGCAACCTCGGTGACGGACCGTTGGAGCCGTCGACTGACGTAGAAGCTGACGGCAAGCGCAGCCAGTGCCGACACCGCCAGGGCGCCCCCGATGGACATCACCGTCGCGTAGCCGTAGGCCTCCTCGGCGTGGACTTCCTCTGGCGAGTTCATCGGCACCCCCGCGCGGTGAAGATGCTCGCGAAACAGCGGAGGTCCGACGACGGCGGCCACCACCGCGGTCGTCACGGCCCCGGCTGCCAGCACAATCGCTTGGGCCGCCAGCAGCCGCAAGCCGATACCAGGACGGCCCCTCCGTCGACGTCGGCGAGCTGTGGACGCAGGCGGGGGAGTCACTGTCCGGTCCCCATCCGATATCCCACACCTCGCACCGTGGCGATGTAGCGCGGGCGTGCGGCATCATCGCCGAGTTTGCGCCGCAAGTGCCCGATGTGGACGTCGACGAGGTGCTCGTTGCCGACCCAGGGCCCGTCGCGAACAATTTCGAGAAGTTGACGCCGACTCAGCACAATGCCCGGCCGGCCTGAGAGCGCTTCGAGGATGTCGAACTCTGTGCGGGTCAACAAGATCTGTTCATCGTCGATGCCAACCTCACGGGCGGCGACGTCGACACTCAGCGCACCGAACCGACGCGGTGGTGCCACCTCACGTTCGGCGGTTGCGGTGGCCGATTGCAGGACGCGGGGCCGCCGCAGCATGGCCCGCACGCGCGCCACAAGCTCGCGCGGGCTGAAGGGTTTGGTGATGTAGTCGTCGGCGCCGACAGTGAGACCGAGGACTGTATCGAGTTCGGTATCACGAGCGGTGAGCATGACGACGTAGGCGTCGGAAAACGTGCGCAACTGTCTGCACACTTCCAGTCCATCAATGCCGGGCAGGCCAAGGTCGAGAATGACGACATCGGGATCGAAGTCGCGCGCGACAGCGATAGCGTCGACACCGTTTCCGGCCACCACGGCCTCGAACTGATCGCGTTCCAGATAGCTAGCCACCACTTCGGCCAGCGGCAGTTCGTCGTCGACGACCAGCGCGCGGTATCCCTTCGCCTGCTCAGGCGATCTACCCGGGTGGTGCTCCATGCTCCACATGGTGCCCGCCGAAGCGGCCGCGGCGCCGCACGACTGCCGGAACGGCGCAATCTTCAGCAGATCTTTACGAGACTCATACCGATTCCATCCTGCAGCTGAGTGACGCTCACTGTGGAGGAGGGCCTTGCATGCGCTGGCTGATGGACGTCTGCCCGAACAGCCTCGGGTGGCAAACGTGGCTGATCCTGTGCGCCGTTGTCGTCGTGCTGTGGGCCGCCGCCATCGCCAGCGCGACGGCTCTGTTCCGCGCCGCAGCGCCGCAGCGCCGCAGCGAGCGGCGTGAGGCATTGGAGGAGCCCGTTCACAGCGGTCACGCTGGGGCGGACTGATGCGTTAACGGTGCAACCGCCACAGCGCTCGCTGTGAGGTGTCAGTACTCGATCAAGCGCGTGACGTAGGGTGTCATGCCGGAGGTGCGCACGGGGGAAATCTTGACGACGGACCCGGTGTAGGGAGCTTCGAGCATCATGCCGTCACCGAGATACATGGACTCGTGCTGGCTGGCGTTGGGGCCGTAGAAGATTAGATCACCACGTCGCATCTGCGATGACGGAACTTTGCGGCCGGCGTTGTACTGCGATCCGGAATAGTGGTCGAGCTTGATGCCGACGCCGGCGAAGGCGTACAGCATGAGCCCGGAACAGTCGAAGCCGACGGTGTTGGCTCCCTGATCGATGCCCCGAGAGGGACCGTTGGCGTTGCCGCCGCCCCACGAGTAGGGAACTCCCAGTTGTGACATGGCGCGTCGGATCACGAACTCAGAGGCCTGCCGGCCGTTCAGGCTGGGGATGCGTCCATTGGTGATGCCGGGATCTGCGGCGGCGGCCGCCGGGGAGAGAATGCCCAGTTTGGTAAGGAACTTTCGGCCCATGTCGGCAGTCAGCTGCACCGAGGTCGCCATGATCTTGAGGATCGCGTTGATGATGGCTACCGGGTCGCCGGCCACATTGGCGCTGGGCACCATCGGCAGCGTGGTGTCCCAGAGGCCGGCGCCAGAATTGTCGGCCGGCAAAGAGTCACTTCGGTCCCACTGGTCGCCGGGTGCCTGCGCGGCGCCGGGTTGAGGAACCGTGGGCGCAGTCGCGGTCCCTGCTACCGGCGGGATGGCACCGAGTCGGGCTTGCGCCGAGTCACGTTCGGCGGCAAGCCTATTGATTTCGTCCTGCCGTGCCGCGAAGGTCTGCTGCGCCTCCTGAAGGGCGGTGACCGCGTCGTCCTGGCGGCGCTGCGCCTCGGCGGCGGCGCCCTCAGCGCGCGCCCGGACAGCCGTCGCGGTTGAGAGCTTGTTGGCGTGATCGGTCTGCCTGCGCACGAGGTCATCCCTGACCTTCTGGAAGCTGATGATCAGGCTCTGTTGCGTCGAGGCTCCAGCAAGGATTTCCTCCGGCCCATTTGCCAGTGGCAGCGCACCCGACGGCCCGTTCATATACATCGATGCGGCGAACTGATCGAAGCGTTGTTGCGCGGCGTCGATCGCCACCTGACTGTCGGCGAGCCCCTGCTCACTGGCGGCAACCTCACGCTGCGCGTCCGCGAGAATGTCGCGAGCAGCAGCAATCTCGACGAGGGCCCTGTTGACGCCCTCTTGCTTGATCTGGATATCGGCACCGACATCGGCTACCCGCTGATTCGCCTCGGCGACAGCCGCAACCAGGGACGGAATGTCCTTGCTGTCGCCGTCAGGTGCGCCGTCATGTTCGGCAGCCGCGATACCTGAAGGGCTGAGCATCAGCGTCGACATCAGTGCGCAGAGAGTGAGAAGTGAAGTGAGGCAACGCATCGGATCTCCTCACTTGGGTTGAGCGTCGTCGGGCCACCGAGCGAGGGACAGCGCACGGCATTCTCGGATCGGACCTACTGCCCAGCAAAGTACGGAGCACGATAGTAGGCAGTTGAAACGTACATCACTTGCGCACCAGGGAAACGCCTGTCACAGTCTCAAGTCGGTAACGACTCTGCAAGGCTCCGTGCACAACCCGCAGGCGGCCCCTCAATCATCGTCTGTCAGCGCTGCGGCGAAGCTGATGCCCAGTTGACAGCTCCCGTGCGTGATCGGCTCCGCCCGCACGGCGGCGTGGAATGCACTGACGAGGCCATGAACGCCGGGTGCGGCGAATCGGAACTTTCGAGGTCGGGCGCTACATTGGGGGTCTGGTAGGGGTCGATGGGCAAAGCACTCCAGCTCGTCGTGGACAGCAGGAGTGGCACGGAATGGAGCAGCGAGGGTTCGGCGACCCCAACGCAGTAGTCATGGATTGCGTGTGGGATTGCGCGGGGCCCATCACAGTGGGCGACGGCTTCGACGAGATCTCCCGGAAGCGCCAGTCCTGCACCAGTGTGATGCCGACGATGGACAACCTGTACCGCGAGGGTCGGCTGAGGACTCAGCGCCGTGGGAAAGGCTATATATACCCGGCATCGATGGGCCACGAGGGGTGTTCAGCGCGGTTGATGCGGGCTGCTGTCGACTGCGCCGGTGATACCAGTGCGGTGTTGGGCTTCGTGGTCGATCAGATGAGCGCGGAGCAGTGGGCGCAACTGAAGGCGGCTACGTGTAGGGGGCGACGATGATGACTACGGCGCTGTGGCTGCTGCTCTACGGGGGTGCGCTTGCGTGGTTGGCTCCTCCGGTTCTGCGGCGGATGACCGGCCAGGGAATCAGCCCTCACATGGGAGTCGCCGCATGGCTAATCACGGTCGCCGCAACCCTGGCGGCTTGGCTGGTCGCGGTCTCGATGGTCATCGGCGCAACGGCGGACAGTATTCGCACCGGCGCGGTGGTGACGCTGTGTCTTGAACTGTTCGGATTTTCCGAACACACACCGATGGCGGGCAGGATCGGATCTGTTGCCCTCATCGGTATGGGGACCCTGACGTTGGGGTTCGGAGGACTCCGGATGAGCCGTAGCCTGTCCCGCCTACGCGCGCGGAGTCACGAGCACGCACATGCCGCGCGGATCATTGGCCGGCCCACCGGTCACCCCAACGTGGTCGTCGTGGACGCCGACCGGCCCGCCGCCTATTGTGTGGGCGGCCGCCTGAACACCATTATCGTCACCTCCGCGGCCATCAAGACGTTGAACCGGTCGCAACTGAAAGCGGTTCTGGCACACGAAAATGCCCACATCTCGGGGCGCCACCACCACATCCTCATGGGGCTGCGTGCCCTCGCCGTCACTTTGCCCCGCCTGCCACTTTTCGCTACGGCACGCCATTCTGTGGCAGAACTGCTGGAGATGTGCGCCGACGATACCGCCGCGCGGCGCGTCGGCACTCGCCCTCTGCTTGCCGGGCTGATTGCTCTGGCCGGACATCAACCTCCTGTGCACGAAGGCCTCGCCGCAGCGGGAACGGCGGTCGTCGCTCGAGCGGAACGATTGGTCACCCCCACGCGCCGCCATGTGCGATGGCGCCACCGTATCTGCTTAGCTGCCGCGATCATCGCCATGCTTGCGACACCAGCTCTCATCCAGCTGCTCTGCCACCACTGAGGACCTGACGACAGCCGGCACGATTGCGGCGGCGAAGACATCGACGCGGTCGACTGAAACCCAAATAGCCGACATCGGATGTCGCGAGAACACGCGCTGAAAGCGGATAGTCGACGACATGCGGGACGCCCGGGCTGTGATCTACGTAGTAACAACGTAGATCACGATATGCTGGTTGTCAGAACCCGCGTACGCAATCCAGTACCCGCGATGCGCGACGTCGACAGGAGGCTGCCACGACCATCGAGTCACACCTCGGACTGGGTAGTGCCGCATCTCCGGTGGCGGCCGCCGGCCGCATCCGCGTTCTGCTCGTTGAGCCGCGACGCATCTACGCCGACATGCTGGCCCACCGTATGCACGCCGGAGATTTCGCCGTTACGGTCGCATGCTCGGAAACCGCAGCACTCACCGCTTTGCGTGTCGTTGACCCCGACGTGGTAGTGGTCTGCGTAGGGCCAACGGACCAGGGTGCTGCTGTCCTTGACCGTGTTCGTCAGGTGGCACACGGTGGCGTAGTCGCGCTTACTGATGCAGAGATGGCGCCGCTGGTGTCACGTGTCGCAGTGGTGGCGATCGGCGACTCGGAGATGCTGAGTACACGAATTAGACGCGCGCTCAGGCACATCGGCGTGTGCGGTGCGGCCGGCGATACGCAGCGACGGCAGATCGACGACCTCGTGGTCGATGTGGCGGCTCGGCGGGTGTACCAGCGAGGAAATGTTGTACAGCTCACTCGGACAGAGTTCGCGATCCTGCGGGCACTATCGGACAATCCGGGCGAACCCGTGACGTGCCGGCGACTCCAGGAGAGTCTCTGGGGAGCCTCGCATCCCGGCGGTCGGGCTGCTCTGGGGGTGCATGTCGGCAATCTCCGTCGCAAGCTCGGGGACGACCCCACCTGCCCGCGCTACGTCCGCACTGTCCGCGGCATCGGCTACTGTCTCGTCGGTTGATTCGGTCACCCGCTGAGGTGAATGGCTCTGCGGGCGTGCTAATTGGGCCTCGCGGTCAGCTCTCGATAATCCGGACGACGTAGGGTGTCATGCCCCCTGTTCGCACTGGGGAGACCTTGATCGGGACGCCGGTCTGCTGTGCCTCAATCATTTGACCGCCGCCCAGGTAGATTGCTTCGTGCTGACTCCCGCCCGGCCCCCAGAACAGCAAGTCGCCCCGCTTCGCTTGGGAGGGCGGCACCTTTCGGCCGGCGTCGTACTGGTCACCGGACCATCGCGGGAGCAGAACACCGACGCCGGCGAACGCGAACCGTGTCAGGCCTGAACAGTCAAAGCCCACGGTGCCTGCTCCCTGGTCGACGCCGCGGCTTGGACCGGTGAGGCTTCCGCCACCCCACGAGTAGGGAACACCGATTTGCGTTCCCGCCCTGCGAATCACGTACTCGATCGCTTGCGCACCATTGACCCGATTTCCGCGCACGCTCGTCGACGGATCCGCGGCGGGGCTGACGATTCCCAGGCTGCTGAGGAAGCTGCGACCCATATTCATGGCCGTCTGCGTCGCCATGGCCGTTGCCTGCAGCGATGCGTTCGCGATGGCAACCGGATCGCCGGGAGCGCCCGCGCTCGGTATCTTCGGAAGTAATGGGTCCCACGGCCCGGCGGCAGGTTGGGCCGACGCGACCGGTGCGCACGCGAGGAAAAGCAAGACGACGATAGCGATCACACCGGGGAGCCGTCGAACGCGTCCCGCAACAAGGATTGCCGGGTCGCAGCGGTCAGTGCTAGCAATTGCCGCACCCTTGCTCCGGACGTGTAATCCCATGTCTTCTCCTCGGTGCGCCCGGCGGTGAGTTACTTCACGCACCAATAGCGGGGCTGATCGCATACGTAGGGCGCAGCACCAAAAATACGTAGCTCCTACGTAGAAAAGCGTAACTCACAAAAGCCCCACCAGTAACACCAGCCACATAATTACAGTGGTGAAATTCGCTGCGGCCGTTCGCTTCGAATGCGGCAAGTATGGACTTAAACCCGTTTCACGGTCGGGAAGACGCGCGTGAATGGTGCGCGGACTCAAATGTGCGAGCTTCTCGGCAACGAGCTCTATAGGCCGTCGTCGGGCGTCAGCAACAATTCTGCCCCGAGCGGTTATTCGAAGCCTCGTCGGCGGTACGCGCCGCCATCGGTTATCGGGGAGTCGGTGGCTCCAGTCACGCCGGCAACCGCCCGTACGGCAACGACGTCTCAGAAATGACCTCAAATGCACTGCGGAGTAATGGTTTTCAGATTCGCCGGGCATTGAAGCCATGTCGGCTCGGTGTCAAGAACTTCCGATGCTCAGACGTTGGCGTTTCCGGCCTTCCATTGCTCCCAGGGGATGTTCCAGTCGCCGAGGCCGTCGGTTCCCGACAGTGTGGGGCCGGTTGTGTTGATGACTTCCACGATGTCGCCGCGTCGGGTGTTGTCGTAGAACCAGCGGGCGTTGGCCGGGTTGACGTTGAGGCATCCGTGGCTGACGTTGGCGATGCCTTGGCTACCCACCGACCACGGCGCTGAGTGCACGTAGATGCCGCTGTAGGACATTTGGGTGGCCCATTCGACTTCGGTGCGGTACCCGTCGGGTGAGTTGACGGGGACTCCGTAGGTGGACGAATCCATCACCAGGAATGAGTAGCGGTCGCCGACGATGTAGGCGCCGTTGTCGGTGGGCGTTTTGGCTTTGCCCATGGAGATCGGCATGGTTTTGACGACTTCGCCGTTGCGCCGCACGGTCATCGTCTTGGTGGCGTCATCGGCGGTGGCGATGATTTGGTCGCCGATTGTGAAGCGTGTGGTGACGTCATCCTGGCCGAAGAGCCCGTCGCCGAAGTCGACTCCGTAAGCCTTGACTGACACCTCAACCTTCGTTCCGGGCTCCCAGTACTCGGCGGGGCGCCAGCGGACTTCACGATTGCTGAGCCAGTAGAAGGCGCCCTCAACCGGTGGGTTCGTGGTCACGGTGATCGCCTGCTGCGCCGCAACCCGGTTCGTGATGTTCTCGTCAAAGCGAATCGCAATGGGTTGACCCACGCCCACTGTTTCGCCGTCATTGGGCAAGACGTAGGGCATCGTCAGGTTTTCGGGGGAATGGGTTTCGAATGTTGCGCTGGTGCTTGTCGTTCCGCCAAGCCCTTGTGCTTGCGCCTGCAGGGTGTACTGCTTGTTGTAGCCCAGCGGTTCCGCCGATGACCATGTAACGCGGTCGGGGCCCAGTTGCCCGTCGACAAGTTCGCCCGCCTCGTTGGTCAGCGACACTTGGCCGAGAATACCGTCGCCGGCGGTAACGGTCACGGGGGCATCGACAGCGACGCCGATGGCACCATCAGTGACGGACGCTTCCAGTTTCGGTACGAGCAAGTCTGCGTAGGGCGTGCCCTTGTCGGTGATGACGTCGGGAGTGGGCGCCGCCGTCGGTGATGAGGTGCAGGCGGTCGCGATCAGCAGCACCGCCGCCGCGAGGACGGTCGTGCGCAGCCAGTGCGTCGTCGCTCGAAACGCTGGGGGGCAGCCTGTCTGCGGCATGAATGGGGCTCTCCGTATCGGGTTGTCGTCATCGGCTAACGGGCGGGGCACCGCCTGGTGCGCCGCGAGGGCCGGTCGCGGGCGACGGTTCACCGTTCACGGGTATGCCTTTGAGTGTGCTCGTGAGTCGTTTGGCTTTCTTAGTCCTTCGATGAAGATTCGATAAAGCTGGCACTAAGGGCTGGCGTCTCGGGTTTGCGAGGACATCCGATGGGTCGCACATTGTGCGGGGATACCCCCGAGGGGTACTTTGCGGTTGTATCCGCGGCGGGTACCTCGTCGACTGGGAAGGCCCATCGCTTGTGACGGCACAAGAGAAGTTCCGGTGGCTCATCGAGAGTTCAACCACGCGGTCGATCGCCACGTGCATCGCCCTGTGCACGTTGAGCCAAAATCGCCGGCGGGCGCCGCCCCATCAAGGCCGATAGTGGGAAAGCCTGCTACAGCTGACGGCTGGAGCTGCGGCGCTGTTGTCGATCGCCTTAAGTATCCGGGGTCCGACGTGGTGGCGAGGAACTGTTCGATTGTCGGGCCGAAGGCGTGCGCGATGTCGTCAGCGTTGACGAGCAGGTCGGACATTGTGGCCTCGGCGAGTACTCCCTGCGGACGGACGTCGACGAGGGTGCACGCGAGTTGCGCGGGGTGACGTGGGTCATCGCCGGCGATGATGAGCGTCGGGGTGTTGATGCGCCGGAGTTCCTCGGCTGTGGCGAAGGCCCGATCGTGACCGATTGCCGCTGCGGCAGCGGCGCTTTGGGCGTCAGCGCGCGGAATGGCCTTGGTGACGAGGTTGGCAATAAGCGGCTGCAGGTGAGGAACACACAGCTCCCAGGCGGCCTGTAGACCGCGGGCGCGGGCGCGGTCGGCGAAGCGGTCCATCAGCTTTGCGTCTGCGGCCTTGTCGTCGTCGTCCTCGATGGCTTCAGCACTGATGATGACCGCGGACCGGGCGATCCGGGGGTGTTGGAGGCATGTCCGTAAGGAGCGATCGTGCCGCCGAGGCCGGCGCCGACAAGGTGGGTGGACGTGGCGTCGAGCGCGTGCATGATCGCGACAGTGTCGGTGACGTACTGATCCCAGAGGTGCAACGTCGGATCGGGGCATCGCGATGCGCTCCATATCCTCGAATATCGGGCAGCGCAACGCGATACCGGCCAGCAAGGCGGGTGGCAAGCGGCCGCATGCTGTAGTGATCGGGCCCACCGCCGTGCAGCATGATGATCAGCTCGCCGCGGCCGATGACCTCGCCCATGAGCGGCCAGCCGTCATCCCCGACGTGCAACGTTCGCATCACCATTCGTCTCTCCCTTCGTCGGGAATGCCTCGGCCTGCGTCGACGCGGCATCAGCAAGAGCCCGAAAAACCCACCCTTGCAACATACCCTCTGGGGGTATACCTTGATGTACGCATACCCGGTAGGGGTACTACCGAGAGCGAAGATGGGAGTTCGGTCATGAACACGGTCACGTACGCCGTCACAGGAATGACCTGCGGGCACTGCGAGCTGTCAGTGCGGGAAGAAGTCAGCGGGGTCGCCGGTGTTCAAGACGTCGAGGTCAGCGCCACGGCGGGCACTCTGATCGTGACCTCCAGCGGTCCCGTCGATGACGCCCAGATCTTGCGTGCGGTCGACGAGGCCGGCTATTCGGCGGTGCGGGTCGTATGAACGCTGCAGGACGGTTGGCCGCTTTCGGTGCCGGACTGGCGGTGGCGTTCACGGCTGCGTACGTCACCGCCGCGGCGGTCGTCCCCGACACCGCGGTGACGGCCACTCAGCACGTTGGCGCTGAGCCCGCGGCTGATCACAGCGCGCCGACCGAGCAGGCGTTGCCGGTATCACCTCTGTCCGCTGATCCGCCGGGGTTGTCACTCGCCCAAGACGGATACACGCTCAGCGCGGTACGGGGACCCGGAGCACCCAACGATCGTGGCAGGTTGAGCTTCACCATTGCTGGTCCCAGCGGCACGCCGCTGCTGGACTACGCGACTGTGCACGACAAGCAGCTGCATCTCATCGTCGTCCGTTCTGATGGTCAGCATTTCGCGCACGTCCACCCGGTCCTGGATCGGGCAACCGGCATATGGTCGACGCCCTGGATGTGGAAGGCCGCCGGGGCCTACCGGGTGTTCGCGGACTTTCAGCCCGCCCAGGCCAGCAGCACCAAACTCACGCTTACCCGCACGGTCGACCTGGCCGGCGAGTTGGCCCCGTCGCCCCCGATGACCACACGCACCGTGGATGAAATTGCCGGTTACACCGTGGAACTCGACGGTGCGCTCACCGCCGGCGTCTCGAAGCAGCTCACAGCGAGAATCATCCGTGACGGCGAGCCGGTGACGACATTGCAGCCCTACCTGGGGGCATACGGGCACCTCGTCGCGCTGCGTGAAGGTGACATGGCGTATCTGCACGTGCACCCTGAGGGCGCTGAACCGGTGGGGGACCGCACTGGCGGGCCTGCGGTGACGTTCGCAGCGACCGCACCCACCGCCGGTCGCTACCTGCTCTACCTCGACTTCAAGGTCGACGACACCGTGCACACCGCCACGTTCGTCGTCGACGCCGCACGCGGCGCCACCAATCAGCCCGCGCCAGAACCGTCGCGCGACGCCGGCCATGCCGGCGGGCACTGACGACCTCCGTCCACCTAGAAAACTGAAAGGCACTGGCACACATGACGACGTCGACGCCCGTGTCCGGCCCGAGCATTGAGCTCCGCATCGGAGGAATGACCTGCGCCTCCTGCGCCAACCGCATCGAACGCACGCTCAACAAGATCGATGGCGTCGCGGCAACAGTCAACTACGCGACCGAGAAGGCCACCGTCACGGTGCCCGACGGATACGATCCCGCGCAGCTGCTCGCCGAGGTGGAAAATGCCGGCTACAGCGCCGCGCTACCCACACCGGAGAAGCCCGCCCCGCCCGGAGAGACAGGCGAGACCGACGACCCCGACATGGTGTCCCTGCGCCACCGGCTGACCGGTTCGGTGCTGCTATCGGTGCCGGTCATCGCGATGGCGATGATCCCCACGCTGCAATTCACCTACTGGCAGTGGGCGTCGCTGGTGTTGGCTGCGCCGGTGATCGTCTGGGCGGCCTGGCCGTTTCACCGCGCTGCCTGGGCCAACCTGCGGCACGCTACGGCGACGATGGACACGCTCATCTCCCTGGGCACCTTGTCGGCCTTCCTGTGGTCGCTGTACGCGCTGTTCTTCGGGACCGCCGGCACCCCGGGAATGAAGCATCCGTTCGAACTGACACTCGCACCGTCTCACGGCGCCGCCAACATCTACCTCGAAGTCGCCGCTGGCGTCACAACATTCATCCTTGCGGGGCGCTATTTCGAGAAGCGGTCCAAACGGCAGGCCGGTGCGGCGCTGCGCGCCCTCCTAGAGATGGGCGCCAAGGAGGTATCCGTGCTGCGCGACGGCGCGGAAACGAAGATCGCCGTCGAGGACCTGATAGTGGGCGACGAGTTCGTCGTGCGACCGGGAGAGAAGATCGCCACCGACGGGGTGGTGGTATCGGGGACATCGGCGGTCGATGTCTCGATGCTGACCGGCGAATCGGTCCCCGTGGAGGTCGGCCCAGGTGACACCGTGGTCGGTGCAACCGTCAACGCCGGTGGGCGACTGGTGGTACGCGCCACCCGCATCGGTTCCGACACCCAGTTGGCGCAGATGGCCCAGCTGGTGGAGAACGCCCAGACCGGCAAAGCCCAGGTCCAGCGGCTAGCCGATCGCATCTCCGGTGTCTTCGTGCCGATCGTCCTCGCGATCGCGGTGATCACACTCGGAGCGTGGTTGGGCGCGGGCTTCCCGGTCGCGGCCGCCTTCACCGCCGCCGTTGCCGTGCTGGTAATCGCCTGCCCCTGCGCGCTCGGCTTGGCCACACCGACGGCACTGCTGGTGGGCACCGGTCGCGGCGCGCAAATGGGCGTTCTGATCAAGGGCCCGGAGGTGCTGGAGTCCACCCGCAAGGTCGACACCGTGGTGCTGGACAAGACCGGCACCGTCACCACCGGCAAGATGACCCTGGTCGACGTCATCACCGCCCCGGGAACCGACCGCGGGAACCTGCTCCGGCTGGCAGGGGCGTTGGAGAACGCCTCAGAGCACCCGATCGCCCAAGCAATCGCCGTCGCTGCGACCGAAGAACTCGGGACGCTGCCCACCCCTGAGGATTTCGCCAATGTCGAAGGCAAGGGTGTGCAGGGCATCGTGGACGGCCACGCCGTGGTCGTGGGGCGCGAATCACTGCTCGCCGACTGGTCCCAACACCTCAGCCCAGAGTTGGCGCAGGCGAAAGAAGCGGCCGAAGCGCGGGGCAAGACGGTGGTCGCCGTCGGCTGGGACGGTGAGGCTCGCGGCGTACTCGTCGTCGCGGATACCGTTGAACCCACCAGTGCGCAGGCAATCTCACAGATGCGCCAGATGGGCTTGACGCCGGTGCTGCTCACTGGGGACAACGAAGCCGTCGCCCGCCAGATCGCCGCCGAGGTCGGCATCGACACTGTGATCGCCGAGGTGATGCCGAAAGACAAAGTCGACGTTATTCTCCGGCTGCAATCCGAGGGCAAGACCGTGGCGATGGTCGGCGATGGCGTCAACGATGCGCCTGCCCTCGCCCAAGCCGACCTCGGCCTGGCTATGGGTACCGGAACAGATGTCGCGATCGAAGCCTCCGACATCACCCTGGTACGCGGCGACCTGCGCAGCGCCGTCGACGCGATCCGGCTGTCCCGCAGGACACTATCGACGATCAAGACGAACCTGTTCTGGGCGTTCGCCTACAACGTTGCCGCCATACCGGTTGCTGCACTGGGCATGCTCAACCCCATGCTCGCCGGCGCGGCCATGGCGTTCTCCAGCGTCTTCGTCATGGGCAACAGCCTGCGACTGCGCGGCTTCAAATCCACATCCACATCCTCTGCCCCTACCCACTGAACCCCTTCTGCATCAAGGAGAACTCATGTCCGACAACAAGAACCTGACGTCGAGCTGCTGCTGCAGCGGCTCAACACAAGACCTCGACACGACGGTCATCAATCCGGGGACCACGAACCTCCTCGACCCCGTAACGGACGAGACAACATGCCCGGTCATGCCCGGCACGCCGGTGAACAAGGCGGCCGCCGAAGCCGCGGGCCTATTCCGCGACTACCGAGGCCGACGGTATTGGTTCTGCTGCAAAGGATGTGGACCGCGCTTCGACCGAGACCCCGACAAGTACGCCAGCGCGGCGTGACTGACCTGCCGAACCCCGGCCTCCCAACCCACAGACCGAAGGAGTTGCCATGACTCACGTCGACGACGCTGACCACTGCCCGGCATCGGGTTCAGTCCACCACGGCTACATCACCGATAAGGACAAGTACCTCAAACGCTTGAAACGTATTGAGGGCCAAGCCCGCGGCATCAGTCGGATGATCGAGGGGGAACGCTATTGCATCGACATCCTCACCCAAGCTGACGCCCTGACCAAGGCCCTGCAAAGCGTCGCGCTGGCACTGCTCGACGACCATCTCCGACACTGCGTTCGAGACGCTGCTGCCGCCGGGGGACCCGCTGCCGATGCCAAACTCACCGAAGCCTCCGATGCCATCGCCCGCCTCGTGCGGTCATGACCCGCAACGGCGGTGCACTGACGCCGCCTCGCTCCTACGCACCCGCGCGAACGAACACGTGAGACTCCTCAAGGAGAGCACAACATGACCAGCCACGACGAGCACGCATTAGCGACATCCCACACCGGCGTTCACGCCGACCATGAGGGCCATGGCGAGCACGCCGTTCACGACTCCGGCCCCCACCACGACGACCATGCCGGCCATGGGGGTCATGCCGGGCACGGCGCCGATCATGTGGCTCAGTTCCGGAAGCTCTTCTGGATCAACCTGATCATTGCCGTCCCGGTCATCGCGTTCTCGACCATGTTCGCGATGCTGCTCGGCTACGAAGTACCCGACGTCCCCGGTGGCCGCTGGATCGCGCCACTGTTGGGCACGGTCATGTATGTCGTCGGGGGACGTCCCTTCCTTACCGGCGCCGTCAGCGAAATCCGTTCCCGAAAACCGGGAATGATGCTGCTCATCGGGCTGGCCATCACCGTCGCATTCTTCGCCTCCTGGGGCGCGAGCCTGGGCCTGCTCCACCACGAACTGGAGTTCTGGTGGGAACTGGCGCTGCTGATCGTCATCATGCTGCTCGGACACTGGGTCGAAATGCGCTCCTTGGCTCAGACCACCTCCGCACTGGACTCCCTGGCGGCCCTGCTTCCCGACGAGGCCGAAAAGGTCGACGGCGAACGAATCATCACCGTGTCGCCCGCCGACCTAAAAGTCGGTGATCTGGTAGTCGTCCGACCCGGCGGCAGCATCCCCGCCGACGGCAGAATCGTCGAGGGGCGAGCGGACATGGACGAGTCGATGGTGACCGGTGAATCGCGGCCGGTGGCCCGCGGCGTCGGAGATGCGGTGACGGCTGGAACTGTCGCCACCGATTCCGGGCTTCGGGTCGAAATCACCGCCACCGGTGACGACACCGCCCTGGCGGGAATCCAGCGCCTGGTTACCGAAGCGCAGAACTCGTCCTCGCGAGCCCAGCGCCTCGCCGACCGGGCGGCCGGGTGGCTGTTCTGGTTTGCCCTGGGGACTGCTGCCATCACAGCCGTGGCGTGGTCGATTGTCGGAGACCCCGACGCCTCGGTCATAAGAGCCATTACCGTGCTCGTCATCGCCTGCCCCCATGCGTTGGGATTAGCGATACCACTTGTCGTCTCGATCGCCACCGAACGCGCTGCGCGGGGAGGCGTGCTGATCAAGGATCGCCTGGCCCTAGAAGGCATGCGCACCGTCGACGCCGTTCTCTTCGACAAAACCGGCACCCTGACAAAGGGCGAACCAACCGTGACCGCGATCGAGGTCCGCGGCGACCTCGACGACGACTCCGTGCTCGCCCTCGCGGCCGCCGCCGAAGCCGACAGTGAACACCCCCTGGCACGAGCGATCGTGAAAGCCGCCGACGAGCGGGGACTGACTGTGCCACGCGCGAAAGGCTTCTCGTCGTCTCCCGCCGTCGGCGTGACTGCCACGGTCGACGGGCACGAGATCCGCGTGGGCGGCCCCCGCCTGCTCGAAGAGATCGGCGCGCAAGAGGTTCACGCGGCGACCTCGTGGCGCGACGAGGGCGCGATCATCCTGCACGTCATCCGAGACGGTGCTGTGGTCGGCGGCCTCCGCCTGGCCGACGAGATCCGCCCCGAGTCGCGCGACGCCGTCGATGCCTTGCACAAGCTCGGCGTCGAGGTGGTCATGATCACCGGTGACGCCGAAGCGGTCGCGCAGGCGGTAGGTCACGAACTCGGCATAGATCGGGTGTTCGCCGGAGTACGCCCGGAAGACAAGGCGTCGAAAGTTGCTGCGCTGCAACAGGAGGGCAAGAAGGTCGCGATGGTCGGCGATGGCGTCAACGATGCCCCCGCGTTGGCACAGGCCGACGTCGGCATCGCGATCGGCGCCGGCACCGACGTCGCCATCGCCTCTGCCGGTGTGATCCTGGCAAGCTCCGACCCGCGCTTGGTGCTGTCGGTCATCGAACTGTCGCGAGCCAGCTACCGAAAAATGAAGCAGAACCTCTGGTGGGGCGCCGGATACAACCTCATCGCAGTGCCGCTGGCTGCCGGTGTGCTCGCACCGATCGGATTCGTCTTACCGATGTCAGTCGGCGCCATCCTCATGTCACTGTCGACGATCGTCGTGGCGCTCAACGCGCAACTGTTGCGCCGCCTCGACCTGAGCCCTGAGGCCAGCACACGCGCGGTTCTCAACCGTTAGGACCGGTTAGCGGCGGGCTCGATCCGCGCAATGCGCGCTGCGGGGCAGGTCGCAGGCACTATGGGCTCACGAATGGGCTGAACGGCATGCGTTGATGGTGACGGGTTGCGGCCTTCCGGCGAGCTGACCTCTGGGTGCCGGTCGATCACGATACCTACCGACTGGGCACCTACCAATCGTCTAGGAACCGACTCCAGCGAGAGATCAGATTTTCAGTCGCCGTGATCGTGATCGCCATGGGCGTCGTTCAATGGCGCAGCGGATGGGGCCGGGGCTCCTGCCGGCGCCGCCGTCGGCGGCTCGCCGCCAGGCACGCTCACCGGCGGCGAGATGACCGACTCTGGACGACCGCCATCGTGGCCATCGGCATGCTCGGCACTCGTCCCACGATCACTACCCTCCTCCGGCTCGGCGCCAGTGCCGTGGTGGTCACCATCTGCAGCCTCGGCGGCCGTCCCATGGTGACCACCGGCTGCGCCTGCTGGAGCGTGATCACCGTGCCGCAAACCTGAAGCAACTCCCACTGTGGACGCCAGCGCCACGACACCGACTGCGCCCATGAGGACCATCGCGCTGCCGAACACCGGTACCGGCTCTCCTTGCAGGCCGCGGTACCACACCCAGGCAGCGCCCATCACAACATAAACCTGAAGCAGCAGCGCACAAAGGTCCGCGGCCTGCACCACTTCGGCTTCCCCCGCATTAGGGCCGAATGGTGCCCCGGCGGTCCTGGACAGGGCCCAAAGAGCAATGGCTCCGAGGTTGAGAGTGATGCCGGCGGCAAGCACGGGGATCGTCGTTCGGGCCAGCACAGCCCGCGCCCATATCAATTGGAAGAGCGCGACCGCAACGAAGAACAAGCCCGCCGGCATCCACTCCTGCCAGTGAGCAGGCACAACGGCGAAATGGATAAGAGAAGCGCCCAACGAGGCCAGCGCGGCAAGCCGAGCAGCCAGTCTGCTGTCGGTCTTCCTCGCTGTCCTAGGCGCCACGGAATCAGGATGACAGTGCTTTCCCCGAAGCGGTTGCCTGACACCACATCTCAACCCGAACGAGATTCATCTGTCACCGATAGGTGTGGTCGTGCGCGCATGTCACTTCCTGAGAACCCGCTTGCTAAGTCTCGACCACTGCTGATCGGCCCTCAATTATCCGTACTGACCGTGCGACACCTGTTCCGAGCTTCCTTGATCGATGCTTCCGCGTGCAGTTGCTTACCGCGCAGGGGCGACCGACTACTATCTAGCTCCGTAGATGTTCGCTATGCTGCGTACGCGCCCGCGACCGCCTACTCACATCGCGCGGAAGGACCACCCAATATGCGTTTTCGCGTCATCATGGCGGTACTCGCCTGCGTGACTCTTCTCGGTGCCGGAGCTACTCTCGCGCCGCCCGCTGTGGCGGCGATGCCGTGCGGACATCAGTTCGGCTCGCCTCAACAGCTCACCGATGCGGGGGGCGCAGTCGTCCAGGAGTGGGTCATCTCGGATCTGCGAGAGTCTTCGGTCGCCTTGCCCGGATACACTGCCCGCGGTCAAGTCTGGGAAGCTTCGGCCACCGTTCGAGCCGTCACCGGCACGGTGACTCCGATCATTCCGAATCTGTACACGGTTACCGCAGCCGGGCAGCGTTATCCCGTCTTGTGGCAGATCGCCAGCCCACAGGGCCTTCCGGCTACCACCCTCGGCGAGGGCCAAGCCTCCAGCGGGGCGATCTACTTTGATGCAGTCGGCCCACAGCCCATGGCGGTGGTTTACGACAACGGCACTCCTACGCAGCTGTTTTGGTGTTGCACGGGCTCCATGATGATGATGCCAATGGAGAAGTGTCCGATGTGCGCCAACATGCAGCGCGCCTGCCCCCACCGTCCCGGCGGGATGTAGCCCTCGAGGACCTGACAGGGACCCATTAGCCTTCACCGATCGCCGCTAAGTGTCGAAGCTATCTCCAACCGATCCGCCTATCACCCTGGGACGTACTATCCGACCAGCGTGGTGCCCACCAACGATGGTCCTCGACCGCCAGCACAAGGTCGCGGCGGTCTTCCGCGTGGCGCTACTAGCCGAAGACATACGGCCTCTGCTAGATCGGCTGACCATCGAGCGCGGACACCTCGCTGGAGAGCTGCCCTGCGGCGCGTATCGTCTCGGATCGTTCGGTGCGTCGGTGCGCGCAGAGATCCGAGGTTTATGAAGGTGATCGCGGGCCCCGGTGGCGCAGCGGGGTCTCACCGCCGAGCGGCAGCCTGACCTCGAGTGATGGCGGTCGGCGTGTATCGGTGAGCCTTTTTGCGAGTTAGCGTGACCAGCTGGGTCAGCAGGATGCCGACGACGATCGCGGCCAGCACGCCGACGAGCTTCTGTTCGCCGAACAGCGGATACACCTGGTAGTGCGTGAGATAGATGAACAGTGACGCCTCGGCGATCACGCCTGCGGTGACCGTCAAAGCGGATGGGCACCGGATGGCGGGCAGCCAGATCAGCAGCGCCAGCCCGATGAACACCAAGGCCTCGCGGTTGGGTTGGCCGAAGTACCCGACGATTCCGACGGCGAGGACCGCGGTCACGGCGATCCGCTGCCACACCGTCGACGACTTCGAGGCGGCCCAGCCGATGGCGAAGAACCAGAACGCCAGGATGGTGAACCAGGCGGCCCTGCCGAGCCCGATGCCGAAGACGTCCCATCGCAGGGCCATGCCCAGGGCCAGGAATGCCGCCGCAACGCCGAACGGCCACCGGCGTTCGGCGCGGTCGCCCCACCGCGTCGCGCACAGCAGCGCCAACCCCACCAGGACCCACACCAGGACTTCGACGAACCACAGCCGCCCGGCGGTCATGCTGTCTCCTGGACCGAGGAACTTGTTGGCCAGCAGTAGATTCGAGGCCGCGTAGTCGTCGGTGACGAGTAGCGCGAATGCCACCCACAGAAAAGCGGGCACGGCGATCCAGCCGATGGTGCTGACCAGGTGGCGCACCCGGGTGGCGCGCGGCAGGGGGGTGAGGCAGAAGCGGCCGAAGTTGTATCCGGCGACGCCCAGCAGGATGTGCGCGCCGCCCCACAGCACCCACAGCTCCGCGTGCGATCCGGCGACCAGGACGATTGCTGCCGCACGCAGCGCCACGCTGGTCTCGAGCGTTGTTCCCCACCACCGGCGGGTTTTGCGGGCGGACTCCAGCTCGCTCAGCGGCAGCCGCTGCCAATCCGCGGGCAGGTGCCCGAGCGCGCGTTCGAGCCGCACCGACATGGCGACGTAAGACAGCGAGTTGCCGCCGAGGTCGACGAAGCTGCTGCGGGGATCGACGTCGGCCGTGTCGATCTGCAGCACGTCGGCGAACAGACCGCGCAGGTCCAGGCGGGCATCGTCGGTCGTCCGGTCGGCGGCCCGCTCGCGTAGGCTGCGATAGTCCGGCTTGCCGGTGGGCAGGCGGGGGATCTCGTAGACGTCGACCACCCGGATCGCCGCACCGGGGAGACCCGACGCGTCGGCCGCCGCGGCAGCGACGTCGGTGTCCTCGGGACGGTCGGCGGCGCCGACGAGCAGCAGGCCGTCGCCGTCGGTGCAGATCGCGGTGACGCCGTCGGCGTGCAGGGCCGACTCGACGCGTTGCAGGTCGATGCGCAGTCCGTAGAGCTTGACGAACCGGTCGCTGCGCCCGACCACCTCGTAGAGGCCGTCGGGGCGCTGCCGGGAGATGTCGCCTGTGCGCAGTTCCTCGACTCCGGCGTCGGCGGCGAGATCGGCGGCGGTGTGTGCGTACCCCATCATGACGTTGGGTCCGCGGTAGACGAGTTCGCCGGTTCCGTCGGGCATTCCGTCGACCGGTTCGATGCGGAACGACCCGCCGGGGATCGGGATGCCGATCGACTCGGGGTGGTCGTGGGCGAGTTCTGGCGGCAGGTAGGCCATGCGTGCGGTGGCCTCGGTGGCGCCGTACATGACGAAGAACCGCCACCCCGCGCGGTAGCCGAGGTTTGCGAGCCGGCGCACGCGGTCCGGGTCGAGCCGTCCGCCGGCCTGGGTGACGTAGCGCAGGTTCGGCAGCGACATCGCCTCGAAGCCGATCCGGTCGAGCAGTTCGAAGGTGTGCGGTACGCCGGCGAACGACGTTGCGCCGCGCTTCCGGAACACGTTCCAGAAGTCGTCGTCGACCACGGACAGTTCGGTGAGCACGAGCGCGGCTCCGCGTAGCAGGTGACTGTGGGTCACCGACAGGCCGTAGCAGTACGACATCGGCAGAGTCGTTGCGGCCCTGTCGGTTCGGGTGATGGCGAGATAGGTGGCGATCGACTCGGCGTTGGCGGCGAGATTGAACCGGGACAATCGCACCAGCTTGGGGGAGCCGGTACTGCCGGACGTCGAGAGCAGCAGGGCCAGGTCCGGGTGGAGTTCGGGGGCGGGACGGTGGCGTGTGCCCTCGGTGATGACGCCGTCGGTGACGATGACGTCGGGGTGGTAGGTGTCGACGACCGACCGGCGGTCGCCGCCCGCGGGCACGGGCAGCACCACGTGGTGGCCGGCGAGCGCACCGAGGTAGGTCACCAGCGTGGGCAGGTCGTTGCGGGTCTCGAGCAGGACGAGCTTGCGGCAAGTACCCAGTTCCTCGGCGCGGGTCGCGACCTGCGTCGCGAGTTCGGCGTAGGTAACGGCCTTCTCGGCGGTGAGCACCGCGACGGCGTCGCCGTGGCACGCAAGGTGGTCAACGAGCCGCTCGAACATCACGGCGCGGTCATCGCCCGTCGCGCGGGCGGTCGCCGAACACCACGGCGGCACCGGTGACGTGGATGCGGACCTTTGCATCGACCGCGGGCGGCGCGACACTGTGCTGACGGACGGTGATCGGCGCGGCGTCGCCGCCGAGGTCGACGGTGAGCAGGACGTCGTGGCCGCGGAACTCCGACGCCAGAACCGTCGCCATCCCGTCGCTGCGGTCGTCGTCGGAGACCGCCGCCGCCTCCAATTGCTCCGGGCGGAGCATCAGCGTGCCACCGCCGTCGGGTACGGTGCCGCGGACCGGCAGCCGGCCCAGTGCCGAGGTGGCGACCCCGCCGGTCACCGTGCACGGCAGCAGCACGCAGTCACCGAGGAATTCGGCGGTGAAACGATCGTTGGGTTCTCGGTAGACCGCCTGCGGCGTACCGACTTTGGTGAATCGGCCGTCGCGCATCACCGCGACCTGGTCGGCGATCGACAGCGCCTCCTCCTGATCGTGAGTGACGATCAGGGTCGTGACGCCGGCGTCGGAGAGCAGCGTCGCCACGGCCTTGCGGGTCGACGCCCGCAGTCCGGTGTCCAGGGCGCTGAACGGTTCGTCGAGCAGCATGAGCGCGGGCTGGCGGGCGAGGGCGCGGGCGAGGGCCACGCGCTGCTGCTGTCCCCCGGAGAGTTCGTGCGGCCGGCGTGCGGCGTAGGACTCGTCGAGGGAGACGGTAGCGAGGAGTTCGGCGACGCGCGGCTGGACGTTGCGGCGGCCCGACAGCCCGTAGGCGATGTTCTGGCCCACGGTCAGGTGCGGGAACAGCGCGCCGTCCTGCGCGACGTAGCCCACGTCGCGGCGATGCGCGGGGATACTGCTGCCGGCTGCTGCTACCTGGCGTCCGGCGATGGAAACCGTTCCCGCATCGGGGTTCTCGAAGCCGGCGACCAGACGCAGCAGCGTGGTCTTGCCGCAGCCGGAGGCGCCGACCACGGCGGTGATCGTGCCCGCGGTGACGCCGAGGTCGATGCCGTGCAGCACGGTGTGGCTGCCGAAGGCCTTGGTTAGCCCGGTGACGTCGAGCGCGTTGCCGGTAGCCCCGTGGATCGTCATAGCGCGGCCGCCCTGCTGGACTGCTGGAACAGCACGACTGTCACCGGAACCGCGAGCACGACGAGCAGCAGCGCATACGGTGCGGCGCTGGCGTAGGACAGTTCGCTCGACAGCGACCAGAATCGCATCGCCAGGGTGTTGGTGCCCGTCGGCGCCAGCAGCAGGGTGGCGGTCAGCTCGGTGGCCACGGCGACGAATACCAGCGAGGCACCGGCGGCGGCGGCAGGTGCGGTGAGCCGCAAGGTGACTCGCAGCAGCGTGCGGGTGGGGGAGACACCGAGCGAACGCGACGCCTCCTCCAACGTCGGCGGCACTTGGGCCAACCCCGACCGCAGGTTGACCATCGCGCGGGGCATGAACATCAGCACATAGGCCGCGAGGACCAGCGTCGCCGTCTGGTACAGAGGCGGTGCGAAGCGGATCGCCACGGTGACGAGCGCGAGCGCGGTCACGATGCCTGGCATCGAACTCGTCACGAAGTTCGAGCCCTCGACGAAGCGGGCGAAGAAGCCGCGGTGCCGCACCGCGATCCAGGCGAAGGGGAACGCCAGCACCGTCGTCAACGCCGCGGCCGCGGCGGCCAGCGCCACAGTCTGCACCGTCGACGGTACGATCTCGCCGAGCGCCCACACGTCGCTGCCGCCGATCCACAGCCACCGCAGGATCGTCCACACCGGAACGCCGAGGGCGAGCGCGGCCAGTGCGGCGAGGGCGGCAACTGCGGGAAACGTCATGCTCCCGAGGCGATGGGGCAGCGAGGTGCGCTGGGCGCCGGAACCGAGTCGGGCGTAGCGGGCGTTGCCGCGCACCCCGGCCTCGCCAACGAGCAACACCAGGCACAGCAGCATCAGAACGCCTGCGAGCGTGCTGCCCGCCGCGCCGTCGAACGTGGCCTGGAACTGTTCGAAGATCGCGGTGGTGAACGTCGAGAAGCGCAGCATGGCGAACGCGCCGTACTCGGCCAGCAGGTGCACGCCGATGAGCAGTCCGCCGCCGAGGACCGCCAGGCGAAGCTGTGGCAGCACCACGCGCCGGAATACGGCCGCCGGGCTGGAACCGAGCGTGCGTGCGGATTCCTCGATCGCCGGGTCGAGGCGACGGAGCGTGGCGGCGGCGGGCACGTAGACGAACGGGAAGTACGACAGCGAGGCGACGAGAATGCCTGCCCAGAAGCCGTGCAGGGTCGGGACGACGCTGACCCATGCGTAGCTGTTGATGAAGGCGGGCACCGCCAGGGGAGCGACGAACATCGGTCGCCAGATCGCCCGGCCGGGAATGTCGGAGCGTTCCACCAGCCATGCCGCCCCGATGCCGAGCACGATGCAGATCGGGACCGTGACGACGACGAGACCGACGGTGTTGACGAACAATTCGAGCACGCGTGGCCGCGCGAGGAGTTCCCAGACCCGCGTCGGCCCCAGCGACACCACCGACCAGGCGACGTACCCGATCGGCACGAACGCCGCCACGACCAGCAGCACCACACCGGCGGTGAGGACCGGCCCCGGCCGCGTGGCAGCTGCCCGGCCGGGCACCTCCGACGGCGGCAAGGCGTCGAGCAGCGCCGCGTCGACGGCCGTCGCGGCGGCGGTACTAACGTCAGCCACCCATCTAAAGCAGGCCCGCCTTCGTCATCAGGTCGGTGACCTTCTGCGCGTCGAGGTTCGACGGGTTCACGGCGGGTGCCTGCAGGTCGACAAGCGGCACCAGCGCGGGGTTGGCCGGAACGCCGCTGGCCACGGGGTACTCGAACGACGTGCCCTTCTCGAGCACTTCTTGGCCGGCCTTGCTGGTGATGAAGGTCAAAAACTTCTGGGCGTCTTCCTTCTTCTTGCTGGAGTTCAAGATGCCGCCGCCGGAGATCGAGACGAAGGCGCCCGGGTCCTGGTTCCGGAAGTAGTGCAGCGCGGTGTTGCCCGAGATTTCCTTGGTCTGCGACTGATCGCGGAACCAGTAATAGTGGTAGATGATCCCGCCCTCGACCTGGCCGTCGTTGACGGCGCGCAGCGTGGCGATGTTGTCGGAGTAAATCTCCGCGCCTGCCTTCATGCCGGCCAGCCACTGGCCGGTGGCCCGTTCACCGGTGAGTTCCAGCATTGCCGCGACGATGGCCTGGAAGTCGGGCTTGACCGGCGGGGCACCCCAGCGGCCCTTCCACTCTGGCTTTTCCAGATCCATGATCGAAGTCGGCAGCTGAGCCTCGGTGAGCTTGGTCTTGTCGTAGGCGAACACGGTGGTACGGGCGGCGACGCCGGTCCACTTACTCGTGGCGGGGCGGAACTGTGGTGGCACCTGAGCGATCGTGGCTTCGTCGACGTCGGTGAACAGGCCGTCCCTCTCGACCGCGGCCATGGCGGGCGAGTTCTCGGTAAGGAACACGTCGGCCGGCGAAGCGTCGCCCTCGGCGATTAACTGGTTGCCCAACTCGGTGTCGCCGCCCTGGCGATAGGTGACCTTGATGCCGGTCTCCTTGGTGAAGGCGTCGATCCACTCCTTGGTCAGCGACTCGTGCTGCGCGTTGTAGACCAGCAGGCCGTCCTCCTCCTCGGAGGACGAGCAGGCAGTAAGACCTGCTGCCAGCCCCCCCGCGACAATGAGGGCGACGATGCGATTCCAGCGAGTGCGACGGGTTGACATCCACAACACTTTCTCCGAGGTGAGCCTTGGCTAACGAACATACCCTTCGGCATGGCGCCGTTCTAAGTCGCAGGCCCTTGCTGCGGACGGGCGCGCCGCTCTGCCTCGCCCCGTCTCACGGAGCCCCCACTTAGAGTTCGCACCGTGGTGGACAGCTACGAAGTCGTCGACCTCGCCGACTGGACTCGCGGTGAGAGCGAACCAGGAGGTGACGAAGCGAAACGATGGTTCATAGCACCAGAGACCTCGCCGCATGCCGGGCACTGGTTGTTCAAGCCACGCCGCATCAAAACCCTCGAACTGTCCAAAGAACGTCAGCATCGCGGCGACAAACCCGACGTGCTCGTTCGCGGAGAGGACTGGGCGGAGAAGATCTCCTACGAGGTCGCCCAGCTGCTGTCTGTGCCTGCAGCGGAAACGGAGTTGGCGACAGTTGTTCAGTTACGCACCCACGAACGCGTCTATGGCTCGATGAGCCGAGACATGCGGCCTCGCGCGTGGGCATGGACCCCGGGAGCAGCATTGCTTGCCGAGCGCGACGACGAGTTCGATGCCAAATCCTGCCGCGGCCATACGATTAGCGCCATTCGCGAAGCATTAGAGGGGCTGCAAGGTCCGGAGGGCACCAGTTACGCCGACTGGCCCGCATTCGATGTCTTCGCGGGCTATCTGCTCCTGGACGCCTGGATCGCGAACACTGACCGGCATGCGCACAATTGGGGAGTGCTGCAAAACTCCAGGACGGGCGACGTTTGCCTCGGTCCAAGCTTTGATCACGGGTCGGCCCTCGCCAGCGGTGACGAGGATAGGGTCCGTGCCCAGCGAATTGAGCAGAAAACCGTCGTGCAGTGGTGCGAGCACGGGCGGACAAAACGCTTTAACGCCGGCGAGGCGATCAGCCTGATAGATGTCGCCGCTGAGGCCCTGTCAGTCTGCGGAGGCGCGGCACGACAACACTGGACAGCTCAAATAACCAACGTTGACCTGGATCTATGCTTCGATATCGTTGCAGCGACACCAAATCTGTCGGACCCGACCCGTAGTTTCGTGAGGACAGCACTAGCCACTAATCGAAAGCGAATCCGTGATGCACTCCGTTGATCTCTTAGTCGAGTCGACAGATGCTGACCCAGGTCTTCGTCGGTCGAGGTTGATTGTCACGCGTCGCGGTGCTGACGATGGGGTGTATCGGGCGATTGGCTACCTCGATAGGTTGACCGGAGGGGCCGAGCGCCCGACGTATCAATTCACGTACTTGGCTCGCGTGGCGGCTGACCCTGCTTTCGTGCCGGTCGTTGGGTTCCGCGACGTCAGCCGACTTTACCGTTCCGAGAGGCTATTTCCATCGTTCGCCGACCGGGTGATGAGCGCTAAGCGGCCGGACCGCCCTCAATACCTTGAGGCTTTGGATCTCGATGCCGACGCTGACGCCTGGGAGATCCTGACCGCCTCCGGCGGGCATCGCGAAGGCGACCCGATCGAACTCGTCTCGCTGCCCCGATTCGATCGGACCACAGGCGAAACGTCGGCGCACTTCCTTGCTCACGGCGTCAGACATCGCAGCGTAGAGGCCAGCCACCGAATAACCACACTGCCCGCGGGCTATCGCCTCGGGCTGGAGCGCGACCCCGAGAACCCTGTTAACTCAGCGGCGATCAGGGTTGTTGATCGTGGGATGCACTTGGGGTTTGTGCCCGATCCGCTTCTTGACTACGTCCATTCGGTAATGGCCAGCGGCACTTACGATCTGACAGTCGTGCGCGCCAACCCTGCTGTAACTCATCCGCACCTGCGGCTACTGCTGCGCTTGGGCGGACATTGCAGTTCTTTTGTGTTCGACAGCCCAGACTGGAATGCGGTCTAACTCCACTCCCGTTCCACCTTAATAGTTCGAACGGCAAATGCACAGTCAAGCGCTTCAAGGGCATCTTGCCGGGGGTGCCCGGAATTGCTTCTGCGACATCATGTTTGGTGACTGGATTATCAGCCCTGCTTATCGCACGCCTCCAAAGGCCAGTAGGAGCTTCGAAGTCCTGGAGGTGGTATAGCGTCCGCCGGTTCTCATTAAGCTGATCAAGGCGCGAAGCTAGGTCGCCGTCGAACCAATGTCTTTCTCTCCCAATGCGGATAAGGCGGCCAGGCCCCAGCGCTTAGTGTTCGGTGTTGGAGGGTGTTGCCACTTCAACGTGCCGGCAAGCTCTCGCTCGCAGCAGGCGTGGGCACACAATATGCAGGCCAGATCAGCCCCGAGATGATAGCAACGGGTTGCCTCGATAATGAGAAAACCGTTTTCATAGCCGCCGGCGGACGCTCCATAAAGCCCTGGGCCACCATATGACTCGACGATTCGGTTGACCTCGGCCCGACGAACCGGCTCTTTATCTATGTCGGTGCCCATCGACAAACGTCTCTGTGCGTGCAGATGCCAATTTGGCTGATTCCGAATCACGAGGTGCAACTGTAGGGCAACGGGGGATCGAGCCGCTGTCCGCGCGGATGTCTTCATGGCAGTCCCAAACCGGGATGAGCCACCTGGACTGAAGAGCACTAGAATCGGTACCCCTCCACGCTATTGGCATACTGCGCTCTATCCGTGCACTATTTCCGGGACAGTCGTAGGGGGGTATGCCGACGGCGCGGCGCCTAAGGTGCCAGGGCTGCCCGCAGGTCTTCGGGTATTGGCATCGGCGTCGTCAGGCCCGCCGCCGTCCGGCCCGTGTTGCCCTCGGGGTAGCGCCCCGCAAATGAACCGGGTGCGGCGACGACGATCCGGACGACCTGACCGAGGGCCTCACGTCGGTCGCGCTGTCGGACGGCCAGCACGAACATGGCAGCGTGGTTACAGGTGTGTAGCCACGGGTTAGGCTGCGAGACAATGTGCGCCCGTTCGAGGTGGTGCCAGCGCGCCTCGGCGGTGCCAGCGGCTTTCGCGGCCGTCATCTCGCGTCGGTAGACGTCCCTCCCGTTGTCGGTGATGCGGCTCATGTCGCGCTCCGTTCAGTCGTCGTCGTCATTGTCCTCGACCAGTTTCGACCTCCCAGGCTTCTTTGCCTTCGTAGATGGCGAACGCGGAGATGACGAAGCCAGCGACGGGGTCGGGCCACGCCGTGCCGGTAAGCTCGACCAGCCCGACGCCGACCAGCGTGAGATGCTGAGCAGCACACAACGTGGTCTCGGCGGTGTTGACCAGGATGAGGTTGTCTTTGCGGCGGGCGCTGACCTCTTTTTGCTTTTGATCTGCCGGCGGCCCGCGCCCTTCACCAGGATCATCGAAGTGAAGACAGGACCAAGACCGCGATGGTCCTCATCACTCACAGCCGGTGGGCAACGGTTTGGCGGCCACGCCGAGCAGGTAGTCGCCTTGGATGCGGGTCCGTGAACCCAGTACGACGAGGCCATGGTGGGCGAGTTCGTCGGAGAATTGCTCGGCGCTGAACCGGTCTTCGGTCGGGTGGTCGAACAGCCGCTTGTAGCTGGGGCGGGCGAGGGCGTGGGCGGTGACTTCATCGAAGTAGAACCGCCCGCCCGGTGCGAGGACTCGCGCGACTTCGGCGACGGCGTTACGCCAGTCGGGAATGTGGTGGACGATCCCGAAGTCGAACACCGCCCCGTAGCTTCCGTCGCCGGCATCTAGCGCGGTGGACAGATCGGTGGCGCTGCCTTGGACCAGCCGAACTCGGTTGCCATAGCGGGCCAAGCGCTCCCCGGCCCGCCGGATCATCGCCGGGTCCAGGTCGACGGCGTCTACGGTGGCAGCGCCAAACCGCTCCAGGATCAGCTGCGTGCCGTATCCAGATCCGCAGCCGATTTCCAGAGCCTGGGTGTCCGGGACCAGCCGGCCGCCGAACCGCAGCAGCACCGGAACCTCGTAGACGCGTTGGAGCCATCGCCGCGGCGCAGAATTGATCAGCGCGGTCTCCGCCATGTTCATCAACACGGTTGGCCCTCTCCAGAGGTGGTCGTATCAGCGGACAGCCCGTGAGACTGGTTGCAGTTCAGCTCGATTCAGCTGTGCCAGGCCCCGGGCCGGCGGTGCGTGCCGCGGTGAGCACGGGGCACTGAGCGAGGCATGGTCCCGGTGGCCGACAGCGCGGGGTCATGCCGTGCAGGGCGGCGGTTGACGGTTTACGCCGACCCGCACCAATGAACAGACTTCTGCCATCGCCGCCGGTCGGCGATGACGGCGATCTTTACGCTATCATCGCCTTCGGGCGATGAAAACTATCGCCGCCGCGGTGCCATTGCAGGCGGCGGCGTGTCGGTACGCGGGGTGCGACGGCGCAGACTGATCCGCGGTGATCTGCGCAGAATGATCGCCGCGATGCACGCGAAGATGCCGATGCTGATCAGTAGACACTGCACGACCGGGCCCCACCGGGTGGCGGGCGTGAGTCCGGTCATCAGCCTGACCGGGGTGTCGAGGTAGCCAGGTTCGAAGAATCCGGTGCGGGCCAGTTCGCGACCGTCTGGCCCGATCACGGAACTGATGCCCGTCGTCGCGGCGACCACGACGTAGCGGTTGTGCTCGATGGCGCGTAACTTGGCGAAGGCGAGCTGCTGCTCGCTCATCGCCTCACCGAAGGTGGCGTTGTTGGACGGCACGGTGAGCAGCTGGGCGCCGTTAAGCACCGACTCGCGGGCCGCCCGGTCAAAGATCACTTCCCAGCAGGTCACCACGCCGATCGGCACCCCGGCTGCGCGCACTACCCCCGACCCGTCGCCGGGCACGAAGTAGCCAGCCCGGTCGGCGGAGGACGAGAAGAGCCGGAAGAAGCCGCGCCACGGCAGGTACTCGCCGAATGGTTGCACGATCTGCTTGTCGTGACGGTCACTGGGGCCGCCGACCGGATCCCAGACGATCACCGAGTTGAGGGTCACCGGGTTGGTGCTGCTGTATCCCGGCCCGGCGAGCACGCCGCCGACGAGGATCGGCGCCTCGATCGCCCGCGCGGCGATCGTGATCCGTTCGGCGGCGTCGGGATTGGCCAACGGGTCGACGTCGGAAGAGTTTTCCGGCCACACGACGATCTGCGGTTGCGCAGCACGCCCGGCGCGCACCTCGTCTGCGAGCCGCAGGGTTTCCTGAACGTGGTTGTCCAACACGGCGCGACGTTGGGCATTGAAGTCCAGGCCGAGTCGCGGCACATTGCCCTGCACCGCGGCCACGGTGACGACCGGGTCGTTGGTCGCATTGATTGACGGCTGCCGGACCTGCGGCCAGATCGCGGCGGTAGCCAATAGCACCACACCGATGTACGCACCGGGCAGCACTATCGCGGGAGGGCACGCGTGGCCGGCACGGGCGGCGTCACGGCGCCACCAGCGCGTGACCTCGCTCGCCAGGGCGGCCATGCTGACGCCCAGGAGCACGACCGCAAATGACACCAGCGGCACCCCGCCGATTTGGGCGGTCGGCAGAAACGGGCCGTCGGTCTGGCCGAACCCGACTGCGCCCCAGGGGAATCCGCCGAACGGAACATTGGATTTGGCCCATTCCTGCACGGCCCACACGGCCGCGACCCAGATCGGCCAGCCCGGCAGTCGGCGCACCAGCACTGCCCCCGCGCCGAACAGCGCGGGAAATACCGACTCCATGCCCGCCAGCGCCAGCCATGGCCCGACGCCGACGAAGCTGCTCGTCCAGGGCAGCAGCGCAACGTAGAACGCGAGGCCGAACAGAAGTCCATATCCGAGCCCGCCGATTTGCGTCGTCGACTTGTGGGTCAGTACCCAGGCCAGCAGTGCGAACGCGACGATGGCGGTGTACCACCACCCGAACGGCGGAAAGCTGACGCACAACAGCAGGCCCGCAGCGATCGCGACGGCCATCCGGGGCAGTCGGCGCAGCGCCGCAGCACCTAAACCTGCGCCCAGAGGTCTGCTCAACGGCGGGGCGGGGGCCCCATCGGAATTGGCGGACCCGTCGGTGAGCGCCGCCATCGCGTCGGTGTCCTCGTCGGGTTGCCCCGCCCCGCGCCTCCCGGTCAGCCTGGCCAGGGGGCCGGTCACGGGTTCATTGCCGCGACGGCTGCACGAACTTGCTCGACGTCACGGAACACTGTGGGCGTGGTGACCCGGCGGACGGTGCCGTCGGTGCCAACGAGGTAGCTCAGCGGCAGGACCGGGGGAGCGCCTAGGACCTGCCCGACGGCGTCGGCGTTGCCGAAGGACGGGTAGTGCACACCCAGATCCGCCAAAAGGCTCAGCGCCACGGTGTCGGTGTCCTGCACGTTCATCCCGACCACCCGCACCGCGCCCGGCTGCCCGGCGTAGGCGTCCAGCACCGGAATCTCTTCCCGACACGGGGCGCACCATGACGCCCACAGGTTGATCAGGGTCTGCTCACCGGCGAGCGCCGCGCCGACGTCGAACATGGTCCGCGCCCCCAGGCACGACGCCAGCGCACCAGCCAAATCACCCTTGGGCGGCGCCCCCTCACGTGGTGTCGGGCACGGCGCCAAGGCCGCACGCGCGGTGAGTCGCGCCAGTTCGCCGGTATCGGCGTCGCCAACGGCGGCAGCGGGAAGGGTAAGCCCGGGGCCGGAGGTATTAGTGCCGTCGACCTGGGGCGTACGCGGCCAGATCGCCACCGCCATCGCGGCTATTACCACCAGCGCGAACACCGTCCACCGCAGCCGAGACCGCACTTGGCACCTCCCCTGTTGCCGAGTTGACACCGGCTGGGTCCTGGGCGCTACCGACGGCACCCTTCCTACTAGGGGCCATAGTAGATTGTTCGAGCCTGCCACCGTTGATGAGCCGCCAACGTTCCGGGAGGGGGGCCGATGACTGCCGATGATGTTGGCATTGAATCGATCCGGCACTGAACCGCTCAAGAGGATCGCGTGGACTCAGGGGCACGCAGCAGGTTAGGCCTCCTCTCCCGTGCCCATCCCAGGAGGCGCCGGCGCAGCACCGGCCGGTCGTCGTCTTCAGATGCGTTGGAGGTTGCGCCAACCCGCACCAATCAACGAAATTCCCGCTTTCACCGTCGTTTGGCGATGAGGGCGAAAAATGCGCTATCATCGCCGTATGGCGATGACAACCGACGATTGCGGCTCTGTGCGGCCGTCCACCAATCTGTCTCCGGCGGCGGCGCTGTTTCACGGTTTGGCGGATCCGACTCGACTGGCGATCCTGCAGCGGTTGGCTGACGGTGAAGCCCGAGTGGTGGATTTGACGGGACTGCTCTCTATGGCGCAGTCCACAGTGTCGGCGCATCTGGCGTGCCTTCGTGACTGCGGGCTCGTAGTCGGGCGGCCCGAGGGCCGGCAGATGTTCTACTCCCTGACCCGTCCCGAACTGCTCGATTTGTTGGCCTCAGCCGAGACACTTCTGGCCGCCACCGGCAACGCCGTCGCGCTGTGCCCCAACTACGGAACCCGCTCCCGCACGGGCGCGACGATCGATGCGGAGGAGACCGGCCGATGAGCGACGCCTGCGGCTGCGGCAATGACGAACCCCGCGGCGCCGACGAGGAGGAGCGTGAGCCCGAGCGGCTCTGGCAGATCAAGGAACTGCAGTTCGCCGCCATTTCAGGGGTGTTCCTGCTGGCAGCGGTGAACGCCGGGTTCCTCGACGCCGCGGAGCCGGTCGTCCTCACGCTGGAGGCGGTGGCGCTGCTGGCCGGCGCCTATACCTTCGTTCCGTTCACCCTCAAACGGCTGGCCAAGGGCAAAATCGGCGTTGGCACCCTGATGACCATCGCCGCCGTGGGCGCGGTGATCCTCGGCGAGGTGGGTGAGGCCGCCATGCTGGCCTTCCTGTTCTCCATCAGCGAGGGCCTAGAGGAGTACTCGCTGGCGCGCACTCGACGCGGACTGCGCGCGCTGTTGTCGCTGGTGCCCGACGAAGCGACCGTGCTGCGTGACGGCGGCGAAAAGACCGTCGCGCCAGCGGAATTGCGGATCGGCGACCGGATGCTCGTCAAGCCCGGTGAGCGCGTCGCAACCGACGGCATCATCGGCCGAGGCCGCACCGCGCTGGATGTCTCCGCCATCACCGGTGAGTCGGTCCCCGTGGAAGCCGGGCCCGGTGACGAGGTGTTCGCCGGGTCGATCAACGGCACCGGCGCGCTCGAGGTGGAAGTCACCACCACCGCCGAGGACAACTCGCTGGCCCGCATCGTGCGCATCGTGGAGGCCGAACAGTCCCGCAAGGGCGCCTCCCAACGCCTCGCTGACCGCATCGCCAAACCCCTGGTGCCCGGGGTCATGATCGTGGCGGCACTGATCGCGGTGATCGGCAGTTTGCTCGGGGACTCAGCCACCTGGATCGAACGTGCGCTGGTGGTGTTGGTCGCCGCCTCGCCGTGCGCCCTGGCGATCTCAGTGCCCGTCACCGTGGTGGCCGCCATCGGCGCCGCCAGCAAGCTCGGAGCCCTGGTCAAGGGCGGCGCCGCACTGGAAGGGCTGGGCAAGATACGCGGCGTCGCCTTGGACAAGACCGGCACCCTCACCGCAAACCGGCCCGCAGTCATCGACGTGGCCACCACCAACGGCGCCACCCGCGAAGAGGTGCTGGATCTAGCTGCGGCCCTGGGAGCGCGCAGCGAGCACCCGCTGGCCGCGGCGATCCTCGCCGCCGTCGACGATGTCCTCCCAGCCACCGACGTGGAGGCGGTGACCGGTGCCGGGCTCACCGGGCGTCGCGACGGGCATACCATCCGCCTCGGCCGCCCCGGCTGGCTCGACCCGGGCCCGCTCGCCGATGGGGTGGCGCGCATGCAGCACGCCGGGGCCACCGCCGTCCTCGTCGAAGACAACGGCCAGGTAATCGGCGCCATCGCCGTGCGCGACGAGCTGCGACCCGAGGCCGCCGAGGTTGTCGCCCGACTGCGCCGCGACGGCTATCACGTGGCAATGCTCACCGGCGACAACCAGGCCACCGCAGCCGCATTGGCCCGCGACGTCGGGATCGAGGCCGTGCACGCCGAGCTGCGCCCCGAAGGCAAAGCGCGACTGATCGAACAGCTACGTGCCCAGCGCCCCACGGCGATGGTCGGCGACGGCGTCAACGACGCTCCAGCGCTGGCCACCGCCGACCTGGGTATCGCAATGGGCGCGATGGGCACCGACGTGGCCATCGAAACCGCCGACGTGGCGTTGATGGGCGAAGACCTGCGCCACCTGCCTCAGACGTTCACCCACGCGCGGCGGGCGCGGCGGATCATGCTGCAAAACGTCGGCCTGTCCCTGGGCCTAATCCTCGCGTTGTTGCCGCTGGCACTGTTCGGCATCCTCGGACTGGCCGCCGTCGTGCTGGTCCACGAACTCGCCGAGATTGTGGTCATCGCCAACGGTGTGCGCGCGGGGCGCACCAAGCCACTGGCCGCCGCGCCGGTCGATGCGGCAGCCAGCCACAACCGCGCGGCGCCAGCGGGCACGCCGTCGTGACCGCTGACCACCCCAGCCCCGAGGCCAGGGCGATTCGGGCACGAATCACCCTGGCCGCCACGGCGGTCATCGTCGCGGGACTGAACCTGGGAGCGAAGACGTGGGCTGCGGGCGCCTTAAATGACGGCAGCTCAACAGATCTCGGGCTGCTACACCTGCGGCTGGCCTTCAACCCCGGTGTGGCATTCAGTATCGGCGACACCCTGCCCCCCGCGGTCCTGCTCGGCGTCACCGGCGTGATTGTGGTCGCACTCGCGGTGTTCGCGGTCCGCGTCGCTCGCACCGCCGCGCCGCCGGTCGTGCTGGCACTGGCCGCGATGCTGGGTGGCGCGGTGGCCAACTTAATTGACCGCGCCGGTGATGGGCTGGTCACCGACTACCTGCACACGGGCTGGTTTCCCACCTTCAACCTCGCCGACGTCTTCGTCGTCACAGGCGCCGCCGTCCTCGTTCTGGCTAGTTGGCGCGCCAGCGACACCGCAGACACCGGGGCCGACGAATGATCCAGTCGTCGATTCTGCCCGCGATCGGCCTCTTCATCGTCACCAACATCGACGACATCATCGTGCTGTCGCTGTTCTTCGCCCGCGGCGCAGGGCAGCGCGGGACGACGGCCCGGATCACCGCAGGCCAATACCTGGGGTTTGCGGGGATCCTTGGCGCGGCCGTGCTCGTGACGTTGGGCGCGGGAGCATTTCTTCCCCCGCAGATCATTCCGTACTTCGGGCTCATACCCCTGGCCCTGGGACTGTGGGCGGCATGGGAAGCCTGGCGTGGAAACAACAACGACGACGATGACGACGACGACGACGCAAGAGTCGCAGGTAAGAACGTCGGCGTCTGGACCGTCGCGGCAGTCACCTTTGCCAACGGCGGGGACAACATCGGCGTCTACGTCCCCGTCTTCCTCAGCGTGGGGCCCGCGGCCGTGGTGGCCTACTGCGTCGTCTTCCTCGTGCTCGTCGCGGTCCTCGTCGTCGCCGCCAAATTCGTCGCCACCCGCCGGCCGATCGCCGAGGTCCTCGAACGCTGGGAACACGTGTTGTTCCCAATCGTGTTGATCGCCCTCGGCATCCTCATCCTGGTCAGCGGCCTCGCCTTCTAGCAGCTGGCCAGCGACCCCCGCCCGCACACCAGCTGAACGCCGAACTACTTGTAGTGAAGGAGGTTTCATGCGTAGCGCGAAGCAATCACTCGCCGTCGTGGCAGCCCTTGTCATCGCGGCAGCCCAAGTCACCGGCTGCACCACTGGCGAGGATGCCGTGGCGCAAGGCGGTACCTTCGACTTCGTCTCCCCCGGCGGCAAGACCGCGATCTTCTACGACCCTCCGTCGGCGCGGGGCACGATCGGCGATCTCAGCGGCCCCGACTTGTTCACCAACAAACCGATCCGGCTGTCGGATTTCACCGGGAAGGTGGTCCTGATCAACGTGTGGGGCTCTTGGTGTGCGCCATGCCGCACCGAGACTCCAGAACTGGAGACGGTGTACGCCGAATACCGCGACCGCGGTGTGCAGTTCCTGGGTATCGACGTCCGCGACAACAGAAATACTGCACGCGACTTCGTCACCGACCGCAATGTCGAATACCCCTCCATCTTCGACCCGGCGATGCGCAGCCTCATCACCTTGGGACGCACCTACCCGACCAGCGTGGTGCCGACCACGATGGTTCTCGACCGACAACACAGGGTCGCCGCGGTGTACCTCATGGCATTACTGGCCGAGGACCTGCGGCCACTACTAGATCGGCTGACCACCGAGCGCTAACACCTCGCTCAAGCCGACTCGAAGTGTGACCTCGCTGCTGCAGCGTGCAGCGACGTGACTAGCCAGCGTGCGGGGGGTTGGCATACCGAGAGCGGTTCATCTCGTCTCTAGGAACACTTTGGCGCCGCCGTGCTGCTGTCCACGACGCCGAAGCCGCGACACGGCAGCGACGACCCGACGTCTTGAGACTCGCCGGATCGGACGTGGCCGCGTGACATCAGCAGACTCGACAGGAGATACCCAGGGGGGTATCGTCGGGCATGTGAAAAAATACCCCCACCGGTATAGAAGGAGGCGTCGTGGTCGGCGACGAAGACAGCATCGCGCTGGTGTTGAACAGGTTGCGCCGCGCGCACGGCCAGCTCGGTGGCGTCATCTCGATGATTGAGCAGGGGCGCGATTGCAAGGAGGTCGTCACCCAGTTGGCGGCGGTCTCCAAAGCGCTCGATAAGGCGGGTTTCAAGATCGTTGCCACCGGTTTGCGGCAGTGCCTGACCGGCGAAACCCCAGACGACCAGGCGCCAATGACCGAGGCTGAGCTGGAGAAGCTCTTCCTCGCACTGGCCTGACGAAGGGAATAACCATGACACTGGCCATCTCCACGACACTACGCACATCATTCGACGATGCCGTGGCGCGAACCCGAAAGGCATTGTCTGACCAAGGGTTTGGTGTGCTCACCGAGATCGACGTCAAGGCGACGCTCAAGGCCAAGCTCGACGAGGACATGGAGGACTACCTCATCCTCGGGGCGTGCAACCCGGCCCTGGCTCACCGTGCCATCGGCGTGGACCGTCAGATCGGACTGTTGCTGCCGTGCAACGTCGTGGTCCGCGCCGATCCTTCCACTGACGGGTTGGTGATCGTCGATGCGATGGATCCGCAGACCATGGTGCAGGTGGCAGACCAGCCGGGCCTCGCCCAGGTAGCCGACGACGCAGCCGCCAGACTGCGCGCGGCCATCAAGGCGCTGACCGACTGATCATGGCAGTAACCGTCACGCTGACCCTGGGCGCCGTCATTGGCGTATTCCTCGGCCTGCTCGGCGGCGGTGGCTCCATCATGGCCGTACCCGCGTTGGTCTTCGTGCTAGCCGTGCCAGTGGAGCAGGCAATTCCCATGTCGCTCATCGTCATTGCGGCCGCCGCAGCCGTCGGAGCGTTACCCAAGGTGCGGGTGGGCCAAGTCCAATGGCGGCTCGCCGGAGTGTTCACCGCAGTAGGCATCCCCGCCACGTTCATCGGTAGTGCGATCGGACGGCACCTGCCGCAATCGGTCATTCTCGTCGGCTTCGCCGCCGTGATGGTGATCGCCGGAATCCGTATGCTGATGGACGCTGCCGACACCGGAACAGCCTGCGAAGTCGGCGATTCCGACATCAACTGGCGTCGATGTGCGCCCCGATCCATCCCGGCGGGGATCGTGGTCGGCGTGCTCACCGGCTTGTTCGGCGTCGGCGGCGGTTTCCTCATCGTTCCCGCTTTGGTACTACTGCTCGGCGTACAGATGCCCATCGCCATCGGCACGTCGCTTCTGGTCATCGTCGCCAACTCCGCGGCCGGGGCGCTGACCTATGTGAGTCAAGGAACGATCGACTGGGGCATGACCGCGCTGTTCGCGGGCACCGCCGTCGTGGCATCGCTGATCGCCGGCCAGATCGGCACACGGCTGGACACCTCCAGACTCCAACACTGGTTCGCCTACCTCGTGTTCGTAGTCGCGGCGTACGTCCTGATCGACACACTCATCCTGCGCTGACGCGCGAATCATCAAGAGAGAGGCAATTTTCCATGCGTATCTCCATCATCGACACCTCCAGTCTGGGCGACCGTAGCTACCTGATCGACGATGGCGGTGTCGCCGTGGTCGTCGACCCGCAGCGCGACATCGACCGCGTGCTGGCGCTCGCCGCCGAACGGGACGCCACGATCACCCACGTGCTCGAGACCCACATCCACAACGACTACGTCACGGGTGGCCTCGAACTGTCGCGCCTCGTTGACGCGGAATACGTGGTGCCTGCCGGCGACGACGTCGCCTACGATCGGCTCCCCGCCCGCGACGGCTACGTCATCGAGGCTGGGCCGATGCGCTTTGAGGTGCTGCACACCCCCGGCCACACCCACCATCACGTCAGCTATGTGTTGCGCCACGACACCCAGACCGCAGTCTTCACCGGCGGGTCGATGCTTCACGGCACCACCGGGCGCACCGACCTCATCGGGGCCGACGACACCGAAACGCTCACCCACGCCCAGTTTCACTCGGTGCGTCGACTGGCCGGCGAACTGCCGGACGACACCGAGGTGTATCCGACGCACGGATTCGGGAGCTTCTGCTCGGCAACGCCGGCCAGCGGTGACACGTCCACCATCGGCGAGCAGCGCCACACCAACCCGGCACTCACCTCCGATGAGGAGGCATACGTCGAGAACCTCCTCGCGGCGCTATCGGCATACCCGGCGTACTACGCACACATGGGAGTGATCAACGCAGCGGGGCCGGCCCCGGTGGACCTGACCATGCCCGCGACCGTCGACCCCGACGAACTGCGCCGGCGCATCGACACCGGCGAATGGGTCGTTGACCTCCGCAGCCGAACAGCCTTCGCCGCAGGGCATCTGGCCGGCACCCTCGGCTTCGAACTCTCGGGCTCATTCGTCACTTATCTGGGCTGGCTGTACCAGTGGGGTGCCCCGCTGACCCTGATCGCGGACGACCCGAAGCAGATTGTCGAGGCACGACGCGAATTGGTCCGCATCGGCGTCGACGAGGTGCGCGGCGCCGCGACCGGCGCCATCGACGACATGAGCGCCGGCAGCGCCCTGCGCACCTACCGGGTGACCGACTTCACGCAGCTGTCGTCCGGCATTCCCTCCGACGCCACCACCGTCCTCGACGTTCGGCAGGACAGCGAATACGCCGAGAGCCACGTGCCGGGGGCGGTGAACATCCCGCTGCACGAACTGCTGGCCCGCGCCGAAGAGGTCCCCGCCGGTGAAGTGTGGGTGCACTGCGGATCCGGTTACCGGGCGTCCATCGCGGCGTCGATCCTGGATGCGCGGAACCGCACCGTGGTGCTCATCGATGACGCCTTCACCAACGCCGTCGAGCTGGGACTCGCGGCGTAGGCATCACAACGGAGGGTGAAGGAACCCTCGCCGCGAGCGCACGCAGCCAGACCCGATGCGGGAAGTGGATGGCATATACAAGCTCAGGGAAGTCGGCAACTGAGCCGCGAGCTTCAGCTTCAGGTGTGAACGGATTTGTGAACGAAACAGGGTGTAAAGCGCGAGACGAGGCCTAACGAGAATGACGCTGGAGACGCACTAAGTGACCTGACCTGGGTATTCAGGACACGGTTGACCGCTTGAGACGGCGACTGACCGGCTCATAACTTAGAGGTCGTAGGGGAAGGCCTCAATCAGCGACCCGTCGGGCCCCAGACTGCCCCGAGTTCAGTTGACTCGCGGTGTGCGAATTTCGGGCCGCGGTTGCGACTGGTGTGTGGAGTAGTTCGACTCCGGGTGAGCCTGCCGAGGGCACGTTGCCGGCAGCATCGGTGGTAGGTCCGCTCGATCCAGGTCACGATCGCGAACCATTTTTCATGGATAATGACTATTATCCATGAAGACAGCGAGATGCACTGCGAAGTCTGCAGATTCAGCGCGCTTTTGTCACCGTGACGAATCACGCGCCGCTGGCTGGACCTCCGTGGTGACGCACACCGTCGTTGCCTCGTCGCACACGGACGCCCAAGCTTCCGTTCGTAGGCGCTCGATCCCTGGGGGCTCCGCCGAGACGTGCTACAGACACATGACGCGCCTTTTTGGTTCGCAGAGAGACAGGGCTGCGCGGATCGCGACCGGTCACTTTAGTTGACCATAACGGCCGTTATTGGCTTAATTCCGTTGCGCTGCAGTGTTTTTCGTCTTATGCAGTTGCCAGAATCGCACACATCATGTGCCGTCTTCATCAAATGTGGGTGCGCGCCGCCCGTCGCAGTTGATGTCAAAGCACCGGTCGTGCCGAGGTGGCCGGTAAGTGGTCGAGTCGCAAGCGCGGCAATGAAAGACGCGGTGCATGACGCCGCACGCGCACGCCTGGCTACCGACCAGCACCCGACCCGGGCCGAGCGGATGGCCGTTCAGGCACGTCGGCGGCGGTCCCGGTTCGACCCACCCCCGTCGAGTCCACCGCAACCCGCCTGCCATCATTCGATCATACGTTCGATACGCGCAGGCGGTGCCTTGATTCGTCACGGTGACGAATCATCTGTGCGCCAGTGTGACGCCCTGGTGCAGTGTGATGCCGCCCTACGTCGCATCTGGCACGACAGCGGTACGGATCGAGCTGTTCCGCAGCCCCTTCCAAGTGGCTTTTCGCCGTCGTTTGGCGATGCATGGGTCATGTTTTTATACCTCCGGTGTCAGGCAATCGCTCTGTAAATTAACGCATTTCGTCATGTGACGGTTCTAGGTTGCTATGCGGGCTACACGGTCCCGGCGCTGCGGTACGGCCCGAGGTAATAGTCGTCGTAGTGCTGGTCCAGGTATCGGAACAGGGCAGCAGTCTCGCCCTCGTCGAGGGCCACACCTAGCGCCACTTCAATGCCCGGCCAAATGGCACTCAGGCTGAGGGTCGCGCCGACGACGCGTTGCAGGTGATCATGAAACGACGCGAAGGCCCTCATGCACAGGTCCGAGTCGGCGCGCCACGTCCAGGCCAACAGGCGTCCGACGGTATCGCCGGCATGCCAGAGGCGGGCCTCACGCCATTCGTTTGCGCCTGCCGCAGCAGCCTCGCTGGCGGTGAGCGCCGCGATCATCGCTAGCCGCAGGTTGGGGTCGTCAAGGACGGGCGCAGTGGCCGGCACCAGGTGAGCTACCACGGTCGAGCCCTTAATGATGTGGGTGGTGAGTCCGTTCTCCGCATCACCGACGAGGGTGCTGAATGCGTTGCGTGCGTCCGTGATTGAGCGCATCCGGTTCGGCCTGATGTTCACCATACCGCCAATCTACCACATCACGCCATAATTAGCGCCAGTTTCCACGCTCGATTTAACGCCGATAACGACCGTTTTGGTCAACCAAAGTGACCGGTCGCGATCCGCGCGCAACAGCGACCGCGCCGACAAGCGACCGCACCAGCGAACGGGAGATCCGCCGGATCGGTTCAAGGATCACGACGTCGGATGTCCTTTAGTTGCCCAGGAACCAAGTACGGTCTCGATACGTAGATCACGATTAGGTTACGGACGTACGTGGCGGTTGTCCACACGGAGCCACTGCCGCACCGCACGGTAAGCGAAATCGGTCGACCTACTGCCAACGTACGTAGGTAGTAGATTTGGAAGTACTCGTCGTGCTTCTTGGGTTGCACGGCGGAAGAATCTAGGCGAGGAGACCGGTTATGGAGCGGCGGCGAGTGCGTAAGCTGGGACTGATGTCGGCCGCGACTGGCCTCGCCGGCGCACTAATGCTGAGCACCGGCTCCGCCGCGGCGGAGCCGCCCCTTCCCGGACCGCCGGCGCCGATCGATCCGATGGCAATGCCGGGATCCCCGCCAGAACCGTTCGTCCTCCCCCCCGGTTCGATCCAGGGTCCGCTAAGTGATCTTTCACGGCCGGCGCCCCCGGCCGGGCCCACACCGCCTGGGCAGAACCCTGCACCCTACGAGGGCGAACCGGTGTTCGCGCCGCCGACGTTCAATCCCGTCAACGGCGCGATGGTCGGGGTGGCCAAGCCGATCATTATCAACTTCCAACGGCCGATCGCCGACCGCGCGCTGGCCGAGCAAGCCGTTCACATCTCCTCCACCCCCGCGGTCCCCGGGAAGTTCTACTGGATGAGCGCGACCCAACTCAGATGGCGGCCCATCGACTTCTGGCCCCCCAACACAACGGTGAACATCGATGCCAGCGGCACGAAATCGAGCTTCCGCACCGGCGACTCGTTGGTGGCGACCATCGACAACGCCACCCTCCAAATGGAGGTCATGCGCAACGGCTCACTCGAGAAGACCATGCCGGTGTCTTTGGGAAAGCCGGGATACGAAACACCCAACGGCACCTACTACGTGCTCGAGAAGTTCGCCGACATGGTGATGGACTCCTCCACCTATGGTGTGCCGGTCGACGCGGCCGAAGGTTACAAGCTAAAAGTTCAAGACGCGGTGCGGATCAACAACGCCGGCATCTTCGTTCACGGTGCGCCCTGGTCAGTCGCTGATCAAGGCAAGCGCAATGTCAGCCACGGGTGTCCAAACCTCAGTCCGGCCAACGCTCAATGGTTCTATGACAACTTCGGCAGTGGAGACCCCGTGGTCGTCAAGAACTCCGTCGGCACCTACAACCAAAACGACGGCGCCCAAGACTGGCAGATCTAACGAAGGCACTCCCAGTAGGTGGTGCGACAGTCAGCAAGGCGCCATTTTGCCCCCATCACGTACACCTGACGAAGTTCTCGACGTACCAGTCCACCGGGCCGCGGTTGACTCACTACTGATCGTATATGTGATCAACGCCCGCTTCGTGGTGAAGCGACTCAGGCGAAAGAGCCTCGACAGGCGCCGGTGTCGCTGGCGTGCCGGTTGACTCGACGACCGGCTACGTAGCGGGTGGCGCCGCACGACCGTGATCGTCCGCGTGTCCGATCGTCCGACTGTGGTGATCGGGTTTCACACCGGCCGGCTCGTGATGACCGTGCCGTAGACCGGATGCGACGCCTACCGCCGATGCCAGCACCGACGCCGACGCCGACGCCGACGCCGACGAGAACGATCGCGTTGGCGGGTCCGCCATAGGGCCTCTGGGCGAATCAGACAGGGACTTTCGTCCTACGTATCACGTACGTAGTTCCATGGGCATCGCCAGGGTAGAAGCGCATGCTTGAGGGCGGCCCGAACGGAAGGACCTCGAGATGAAAACACAGTACCTACCCTGGTACGCCTTGGCCTTGGCCGCCGCTTTCGTAACTGCGCTGGCCATCGGCGTTCCGCTGTCGACGTCGGCGCTGCTGCTCTTTGCGCTGGCATGCCCATTGATGATGATGTTCATGATGGGCGGAATGGGCGGCGGGCACGGTAACGACACTAAGCATGACCGGTCCGATACGCCGGAGCATCGCGACTCTGCGGGACGGTCATAAACCTCCACGTCCATCACCGATCAGAAGGTCTTGACGATGGCAGATGCAGCCTACGGATTATGGCCGCTGGTGATCGTGAACACGTTGTTGTTCATGGCTTTTGGGCTGAGCTTCTTTCGTCCGAGAACGCATCGAGATTGGCGGGCGATGGGCGGCTACACCGCGTTCTTGGTGGCGTTGTTCACCGAGATGTACGGCGTCCCGTTGACCGTGTACCTGCTCGGCGGCTGGCTGGGATCGCGCTTCCCGCTCCTACGTGACACCCACGCCGGCGGGCACCTGTGGAACGACCTCATCGGCTGGACCGGCGACCCGCACCTGAGCCCCTTTCATCTGGCCAGCTACGCGGCGATCGGTGGCGGTTTCTGGCTGATCGCGGTCGCCTGGCGACACTTGCATGCGGCCGCCCAAGCCGATCGACTCGCCACAACCGGCCCGTATGCCTGGGTACGTCACCCGCAATACGACGGCTTCCTACTAGTCATGCTCGGCTTCTTGCTGCAGTGGCCGACGATTCCCACACTGATGATGTTCCCAGTGCTGGTTTACGTCTACGCGCGGCTGGCGCGCAGCGAAGAACGCGACGCGGCGGACCAATTCGGCCCCGCATGGAACGCGTACACGGCACGCACTCCGGCATTCCTGCCGCACTTGCGATCTCGTCCCCAAACCGTGCCGGAAACCGCTCACTCCGGTGACAGCCGCACCGCCTGGCATCGCCCGACACCGCCGCCCCTGCCCACCGGCGCCTCGCCACCGCCCAGCACCGACGGCTCCCACGGAGGAGGTCGGTCATGAATCACACCACTGGGACCGACGACATAACGAAGCTGCCGGTGGTCGAGGCCGCCGCCGCGGTGTTAACGGCCGGCGGTATCGAGAAGTCGTTTCGCCGCGGCACCTGGCCGATCTCGCACCACCAGCAGGTGCTGCGCGGCGTCGATCTGACGCTGCAGCCTGGCGAAGTGGTCGGTCTTGTTGGGGAGAACGGCTCAGGCAAGTCAACGATCATGAAGATCTTGGTTGGCGAGCTTGCCCCAGACGCGGGCACGGTGGTCCGCTCCGGCGTGCTGGGCTATTGCCCGCAGCAGCCGGTGGTGTATGAACGCCTGACCTGTGATGAGCACCTTGAGCTGTTCGCGCGCGCCTACCGTATGGCGCATGAGGCCGAACGGCGCGCGCGCCGAGATCTTTACGAGGCGTTGGGATTTGAACGATACGCCGGCACACGGGCGGATCGGTTGTCGGGCGGCACGCTGGCCAAGCTCAACCTGACATTGGCGATGCTGGCCGACCCGCAAGTGCTGCTGCTGGATGAGCCCTATGCCGGCTTCGATTGGGACACCTATCTGAAGTTCTGGGATCTGGTGGCCCGTCGTCGCGACGACGGACGGTCGGTGCTGATTATTAGCCACTTCGTCGCTGACGAGCACCGCTTCGATCGCATCGTCAAGCTGTGTGACGGGCGGCTATGCGAGGGACAGTACGGAGGGCAGGGGGTCCCCAGTGACGACCGCAGCCCATGAGCAGTGGCGGCCGACGCTGCTGCTGACCCGCAGCTTCATCGCCGACTATGTTCGCAACCCGGTGAACCTGATCATGCTGGTCCTGGTGCCGCTCGTGTTCGTGCTGGTCGCGGCCGGTTCGATCGCCGACGCGATGGAACTGTTACGGGGACGACCCGGCATCGCAACCCAAACGGCGACCGCCGGCTGGGCAGCTGGCTTCCTGTCGGGGCTCGCAATGTACTTCCAGATCCACTCGGCGCGACGCGCGGACAAGCGGTTGCAACTGGTCGGCTTACCAGCGGCGCGGTTGCTCGCTGCCCGGGCGGGCACCGGTCTGCTCATGGCGGGACTCGTCTCGGGAGTGGCGCTCGCCGCGTTGGCCGTGCGTGTCGGTATCGACCATCCGGTCCGGGTGATCGTCGGTACGCTGATGTTCTCGGTCATCTACCTGGCGATCGGTGCGCTAGTAGGGATAGCGGTTGCCAATCCGGTCAACGGTGCGGTGATCATCTTGTTGATCTGGATGATCGACGTGTTCGTCGGGCCTGCCGGCAGCGGCGGCGATTACGTGTTCACTCGCTGGTTTCCCACTCACTTCGTCACGTTGTGGACTGTCGACACGCCCTCGCACCACGCTGGACGGCTCGGCGATCTCGGCCTCGCCTCGGTTTGGATGCTCGGCGCTCTTGCTGTGGCCGGCGCGTTGGTAACGGCGGGTTCTCGCACCGCGCGACGGCGTCAGCGCACGGCCGGCCAGTTACCGACTGCGCTGAGGTTCGGTCTGGTCGATCTGCGGCGAAACGGCGCGCTGTTGGTGCTGCTAGTTATTGTGCCGGCGGCGTTCGTGCTGCTGGCGAAGGTGACCACGCCGGGGCGATCTCTAATGGTGTCGGTCACCGAGAACGGCGCCGTTTCAAACCAGTCGTTCTGGTTTCCCGAGGTACACGCCGGAGCGATGGCCCCGATCGGCATCGGTGCGCTGGCTGCACTGGTTGGGATGTTCGTAGTGGTCGATGCTGCCGGCGGGGACCGACGCCTGCGGCTGGCCGGCTACCGCACTGGCGTGGTGCTGGCTGCCCGATTGGGCGTGGTCGCCGTAGCCGCCATCGTCATCACGGCGGCCACCATGGGGGTTACCGCGACCGTCTTCGACGCCAGGCAGTGGCCGGGCTACATTGCTGCCAACCTGCTGATCGCCGCAATCTACGCCCTGATCGGTGTAGTCATCGGGCCACTGCTGGGCAAGGTCGCGGGGGTGTTCGTCGCATTTTTGATCCCTTTTCTCGATCTGGGAATCATCCAAAGTCCGATGCTCCGCCCTGTACCTCAGGAGTGGGCCCAGTTTCTTCCCGGGTACGGCGTGACCCGGTTGCTATTCGATACCAGTCTCACCTCACGTTTCGACGAAACCTGGCCATTACTAACTGGGTTCGTCTGGCTGGGTGGGCTATTGATCGTGGCCTCAGTTGTCCTCACCCGCGGCGGGAAGCTGACCTGATGATCGCCGCGGCATGGCTGTTCGGAGTCGGTGGCGCGATCCTCGTCGGGATTGGGGGGTTCTTTGTGTTGGCCCGGCCTGCACTGCTGCCCGAGGACTTGCGCTATCTACGCCGCACCACGGGCGAGATCGATGCTGCCCTACCGAGCCTGCGTGAGTGGCTGCGTCTGGTGTTCATCGTCCTTGGCGGATACGCAGTGGCTACCGGGACACTCACCATCTACCTGGCAGCCACCGACGTTCGTAATGCCGAGTCGTCGGCAGTGGCGGTACTGGCGGTCGCCGGCGCATCGTCGATTGGGGTCATGGCGTTGGTGAATTTCGCGCTGCACTCGACATTTCGGTGGCTGCTCTCCGCTGCGGCGGCACTCTGGATCGTGGCGACGCTGGTGGCGGTGCTGTCGTGACCTTCCGGGAGTGGGCCTGGCAGGTACCCCGTCCGCGCATGCACCCCGGTGTCCACGCCACGGGCTCTTTCCAACGACTCCCCGCCCTGCGTCGGTCACCGAGCCACCGGACGTCAAGGTGAAGAATCACCCTGTCACGTTCGAGGTCGTTCTCGGCCATCTACGGAAGCAAACGTTTGCGGTACTTTCGACGACCGACGAAGAGGGCAAACCGTGCTCAGCGGGAGTCAACTACCGCGTGTCTGAGCTCGGCGGTGCCATCTCCATCTTCGTAATGACCCGCCGGCACCTGAAGAAGGCGCGCAATGTCGCGCGGCATCCGCGGGTCTCGCTCGTGGTTCCGCTGCCGAGGCGGCTCCTGTGGTTCCTCCCACCAGCAACCCTCCAGTTGAGCGGACACGCGAAGATCCTCGACTGGACTGACGACGAAGGGCGGGATGCCTTCCGCCAGTTCTGGATCGGCCGCCGAATCCTCAAGGCTTACGAAGAGTCTTACCGCCGCGGCGAAACGCGAATCTGCTTCCTGAAGATCACACCAGATCCTGCGATTAACACCTACATGGTCGGCTCCAACATCTGGCAGCTCAGGAATCACATGGAATCAGGTGCGGCCAAAGTAATCGACCCGCGCGGGAACCCATGAGCAACGGGGCGGGTCGGCTTGATGATCATGCGGCGGGCTGATGCGCCGCACGCGGGAGGGCCAATCGGCACGCTGAATTGCACACCCTCGTCGCCCACGCGGGCGAGCCCGGTCATGCAGCTGAGGTATCCGTCGCACTTCTGGTGACGTTGGCCCCTTGACAGATTGATACCCCATAGGGGTATATTGCTTTGTATACCCCTATGGGGTATTACGGAGGAGGAGTCATGGATACGGCGACACCCGGGTATGCAGCCTCGAAGGACGCACATCTCAAGCGACTGCGCAGAATTGAGGGGCAGGTCCGCGGCCTTGCACGCATGGTCGACGAGGACGCCTACTGCATTGACGTGCTCACCCAGATATCGGCGGCAACCAAAGCGTTGGAGTCGGTGGCGTTGTCGCTTCTCGACGAACATCTTTCCCATTGCGTCCGTGACGCAGTCCACCAGGGCGGCGACATCGCCGAGCAGAAGATCGATGAAGCCTCGGCAGCAATCGCGCGTCTCGTCCGTTCCTGAGCACACATCCGAAACCGCCCATCCCGCAAGCGAAAGTGGCCAGAAATGACCCGACAGCTCACCGCCACCCTGCCCCTGATTCCCCCCACCTCCTCGGGCTGCAGGTGCTGCGCACCGAGGTCCTCGGACACACACCCACCAGCATCGGTCAAGGAGAACGCCATGAGCACGACCACAACCACCAAGTCCTACGCCGTGACCGGCATGACCTGCAGCCACTGCATCGCCGCGGTGAGCGCAGAACTCGGCGCACTCACCGGTGTCACCGACGTTCATGTCAATCTGGTTGCCGGCGGCATATCCACAGTGACGGTTTCCAGCGACCCACCACTGACCACCGAGCAGATCACCACCGCACTCGACGAGGCCGGCGACTACCGCCTATCCACCGATCAACCTCGCTAGCACTCACCCTGCGCGAACCCCGAACCAAAGGACAGAGCATGAGCCTGCCGAATCACACCGTCGGTGTCGATCAACCCCACAGCATCGAGTTGTCGATCGGCGGGATGACCTGTGCATCATGTGCAGCCCGGATCGAAAAGAAACTGAACAAGATCGATGGGGTCGCGGCCAGCGTCAACTACGCCACCGAAAAGGCCAAGGTGGACTACCCCAACTCCGTCGATCCGGCAGTGTTGATCGCCGCGGTGGAAGCGACCGGCTACACCGCAACCGCCCCCGCGGCGGCGAATGACGCGGCCCCGACCGATTCCGGCCCGGACGCGGGCGAAGCCGACTCCTTGCGGAGCCGATTGCTGATCTCCCTGGTGCTGACCGTGCCCGTGATCGCGATGTCGATGATCCCCGCGCTGCAATTCACCAACTGGCAATGGTTCGCGCTGACCTTGGCCTCTCCCGTCGTGGTGTGGGGCGCCCTGCCGTTTCACCGCGCAGCGTGGGCCAACGCCCGCCACCGCGCCGCCACGATGGACACCCTGATCTCACTGGGCGTCAGCGCCGCGTACCTGTGGTCACTGTGGGCGCTGTTCATCGGACACGCCGGCATGCCGGGGATGAGGATGGCCTTCAGTCTGCTACCCGACGCGGGTTCCGAGACCGAGCACATCTACCTCGAAGTCGCCGCCGCGGTGACGGTGTTCATTCTGGCCGGCCGCTACTTCGAGGCGCGCGCCAAGACACGATCCGGTGCCGCGCTGCGGGCCCTGCTCGACATGGGCGCCAAAGACGTCGCCGTCGTGCGCAACGGTACCGAAATCCGCATTCCAACAGCAGAACTTAGCGTCGGAGACGTATTTGTGGTGCGACCGGGTGAGAAGATCGCCACCGACGGGGTCGTGACCGACGGCTCGTCGGCAGTCGACGCATCGATGCTCACCGGGGAATCCGTGCCCGTCGAGGTCCGCCCCGGCGACCACGTCACCGGTGCCACCGTCAACGCCGGTGGCCGACTGCTCGTCCGCGCCACCCGAATCGGCGCCGACACCCAACTCGCGCAGATGGCGCGCCTGGTCGAAGACGCCCAGAACGGCAAGGCATCGGTACAGCGCCTGGCTGACCGGGTCTCGGCGGTCTTCGTACCCATCGTCCTGGCGCTGTCGGTCGCAACGCTGGCGGCCTGGCTGCTCACCGGCCATTCAGCGACAGTCGCATTCACCGCGGCAGTCGCCGTCCTGATCATCGCCTGCCCGTGCGCGCTCGGCCTGGCCACCCCCACCGCCCTCATGGTCGGCACCGGCCGCGGCGCCCAACTGGGCATCCTGATCAAGGGACCGCAGGTGCTCGAGTCCACCCGCCGAGTCGACACCATCGTGCTCGACAAGACCGGAACCGTCACCACCGGCCGCATGAGTCTCATGGGGGTGCATCCCGGCGCAGGGCAGAACTCCGATGAGCTCCTCGAGTTCGCGGGAGCCTTGGAGAGCGCGTCTCAACACCCCATCGCGGAAGCGATCGCCGCCTCAGCAGCCGCCGGCGGCACGCTGCCAGCGGTCGAAGACTTCTCCAACCACAACGGCTACGGCGTCAGCGGCGTCGTCGCCGGCCATGCGGTCCTGGTTGGCCGGCTCAGCTGGCTTACCGACGACTGGTCGCTGACAGCCCCCGACGACCTCACCTCCGCCGCCGAACACGCTCAGTCCCAGGGCCACACCCCGGTATGGGTGGCCTGGGACGGGGTGGTGCGCGGCGTCATCGTCGTCGCCGACACGGTGAAGGGCGCCTCCGCGGACGCCATCGGCCAGTTCCGCAAGCTCGGCCTGCGTCCGTTTCTGCTGACCGGCGACAATCGGCGCGCCGCCCTCGCCGTCGCCGCAGAGGTCGGCATCGACCCCGACGACGTGATCGCCGAAGTCCTCCCTGCCGACAAAGTCGACACCATCAAAAGCCTGCAAGCGCAGGGGCGAACCGTCGCCATGGTCGGCGACGGCGTCAACGATGCCGCCGCACTGGTACAGGCCGATCTGGGCCTGGCGATGGGCACCGGATCCGACGTCGCCATCGAGGCATCCGACCTGACACTGGTACGTGGTGATCTGCGCGCAGCCGCCGACGCCATTCGATTGGCCCGGTCAACCCTGAGGACCATCAAGGGAAACCTGTTCTGGGCCTTCGCCTACAACGTCGCCGCACTTCCCTTAGCGGCACTGGGCCTACTCAATCCGCTGATCGCCGGCGCCGCAATGGCCTTCAGCTCGGTCTTCGTGGTCAGCAACAGCCTGCGACTTCGCCGGTTCACCAGCAGCGCATCCCCTGGGCAGACGGAAGACGTCCACGTTGCGACAGTGCAGCCAGGGGGCGACGAGTACCGCAGGGCCCACACCGCACCATAACCCCGGGCTGGGCACCTCACGCTTAGCGAATACGCCCGCGGCGCGGAACTCCCCCGCCGCGGGCTTGGCGCTGGCGTCAGTTATCGACGCACAGCCTCGCGCAGTATCGCCAATCGTTCGCGGTACTGCGTTTCGTCGATCTCGCCACTGGCGAATCTCGCCGCTAGCAGTTGTTCGGCTGTGGGCGCGTCACCGCGTGGCGCTTGTGAGCTGCCCGTGGTGTATCTGATCAGAGCGACGATACCGACGATGATCAAGCCCCAGAACAGCACCATCCCGACGCCCATCCCCGCGTATCCCCACCAACCCATGTCGTGGTCGTACCAAAACATCATGACCGTTCCTCCTCTTGATGTATCCGTGGCCGATTGGCCACAGTCTTACGGTTTGCGTCTCGTCCCGAAAGAGTCAAGAGCACTGCGCTTCAAGGTCTTTGGGCCTCATCGCCGCTGACCGTGCGAAGGGCGCGGCACCGGGCTAGGGCGAGTAGTTCAGGCTCGTCATCATGCCGGCTTCCTGGTGATAGGTGTTGTGGCAGTGCATCATCCAGACGCCCGGGTTGTCGGCGGCGAGCGCCACCGTCAGCTCCTGCATCGGCAGAACTATGACGGTGTCCTTGCGTGGGCCCGGAGTCCCGTCCGGCTTGATCACTTGAAAGGTGTGACCGTGCAGGTGCATGGGATGCCACATCATGGTGGTATTGGCGAAGGTCAACGTCGCCTTCTGGCCTTGCCTCACAGTCAGTGGGACGGTGTCTTCGAACGGTCTGCCGTTGATCGTCCAGTCGTAGGACGCCATGGAACCGGAAAGCCGGGCCGACAGGGCGACATCGGCCCTGGTGACATCCAAGACCGCCTCGGGCGCGGCGGTGAACACGCCGACGGTGCCGACCCGGCGCTGCAGTTCGGGTGGCATGAACGTCGGATCGGGTGCGGCACCGGCGCCGGTGGACAGTAGGGCTCGCGCGAGCGCGTTCTTCCCTTCGGCCGAGGCGACAAAGGGGAACACGCCGTCACCGGTGGTGATGAACACGTCATAGCGCTCACCCATGCCAATCAGCAGCGCGTCCACCTCGGTCGGCACCACAGGGAAACCGTCGGTATGGGTGACAGTCATCCGATGTCCGGCCAGCGCGACCCGAAAAGCGGTATCGGACCCGGCGTTGATGATCCGCATCCTTATCCGCTGCCCAGGGCGAGCGGTGAAAGTGGTCGGTGCCGCCGCAATGCGACCGTTCGCTAGGTAGAACGGATAGCTGACGTCACCCGCGTCGCCCCCGAGAAGTGCGCTCGCGCCAACGCCTCCGACACCGGGAACCCCTGGCATTCCAGGTGTTCCGCTCATGCCGGGCATACCGGGCATGCCACCCGAATGGCCGCCGGCCCCCGAGACGGGACGCAGCCCCTCGTAGAGCTGCCGCGGGCTGGAACCGATTCCGTCGGTCCAGTCATCGAGCACCACGATCCACTCGGCGTCGTAGCGTGCCGGCTCGGCCGGATCGTCGATGATGACCGGCGCGTAGAGCCCGTAGTCGGCGTCGAGGCCGGTGTGCGGGTGCGCCCAGTAGGTACCGGGATGAGGCGCGGAAAACCGGTAGGTGAAGTTCGATGACGGGTCGATGTTCGGGGTCGCCGGCGTTGCGCCATCCATGTCGTTGCGCAGCGCGATGCCATGCCAGTGCAGCGAAGACGGCTGGTCCAGACCGTTGGTGACGCTGATCGCCAGTTCGTCGCCGACGTCGGCGCGGATCAACGGTCCGGGAACGCTGTTGTTGTACGCCAGTGTGCGGGCGACGGGTCCGCCCAGGTCGATGTCCGCCGGCCCAGGTGTCAACGCCGCGGTGACGGTGCGCCCGGTGTGGGGCCGCGCGGCTTCAGCGACCGCGATCGGATCCGTAGCCGGGTTGACACTTGTGGGCTTTCCGCACGCGGCCATGGCGGCGGTACTCGCGGCGAGGGTGGCCGCCAGGAACGTGCGTCGTGTCAATATCGTCGTGCCGACGCTCCCACCGTTCATCGGCAGTGCGGGGGTTTCGTCGTTGCGACGCAATCATCAATGGTGAGGCCGGGTACCTGTGCGTCGCGCTGAGTTTCGATGTCCTCCCGACGCTGCGGCCTGTTCGCCCCGAGTAGCGCCGCCAGCGCCGCGATCACAGCTCCCCAAAACGCAAGAAGCATCACGATGGCCAGCAGGCAGCCACCCCAACCCCAGTGGGCGCCGGCTTCGTTCCACCACGTCATCGGGTCGTCTCCTTCTTCGCATTCCACACTCATGCCGCCGAGTAGCGAATCGACGATGGTTTTATGAAGATTCACTCAAGACCTGGGTCGCGGGTTCCTGAATCCCTTCGGGGCGGCACGATGAAGACATGGACAAGCCTGCGGCCACCCCTTCGGCGGGATATCGAGCATTGGTGGTCGACGACGAGGTACCGCTGGCCGAAGTCGTGGCGAGCTACCTCAGACGCGAGCAGTTTGACGTCAGCCTCGCCCACAGCGGAGCCGACGCCTTGGCCCAGGCCCGTGAGATCGACCCGGACGTGGTCATCTTGGATCTCGCGTTGCCGGGCATCGACGGCGTGGAGGTATGCCGCCAACTGCGCACGTTCTCCGATGCCTACGTGGTAATGCTGACCGCACGCGATACCGAAATGGACACCATCGTGGGCCTGTCGGTCGGTGCCGATGACTATGTCACCAAACCTTTCAGTCCCCGCGAACTGGTCGCGCGGATCCGCGCAATGTTGCGCCGGCCTCGCACCGTCGCAACGCCGACCAGTGCTGCGGCCGCGGCCGACGAACCCCCGCCGCGGGCCTTCGGGCCGTTGTCCATCGACGTTGCGGGCCGACAGGTATTCATCGACGACGAACCAGTTCTGCTCACCCGCACTGAGTTCGACATTCTAGCGGCGTTGTCGTCGCGGCCGGCCGTGGTCTTCAGCCGCCGCCAACTCCTCGAGGCCGTCTGGGGAGACTCCTGGGGCGGCAACGAACATCTCGTCGACGTCCACATTGGACATCTGCGCCGCAAATTGTCGGATGACCCCGCCGACCCGCGCTATGTGATCACGGTCCGCGGAGTCGGATACCGAATGGGAAGCGGCCAATGAGGACAGACACGAGCATTCAACCCAGGTCGCGGCACAGTCCTGGAGTCGGGGCAAGACTCCTGCTGGCGCAAGCCTTGGTGCTCCTCGCCGGCGGCGCAACCACCGGGGTCGTCGCCGTCATCGTCGGTCCACCGCTGTTTCGGGAACACCTGACCCGCGCCGGACTTCCTCACTCATCCAATGAACAGTTCCATGCCGAGGAGGCCTACCGTTACGCCACCGCAATCTCAGTCGCGGTGGCGATCGGCGTAGCCGCATTGACCGCGCTGGTTGTGACCTGGTATTTCAGCCGTCGCCTGCAGCACTCCATCGCCGAGGTCGCATCGGCCGCCACTGCAGTCGCCGACGGCCGCTATGACATCCGTGTGTCGCCGCTGCGCTTGGGGGAGGATTTCGCGAACCTGTCCCGCGCGTTCAATCGGATGTCCGAACGGCTCGAATCGGTCGAGACCACCCGGCGCCAACTCTTCGGTGACCTCGCCCATGAGATTAGGACACCCGTCTCGGTACTCAAGGCCTACATCGAGGCCGTCGAGGACGGAGTGAAAACCCTTGACCCCGAGACGGTTGCCGTGCTCAACGATCAAGCCAGCAGGTTGGTGCGCTTCTCCGATGACTTCGCCGCGCTCGCTCAAGCCGAGGAAGGTCCCGGCGCGGTCACACCGCAGTGGATCGACCCCCAGGCCGCGATCGTCACCACCGTGTCTGCCGCAGCCGACCGATACGCGGAGAAGGACGTCGCGCTGACCTTCGACGCCGCGAACCCGCTGCCCGAGGTGTGGGTAGACCCTCTGCGCCTCGCACAGGTGATCGGGAACCTTCTCGACAACGCTCTGCGCCACACCCCCGCGCGAGGCCGCGTCGAGGTCGACGCGACGGCAAAGCCCGGCGAAGTGATCATCACCGTGCGCGACAATGGTGATGGCATCGCTGCCGAGCACCTCCCGCACGTGTTCGAACGCTTCTACCGCGCCGATGTGGCCCGCGATCGAAGCCACGGCGGCGCGGGGATCGGGTTGGCCATCGCCAAAGCACTCACCGAAGCCCACAGCGGCCGCATCACTGCGGCCAGCCGCGGACCAGGCCTGGGCAGTACCTTCACCATCGAGCTACCCGCACGCACGGACCGCCGTGACGACTAATGGAACTCGACAGCGTTGTCGCGCAATATGACTCGCGCGAAACGCTGCCATGACCCGACTTCTACAACGAGGCCAGGATCTTGTTCATGGTGTCGATTTCCTGCTGCTGGCTGGTGACGATCGAGCGCGCCAACGCGACCGTCTCGGGGAACTGGCCGTCCTTGATCTCTTTCTGCGCCATGGTAATTGCACCCTCGTGATGCTTGACCATCTGCGTCAGGTACAACTTGGAGGCTTCCACCCCCTGGGCGTTTTGCAAGGCGGCCATGTCCTCCTCCGACATCATGCCCTCCATCCCCGGCATATCACCCATACCGGGCATGCCCGGCATTCCAGGCATCATCGAATGAGTCGGCGTAGCGGATTCGCTGGGCGCGGCACTGGCGCTGGGCATCCCACTGTGACCCGGCATGTCGTCCATCCCGGGCATCATCGGCATCGTGGACATGCCCCACTGCGTGAGCCAGGCCTGCATCTGTTCGATCTCGGGAGCCTGAGCAGCCTTGATCTGCTTGGCCAGGTCCACCACTCGCGGGTCGATTCCCTGCTTACCCAATAGCATGTCGCTCATCTCGATGGCCTGTTGGTGATGCGGGATCATGTGCTGGGTGAACATGGCATCAGCCTGATTGTGGACTTCGGCGGCCGATGTCGACGAAGGCGCCGACACCGACGACGACGACGAAGCTCCCTGCGTAGTGCTGGTATTACTACACGCACCAACGGTTACCAGCGCCGCCAAGGTGGCCGCACCGACGGCCAGCGTCTTCCTCTTCATCACAACAAGTCCCTTCCCGGGTTCCACGGTCGATGCGGCTGCAGCGCGCCCAGTTGACGCGCGGGTATCCCGACCTGTCTTCGAGCATTCGCGCCGGCGGTATGGCCCGACTAGTCGTTCTATGAAGATTCGATAAAGAACGGCAACCGCCCTTGGCGTCGGGAGGTCCGCGGCGCAGCCTTGGCTATGTTCGCCCCACAGGACCATCGAGAGGACCGGAATGACCATCTCACTGTCGACAGCGCTGCAGACGTCGTTCGCCGACGCTGTCGCTCGCACCCGAGCCGCCCTGACAGAGCAGGGTTTTGGCGTCCTGACCGAGATCGATATGAAGGCGACGCTCAAGGCGAAGCTGGGCGAGGACATGGAGGAGTACCTCATTCTGGGCGCCTGCAACCCACCATTGGCTCACCGGGCAGTGAATGTGGACCGTCAAATCGGCCTGCTGCTGCCCTGCAACGTCGTTGTCCGAGCCGACCGTGCAGACGACACCTCCGTCATCGTCGAGGCGATGAACCCGCAGATACTGGTCGAGGTGACCGGAGAGCCGGCTTTGCGTGACGTCGCCGACGAAGTGACGCGAAAGATGCAGGCCGCCATCGACTCACTTCAGACTGCGGCCGCACCCGCCTAGTCCCTCAAACACAGAACAGCGACGGCACGCGGAGCGTTACGACTTGGCGCCCGCCTCCGCTGACGCCGGTACGGGAAGCTTCAATCTCTTCAGCATCAACGCATTGACGGCCACGATGAAGCTGGAACCTGACATCGAGAGGGCAGCGATCTCTGGCCGCAGCACCAAGCCGAGCGAAGGTACGAAAACCCCAGCCGCGATGGGCAATGCGATCACGTTGTAGCCGACCGCCCATCCAAGGTTCTGCCGCATCTTTCGTAGCGTGCCCCGGCCGATCCGCAGCGCGATCGCGACGTCGAGCGGGTCTGATCGCATCAACACCAGATCTGCGGTTTCGATGGCGACGTCGGTGCCTGCACCGATCGCCACGCCGAGATCAGCTTGGGCGAGCGCCGGTGCGTCGTTGACGCCGTCGCCGACCATGGCGACCTTCTTGCCCTGTCGTTGCAGCTCAGCGATCTTGGCTGCCTTATCACCTGGCAGCACCTCGGCGATGACCGTGTCGATTCCCAGTTGCGCGGCGATGCGATCGGCAGTGGCCTGGTTGTCGCCACTGAGCATGACCACCTCGACACCGAGGTCGTGCAGCGCGGACACCGCTTCGGCAGACGTCTCGCGCACAGCGTCCGCCAAGGCGATGACACCGACTCCCCGGCCGTCGACGCCCACCAAGACTGCCGTGCGTCCGCTGGCGGCGAGTTCGTCGCGGCGTTGCATCAACACGCCGAACTCGACGTCCTCCTCGACCATCAGCTTGCGATTGCCGACGGCAACGCGGCGCCCGTCTACCGTCGCGACAGCTCCGTGACCGGGCACGTTACGGAAACCAGTCAGTGACGCCGAAGCGATCCCGTGCGCGGCCGCGTAACGCACGATCGCCCCCGCCAGCGGATGCTCGGACTCAGTTTCGACCGCAGCCACCATGGCGAGTACTTGATCCTCTGGAATGCCGTCGACGACGACGTCGGTCACTTCAGGCTCGCCCTTGGTCAACGTGCCGGTCTTGTCCATGACGACGGTATCGATGCGCGCCGACGTCTCCAGCGCGGTCGCATTCTTGAACAACACTCCCCGCTTGGCGCCCAACCCGGTGCCCACCATGATCGCGGTCGGAGTCGCGAGTCCCAACGCATCGGGGCAGGTGATCACCACGACGGTGATGGCGAACAGCAACGCGGTCTGGACACCGGCGCCGACCGCCCACCACACCAGGAAGGTGGCAGTGCCGCCGATCAGCGCCACCAGAACCAGCCAGAACGCTGCCCGGTCGGCGAACCGCTGCCCGGGGGCTTTGGAGTTCTGCGCTTCCTGAACCATCGCGACGATCTGTGCCAGCACCGTGTCGGAGCCGACCTTCGTTGCCACGACCCGCAACGTGCCGGTGGTGTTGATCGAGGCGCCAATCACTTTCGAGTCCGGCGCCTTTGACACCGGCAGGCTTTCCCCGGTGACCATCGACTCGTCGACGTCTGACGTTCCCTCGGCCACCGTGCCGTCGACGGGAATCTTGGCACCTGGGCGGATGAGCAGGAGGTCACCCACTGCCACCTCGGCGGTGGGAGTTTCCACCGGCTCACCGTCGCGCAGCACAACTGCCATCGGGGGCGCCAGCTCGAGCAGGGTGCGAATTGCATCGTTCGCGCCACCGCGAGCTCGCATCTCGAACCAGTGCCCCAACAGAACAAACGCCGTCAGCACCGAGGCGGCCTCATAGAACACCTCACCGCCGCCGGTCAGCGTCACCCCGAGGCTGTAGAGCCAGCCTGCGCCGACCGCCACGGCAACGAGCACCATCATGTCCAAGGTGCGGGCCCGTAGCGCTCGCCAGGCACCGTCGAAGAAGATCCACGCCGAGTAGAAGACGACCGGCAGGCTCAGCAACAGGGTGAACACGTCATCGCGAAGCCCGAACGGCGCAGGCACGGTGAACCCGAACATGTCGCGGCCCATCGGCGACCACAGCATGATCGGGATCGACAACGCGAGCGCTACTAGGAATCGGTTGCGCATATCGCGGACCATGTGATCCATCGACATGCCGGCGTGTCCGCCGCCGTGACCCATCGCTTCTTGCGGAGTTCGTGCCGGCGCGGCCTCATGCGCATGCACCTCCCCGGCTGTCGGCGACAAAGCCGACGTTGGCTGCTCGTGCAGGGTGGCCGCTGGGTCGTGATGGGGCTCGGACATCGGATCGCAGACGTGATCTGGCACCGACCGCCCCGCGCAGTGGAAGCCGCAGTCACGTATCCACCCGGCCAGGTCAGCGACCGAGGTGGTCGCGGGGTCGTAAACGACGGTCGCCGTTTGATTTACCGCATTGGCTTCGACCGACGTCACGCCCGGACGTCTAAGCAGGCTGCCCTCCACTACCGCCGTCGAACTTGCCCAGTTCAATCCGTGTACGTCGAGAATCGTCGACTTCGTCATAGCGTCTCTCGTTCAGTGTTACCGGAGCGGCTCAGATGTCCTGCGACCTGCGCTGTCCTCGCCATCCCCATCCCGCATCCGTCAGGCTAGTCATCTCGATCAGTCACCCTTCCGGTGATCGATAAGCCTGCAGTGCTGGTTCGACAAAGATTCGATGAAGATTGCGTGCAACACGCCCGCCGTGCGGTGATGTCGGCCACGGGCAAAGTTGCCGTCCGCGTGGGGGCGGCGAATTTGTTGCGGCCTAGACGAAGCCGGCCCCTACACGTTTGTTGCTGCCGACGCGCTAGTGCTCAAGGTCCGTGAAGCCGGGCGGGTGGTCAACGTGCACGCCCTGATCGCGGTCGGAGTCAACGCGGAGGGCTTCCGGGAGATCTCGGCATCGACGTCAGCACCGCCGAAGACGGAGCGGGCTGGCTCACCTTCTGGCGCTCGCTGACCGCCCGCGAGATCTCCGGGGTACGACTGGTCACCTCCGACGCCCACGCCGGTCTGGTGGCCGCGATCGGCGCCACCCTGCCCGGCGCGGCCTGGCAGCACTGCCGCACCCACTACACAACCAATTCGATGGCGATCATCCGAAGGCGTCGTGGCCGTGTACAAGACCCTGTTGCATTCGGTGTTCAATCAGCCCGACAAGGAATCGATTGCCGCGCAATACGATCGGATCATCGACGCGCTGGCTGACAAGCTCCCAAAGGTCGCCGACCACCTCGAAGCCGCCCGTGCGGATCTGCTGGCGTTCACCGCGTTTCCCAAGCAGATCTGGCGCCAGATCTGGTCGAGATCCGGCGTCGCACCGACGTGCACCGACCGCCTGAACCATTAACTCCAAGCATCACACCACGACGTCGTACACCACGTCCCTGGACATGACTCGCTATCTTTGCGCGTCGGGTTTATACGACCGGAACCGAGAGTGTTTTGGGTACGTACCGCGATAGTCCATAGCGAGGTTAATGGTCGTGGTCGAACACGACGAGGGTGTCGACCAGATCGCCGTCGACAAAATACGCACGGCACGTGAAAGGGTCATGCAGCGTGCCGCCCACTTCGTTCGGCGCCACGACAACGCCCTCTACGCTCTGCACGCTGATGCGGGAGTGGTCGACGCCGTTGAGGGGCCCGCCGCTAAACAACGAGAACAAGTCCATTACTTCCGGGTCCAGTTGCGCGCTCGTCACTGTGACGTCGGTGAGTTTCGCTGTCGACGGCGCCACCAGCCGCGCTACGACGTCACGTTCACACCGCTGCTGGGCCGCACGCTCGCGCGGGTCTACGGATCCCGAGTCGATGAGCCCGAAACCACGCGTAATTATGGCGATGGCCGCTAACAGCGCACCGCACATCGCCGCGGCTGCCAGAAGCAGCGCACGTTTCCTCTTTCGAGCTCCCATGTACGCCCGCTCCGTCTATCGCGAGGACAGGTTCGACTTCCCGTGTCGATTCTGGCTTCACGGCATCCACTCCGGCCTCGGACATCATGCCCGTCCCAGGCGTCCGCTCATTCCTGACATCCACCACCCGCTGCGCATCATAGAGCTGCTTGGCAAGCTGGCGGGAGCTGGCACATGCCGTGACGGCGCAACCACGACTTGAGCGATGGTCACAGTTGCATCCGGCGACTTGGGTGCCCGACGCTATGGTCGCCGGAGTGGGTTTCGCAAAGTAGCGATAGACCGTGGCCCGAGACACGCCCATCATCTTGGCGATGTCGGCGGAAGCGATGCCCTTGCCTCTCAAGCTGCGCGCCTTGGCGGCGGCAGCGTCGTCGACCTTCCGGGGCCGACCCCGCTTGCGCCCGTTGGCGGCCACGCCGCGACGCATCCGCGCCATCCGCTCCATGTTGTCGCCCTGGGCGCCAGAAACGACGTGTTGTTGAACGCCTATCTCCGCCGCGATCTTCACGCACGCCGGGTCGTCGCACTCATGCAAACCCGGCACCCCCGCTGCCACGCTTCCGCCGCGTCGCCAACGCGTAGCAATGCGGACGCACACAGGAACCCCCGCCGTCGCGCGTGAGGCTAGACCGGAGCCATCGGCGCCGATCGCCCGGTCCAGATGTCGCAGTCCGAAGAGGTTGGCCCGCAGACGACGTGACAATCGAAGCACGCGATTTCCGCGCATGCCGACGCCGATCAACGATCAGCTGTCCCGCCCTTCTCATGTCGGCAAACCCTAAAGCCGAACACCGACAGTCAGCGCGGCCGACCCGACTCCAGGTGACACCACTGGCCGAACCATAACGGCTACGAGGCGACGACGGCTACGTCCGCGCATCTGAATCGCCCTGGAAATGTTGGAGGCTCCTGACCTTGGAAACGAGGATGCAGGTATGCCGAAGGAACAGTCGCCCGGGAAGCCGACGACACGCCGTTACAGTGCCGAGGAGAAAGCCGCCGCGGTGCGGATGGTCCGGGCGTTACGGGCCGAGTTGGGCACCGAACAGGGCACGGTGGCGCGGGTGGCCAGTCAGCTCGGCTACGGCGTGGAGTCAGTGCGCATGTGGGTGCGCCAGGCCGACATCGATGCAGGATTGGCCCCCGGGGTGACGACCTTGGAGTCAAAGAAGGTTCAGCAACTCGAACAGGAGATCCGAGAACTCAAGCGCGCTAACGAAATTCTGAAGCGAGCGGCGAGTTTCTTCGGGGCGGAGCTCGACCGCCAACACAAGAAGTAGTCGACTTCATCGACACCCACCGCGAGGAGTTCGGGGTCGAGCCCATCTGCACCGTCCTGCGCACCGCAGGCCTGCAGGTGGCCCCGAGCACCTACTACGACGCCAAGACCCGACCGCCGTCAGCGCGGGCTCAGCGGGACGCCGTCCTTGGCCCGGCGTTGCGCCAGCTCTGGACCGACAACTACTGCGTTTACGGGGCCCGCAAGCTCTGGAAAACCGCGCGCCCGGCCGGCCATGACGTCGGCCGCGATCAGGTGGCCCGCCTGATGCGCGCCGCCGGCATCGAAGGGGTGCGGCGCGGCAAACGAGTCCGCACCACCAAGCCCGACCCAGCCGCGGCCCGGCACCCGGACCTTGTGAAGCGGAAGTTCACCGCGACCGCACCGAGTCAGTTGTGGGTGACGGATCTGACGTTCGTGCCGACTTGGGCCGGGGTCGCGTATGTGTGCTTCATCGTCGATGCGTACTCACGGATGATCGTGGGGTGGCGGGTGGCCAGTCACATGCGGACTTCGATGGTCCTCGACGCGTTGGAGATGGCGCGATGGTCACGCGGAACTGCGTTGCACGACTTGATATGTCACTCCGATGCCGGGTCGCAGTTCACGTCCGTTCGCTACGGTGAGCGACTCGCCGAGATCGGTGCGGTGCCCTCGATCGGTACCGTTGGGGACAGTTTCGATAATGCTCTCGCGGAGACGGTCAACGGCTACTGCAAGGCCGAGTTGATCTACGGACCGGCCCGCAGCGGGCCGTGGAAGACCGTCGAAGACGTCGAGCTGGCCACCCTCAGCTGGACCTATTGGCACAACACCGCACGGCTACACAGCTACCTCGGCGACATTCCGCCAGTCGAGTTCGAAGCCGCCTTCTACGATGCATACCGGACCGATCAGCCTTTGATCGGAATCCAATAGCCCGAGCCTCCGGCAGAACCAGGGCGGTTCAGTTCCCTGCTTGCGTTGATGGCTTTTCGGGGCCTCGGCGCGGATGGGTTGTCCCAACCCAAGCCGAGAGAATGTCCGGATCAACACCGGAGTCAGCAGAACGGCGACCACCAGGGCCATACCGGCGGCGACAAGTATCGACTTCATCGAGCTATACAGGTCTTTCGCCCGCAGATCGATCGATCACAGCGCGACATCGAAACCCAAGCCCCCACCGCGCCAGTATCGCGCAACATCTTCCGAAGCCCCACCCACAGCGCCCCGGCGCGGCGGCGCCTGTGCCCGAGTTGTTTAGTACCGACAAATCGTCCGGCCGTCTCGCATGTAGAGATTCGAGGCGGCTCAGATTCTGTCTCAGGTAAGGCCCAGGCTCGATCGAGTTGGTGCTGCAGTCAGGTTTGCGCTTATGCGCTGTCCCACCAGTCGAGCACTCTTGTTCCAATCAGGGTCAGCCACTTCGATGGCGCACCTGGAGGTGCATCTGTTTCGAACCACACTCGTCCGGGCTGGCGTCCCGCCTGTAGCCAGGTGCCGTCGGGTTGCCTGGCAGCTCTGATCATGTCGATGGCCTCGCTCATTCGATTGTCGGGCGTGACGCCATCGAATAATGCGGCCTCGCGGAAGTGATCTGCGGCGTTGAGAGTGCTGTAGGTCCAGCGGAAGGGGTAGGCGAATCGGTCCACCCATGGGCCGACCTGTTCACCGGTCGATAGGCGACGCCGAAGGTTGCGTTGCCACAGGTATTCCGAACCCGCGTGCCGCGCGTCACGGGTGCCATCGGTGCCCCCGGTTGCAACGTCGTAGGCGAGCAGTCCCTTTAGCGAGTTCAGCGTCGAGTGGAACGAAGAGCGGGTGGAGCCCTCGGTCCACTCGCAATTCCAGCCGCCGTCGGGCAGTCGGTGCTCGAGAAACCAGTCAACGAGTTCGGTGACGTCGACGCTCAGCCAGACCCCGTTGGCGAGGGTCCAGGCGTTGATGCAGCAGTCGACTTCGCCGCTCCAATAGGGCAGGTTCTCGTATTCCCAGCGGCTGTTCTCAGCGAGCAACTCGGCGGTGCGGCGCTCGCTCAGGACGGCAGGATCGAGGCCCCACTCGCGCAGTGAATTGAGCGTCCACGTCGTTGCCGTCCAGGGCATCCCTTCGCCCTCTGCTTCAGGGCCGTCAAAGTCGTAGTCCGCTGGGAAGAACGCACCTCCTGCCCATTGCCCGTCCGGATCTTGTTGTGCGAGAAGTTGCTTACCCCATCCTTCGGCAGCGACGCGTGCACGTGTCGCTGCCCAGACATCGGCAGGTTCGTGTAACAGGTCGCGTTCTACCTGCCAACGTAGGGCCGGATCGGAGTCCAGTAGCCACTGGATCGGGGCCTCAGATGTCATGGCAGCGCAGTTTATGGGAGGTATACGACGCTCCAAGGGAATCCGGCTCGCTCATCGCCGCGTAGGGATACGGTTACCGCATTCCGGAAGGTACTGCTGATGGCTGTGCTGCTTAGTGCCGCGTCTCACGCTGGCTTGGTCTGCAGGTGCCCTGGGGTGCCCCGGAATGCGGGCCGAAGACCCGCGGCAGGTGATCGCCCGTCCGCCTGGCTCACTCCCTTGCTGTCCACCGGGAACGGTTGGCTGACTTGTAGCATGCCGGCGGACGGGCTCTCCTCCCGCCAACCAGCATTGGGAAACACATGATCATCGTCGAGGTGGATGCGCACCCCTCGACCGCGTGGTGGAGCCGACTGTTTCGGATGTCACCGCACGGGGCTTGCAAGATTGGTGCGCGGACCCCCCGCCGCGGCGCTCAATACTTTTCCTCATGAGCACACCGTTGAACTCGACAAAGACCACCGCCGCGTTTTTCGCCCAGTCCGCTATCGCTTTCGGCGTCAGCTTCCTGGGCCTGCTGTTCGGCATCTGCTATTTGCCTCTGGATATGTGGCAGCGCCTGTTTCTGGCGATGGCCGGGCTGTTTCTCGTCTCGAGCACGTTCGGCCTGGCCAAGACCGTGCGCGATATGCAGGAAGCGTCCACGGTGCGCGTCCGCATCGGCGTGGCCCGTATCGACCGTCTGCTCAACGAACACGACCCGTTGCGCACGTTCACCGCCGCCTCGAGCTAACGATTAGTCAGTGATTCCGCCGCCGCGGCCCAGTAGCAAATTGGCGCAACGCTATTCAATCCAGTCGACCGACCGGATGCGGACTCTGTGGCTCACCTATCGGTGGATCGTGCCCGCCGCCGTCGCGGTCGTGGTGGTGGCCGCGATCGTCGTCGCAGTAGTCGTGCTGCGGGCCGGCAAGCCCCGCCCGGACTGGTGCGCGACCAAGGAAAGAATCGACTTTGAAACCACATCACACGTTCTCGCCGTAGACCCACCTGCTGATGCAAACCGAGCCGCCATGGACGACCCGACGAATCGTCCATTCTGCCCCCGCAACCCGATGCGCTGCTGCCCGCACTAGTGACAGCTGGGCGACTCTCTTGGCCATCACTTTTCCTCGAAAGCACCTGCTGATCTAGAAGGCTATGAGCGCCAACGGTGTTCGGCTCCGGTGCGACTACGCGGCGAGGACAGGAGCCGGTGGCGCGGCCTCGACACTGGCGCTAAGGAACCCTGATAAGCGTGTGAACCGACACGGCGGGAACGTCGATCGCTCCCCACCGACGGGCGAACTAGGCCGGTGCAGTCGACTCACGCCGCTGGTAGAGGTCATCGCGAGGAGAACGATTCGTGGGAGTGCGCCGAAATGAGCTCGGCCCAGTGGGTGTCGCCGCGTCGTCGAAGAATTCTGGCGGCCTCGCCGGGTGCACAGTCGAGTGCTCGAGCCATGGCCTCGGCGGGGCGGTCTGCGGCAGGGCCGAGCAGAGTACGCAGCTGCACGGGGGCGGGGTCGCTGGGGCGCAGCCGCGTGGTGGTGAACGTGCGGCTGCGCGGGTGCAGGGTGAGGATCAGGCTGTCGCCTGAGGTGGCATCGGACGCCTGGGCGTAGGCGCGCAGCGACCCGATGTCGGGGCCGGCCGAGGAGTAAACGTCCCAGCGCAACGTGACCCGACCGAGTGGGCCGGTGAATGTGCGCTGTTGGCGCGGCCGCACGCTGGCCGCTGCGGCGACGGCCCGGTGCACCCGCACACCGGAGCCGCGCAACAGCTCGTGATCGACGGGGATCACGACGCGAACCTCGTCGTCGGCGGTGCAGAACACCCCGCGCACCGTGCGTGGGTCGGGGACCTTGGGCCAGCTATCCCCGCGGCCGCGGCGCCGCACGATTTCGTTGCGTACGACGAACGCCCACGTCGATAGGTAGGCATCGATGGATTCCCGGGAGACGTCAGGGTAGGCGGCGACGAGCTCGGTGATCAGCGTGTCGACGGCGACCCGCCCGCCGTGGGTATCGATGCAGTCTTCGATAGCGCGAGCGATCCCCCGGTATACGGGTCGGTTCCAGGCCCTCAACGCCCAGGTGGTGCGTGAGGCGCGCACGAACCGATCATCGTCGGACAGAACCTCTTTCACCGTCGCCAGCTTCGCGGCGCCGGGCTCGAGGAGGGCGAATAGCGTTTGGGGCGTCGCGGGCTCTCCGAGGGCGTGCAGGAGGTCTTCGATCATGGTGGCCACGGTGTCCCCGCGCCACCGCACACATACCCCGCCAATCTGGCGCAGCCGCTCGTGGGTGCGTAGATAGTCCTCGGCGATCTTCCTCGACATCCCGAGCTCGCCGAGCGCGTCGATGAACCGCTGCGGGGGCACCGCGGGATGGTCGGTGAAGAGGCCGTCGATCGCGGCCGCGGCGCGGGACTTCCCGCCCTCGGCGCTGTTCTGCACCCAGCCCTGTTCCAGCGCATAGGGTCCGGCGATGTCAAGGAGCACGTGGGCGGCCGTGCTGGCTGGCGGCACACCCATGCTGGTGAGCGCGTCCTGCGCATCGGCGAGCGTCGTGTAGATCCCGAGGCGTTGGCGTAGCCAGGACGCGTAGTGGGTGACGGCGCGGTGGGCGGGGTCACCGACCAGCTCAGCGAAGCGCTGGCGCGCGCGAGGGGTGTTGCGGGAGATGGACGCTTCAGAGCAGCCCATGGTGGGTGCGAGGAGGCGCGTGGGTGTGGGTTGCCACGCCCACTGGCGCCCGGCCAGCACGGTGCGGTCGAAATCGTCGAGGCGGCTCAGCAGGGCTTCGACGGCGTCGGCGGCGCTGATCTCCTCCGCACTCGGACTGGTCCGCGCGGCGCGAACCGACTCACGCGCGGAGGCGATCAGTGCCCGGACCGCGCTCTCCCCTATCCCAGGCAGGGCGAGCAGTGACCCCAGGGATTCGTCAGCGATGTCGGACCACCGCTGCACGCGTGTGGTGTGACGACCCCATTTGCGTGGTAGCCGGGCGAACGGAACGGTGTCGCCGGCAATCTCATTCAGCCCATCGACGATATCGGCGAGCGAGGCAGCGACGAGGTCCTCGTCGCGCTCCCAGCCACGAGTCAGCGCGACCTCGGCTAGTCGCGAGGGCGTTGGGGCGGGCCGCGCCGGCGGATCCTGCGCACTCTGCACGCCCATTTGCCTGCGCCGTTCGCGGGCCATTTCCGCATCGTACCGGGCCGCCACAGTGCCCTCGAACGCGTCGGCGCACCCTCGCCGCGGTCAAGGACAAGAAGTTGGCTATCCCGGTAGTCCCAGCCAGCACGAGAAGCTCTGTCTGTCCCCCGTGGCCGCGCTCGGGCGCATTTCGGCATCATCGTTCGCCCATACCGTGAACTGAGACGAACTCTCAGGGTCTGGGGTGCTCGATAATGGGTCGATGCCCAAGCCGATCGTGACGCCGGAGCAGTATTACGCCCAGCTGGCTCGCGTGCGGCAAGGCGCCGGGGCGCTGATCACCACCCCCGACGGACGGGTCGTGATGTACGACGTGATCTACCGCGACTATCTCGAACTCCCCGGGGGTGCGGTCGAATCGGGTGAGACACCCCCGGACGCGTGTGCGCGGGAATGCCGGGAGGAACTGGGGATTGACATCGCAGTCGGGCGGCTGCTGGTTCTGGATCACCAGACCGACGGCGGTGATCGCGGCGACTCCGTGATGTTCGTCTACGACGGCGGGGTCGTCGACCACACTGTCTGTCGGTCCGTGCCGGCTGGCGAGGAGGGTCGAGGCGTCATCCTCGTGGAGCCGGCCGAGCTAGATGACGCCACAATCCCGCGGCTGACCAACCGGATTCGCGCCGCGTTGTCAGCCCGCGAGCGCGCATGTGTCGTCGAAGCAGTCAACGGGCTGCCCCGGTAACCGCCCGGTCATTTTTCGCGGTCCTCTGCTGGTGTGTGTCGTGGTGTGTGCCCCGTGCCCGCCCTCGTTGTCTGTCGATCTGCACGCGGTGATAAGTGCTGCGGTGTGCGGTGTTACCTGTGCGCGGTGCGGGGCTGCAGTGTGATGTGAGGAGTCGAACCCCACGCGCTGCCCTTCGCGCGCCAGCAGGTGACCGGGATTGACCCGCCGGTCGCGGGGTTATGCACGCCTCGAACAGAACAACTACCTGCACCAGTCCACGACTAGTCGATCAGATCGACCTCCCAGTTGCGCTGTTGGATACGAACATCGAGCTCACGGTGCTCTTGGGCGACGCGGTCGGCGTCAGCGCGTAGCTGCGCGACCGGCAGCGCCGACAGCATCTTCAGCTCAGACCGCAGCTGCCGTGTGTAACCCGCACGGTCGGTTCCTGCGGCCGCATCGGCGGCGGACTTGAGGACGTGGTGGCGCAACCGCAGCGCGTCCCGGCGCGCCAATGCGTCGGTCAGCGTTTCTGCTGGCCCGATGGTGGTGGCCGAGTTGGTGCGATTGATACGGCGAATCAAGTCTTCGTACTCGTCGATGGCGCCGTCGACCTCAGCGATCAGCGCGGCGGGATCCTCAGCGGGAGTGTCACCCTCTTGATGTCTCGCGCTACCGATCACCCGCGTGCGCAGCGCCTCGATACGCCGCGCGGCGGCAGCTCTGCGGGACAACGCTTCTGCCAACTTCATCGACCACTCCCCTCTTCCAGTGGAACCAGGTACCGCATTCCCAGTATCAGAGCTCATGGCGGGGGTGGCGCGCACCAACTTTTTCCCGCGTAACGATCGCTGACAGGCCGGCTCTGACAGACCCGGCCGCGATCAGATCTTGATGTGCGGGCGGTGGGCAGCACCTGCGTGCCGCGGACAACGGGTTCCCATCATCAGCCGGAGGCTCTCGAGCGGAAAGCTGAATCTCCGAAATCCGCTGGACTGCAGCTCCTTCGTTGTGCTCCCCTGGCGGGATGGATGTGTCGGTGTGGCCACCTGCTGGGCTTGCGGTGCAGACGCCGCGGCTGAGGCTGCGCTACGTCACCGACGAGCTCGCCGCGGAGCTGGCCGTCCTCGCCGGCCGGGGCATCCATGATCCCGCGGTGATGCCGTTTTCAACGCCCTGGACTGACGTGAGCTCGCCTGAACTCGAACACAATGCTATGCGGCACTTTTGGCGCCAACGCGCCGACACCTGCGTCACGCACTGGTGCTTGAGTTTGGCCGCCGATGTCGATGGCACAGTGGTTGGGCTGTGCTCCATCGAGGCGGACCACTTTCAGCAGCACCTCAGCGCCGAAACCGGCTCATGGCTGGGCAAGAGCTATCAGCGCCGCGGCCTGGGCCGTGAGATGCGCCAGGCGGCGCTGCACCTCATCTTCGACGGCTTCGGCGCCCGGCGCGCCACCACCAAGGTGTGGCACGACAACACCGCGTCGCTGGCAATCACCCGTTCGCTGCCCTACCTGCAAAGCGGGTCGTCTCATCACCTTCGGCGCGACCAACCCGATCTGCTTCTGCACTGTGAGATGACGCTTGAACGCTGGCGCACTGTGCAACGAGAAGACATCACCCTCTGCGGCATCGACGCCGTTCGGCACCACCTCCAACTCCCCGCAGACGTGTAGCAGCACCGCGCGGCGCCCGCAGTTCGGCCGACACACGCCATGGTCGCGATGTGTGGTGGACAGTGGGGCTTCGACATCCTTCTCGCCGTCGTGGGTGACACTGGTCGTGTGCGGACCACGGAAGGCGCGGCATGGTGAGTGACGGCTTCGACCCGGGCGCTGACGACGCGGCGGGGCGAGAGGCCACTTTTGCGATGGACCCGCAGGCCGTCATGTGGGCGTTGGCGCGTCAGCTGGTGAACGGCCAGTCCGATCTGGCCGAATTTCGTCGGACCGCGGACGCGGCCCGTACGCTGCGCGATACTGCCCCCGAGGTAGTCGACAAATGTCTTACCGACTGCGCAGCTCTTGAAAAGAGCTGGTACACAGAAACATTACCGATGCTGGCCGCGAGTATGCGGCTCGCGATCGAGGTGTACGACACGTTCGGCCCCGGCAGGACCGTCATCACTAACCCGACAGAAGCGGCTATCTGGAACAACAAGCACCATGTGTGGTTCACCGAGTACTCGCAGCAGTCGCGTCCTGGCGGGTAGCGGCGGGCACTGCGGTGCGCTGATTCCTGCAGTGTGGGCGCGGTGACGGGCTTCTCTCTGTCGAGAGCGCCTACCGGGGGAGATGTTAGAGGCGAAGTCGTGCTTCCCCCGGGTGTTGTGTTCTCCGTGGGAATCCGGCTCGCTCGTCGCTGCGAAGGGATACGGTTACCGCATTCCGGAAGGTACTGCTGATGGCTGTGCTGCTTGGTGCCGCGTCTCACGCTGGCTTGGTCTGTCGGTGCCATGGGGTGCCCCGGAATGCGGGTCTCGGACCCGCGGTGGGTAATCGCCCGTCCGCCTGGCTCACGCCTTTGCTGTCCACCGGCAACGGTTGGCTGACTTGTAGCATGCCGGCGGACGGGCTCGCCTCGCGGCGACCACGAGCTGTGGGCAACACGTGATCATCGTCGGGGTGGATGCGCACAAGCGGACGCACACGCTGGTTGCTATCGATCAGTCGGGCGGCAAACTCAAGGAGAAGACCGTAGCGGCGACCACCGCTGGACACCACGAAGCACTGAACTGGGCTATCAGCCGGTTCAGTGATGACCTGCTGTGGGCGGTCGAAGATTCCCGAGTCAATACCCGACTTCTCGAACACGACTTGCTGGGAGCACAGCAGCGGGTGGTCCGCGTTCCGACAGTGCTGATGGCAAAGGTGCGACGAAGCGCACGGACGTGGGGAAAATCCGATCCCATCGATGCCCTGTCGGTCGCTCGGGCAGCGCTGCGTGAACCCAATCTGCCTGTCGCTGAGCACGACACCGAAACCTGGGAACTCAAACTGTTGATGGATCGTCGCGATGATCTCGTGGGACAGCGCGTAGCGGTGATGAACCGATTGTCGTCCCGACTGCACCTGATCGACCCGCAGGTTCCCGCATGGAATCTCACACGCTCCCCCGGCCGACAGGCTCTGCAACAGTGGCTCACGGCGTCTGCAGACACCCTGATCTCAGAACTGGCCCTCGAAGAACTCGCTGACATCGATCGTTTCAGCCGCAACATCGATGCTCTCTACAACCGCATCAGCAAGCGGGTCGCGCTCCTTGGCTCCACCCTGACCGGCATCGCTGGATGCGGCGACCTCACCGCGGCCCGCCTGATCTGCGGAACAGCGAACGTGACACGGTTCCGCGATGAAGCGGCGTTCGCCCGCTACGTCGGGGTCGCGCCGGTGCCGGCCTGGTCAGGGTCCACACGCGGGCGCATGGTGCTCACCCGTTCGGGCAACAGGGCGATGAACTCCGCTCTGCAAACCATTGCGGTGGTGCAGATTCGGCTGGACACCCCCGGCCGACGCTACTACCTGCGCCGACTTGAGGGTGGAGACACCAAAGCCGGCGCACGCCGTTGCCTGAAACGCAAAATCTGCCGATCGGTCTTCACCCGCCTGCTCGCCGACCACCGTCGCCGACAGCACGCCGATCCGCGAGACAGCGTCGTCTGACAGCAATCACCCACTGACCCACCGCTCAGTCTCGAGCGCATCGCTGGTGCGCTCGTGCGGCAACGGGCGCGAACGACGTCGTTCAGCATTCCGCAGAGATGATGTGGCGTGCCGCGATCGCGTCGCTACCACGTGTGCAGTCGGCGGCGGTGGCTTCGCACCGAATCGGTCGGGCGGATGTCACTTTTCGTCGCGTGGGGTCCACGTCGATCACGTCTGTCGTCTGTAAGGATTGCTGGCGATGAACCGCCGACCATCTCCGCGTATCCCCCAGGGGTCGACGGCTGCGCGGCCCGCGCAGATTCGCGACGTGGCGATGAAGTGTTTCGCCGAGCGTGGCATTGCGAGGACATCGCTGCGAACGATCGCTGAGGAAGTCGGGGTGAGTCTGGGCCTGATCCAGCACTACTTCGTCACCAGGAGTCAGCTCGTCGAGGCGATCGATCACTACGTCCTCGAGGTGTTTGCACAGATGAGAGAAGCGCCGCCAGCTGGCGCGGATCAGGTGTGCGGTGCCAGCGATCGGCTGGCCGCGCTGATGACCGACAATCCCGACGTCATGGATTACGTCGGGCGGGCGCTGGCCGAACACGGCGGAGTGGGCAACACCATCTTCGATGGTTTCTTCGCGATCAGCGCCGAACAGGGCGCCGCGTTCGCGGCGCAGGGCCTCACACCTGAGGATTTAGACCCGTTGTGGTGCAATCTGTTACCGCTGATCCTGAGGGTCGGGACGATCATGCTGCGCCACCACATTGAGCGCCACACCGACGGCCCGCTCTATGACCCCGAACAATTATCCCGCTGGAACGCCGCGGTGACGCGCATGATCTGCCAAGGGCAGATGAAGTAGCGAACTTTCGCGGCCTCGCTATGGGGCCTCCCTGTCCGACGACCACCGGGGGTGGGCTTCCCTGTGGGGGCAGCCCGTGCCTCGCAGCGGCCGAGCGGGAGGGGGTGGCCCGTCCGTCAGCCCGCATGGGGCGAGTTGCTGTCGCCTGACGGAGAGGGGGTCGGCGGTTGTTGTCGCCGCCATCGATTGGTGAGGACGTCCGCGGCGTTGATAATGACGTCCTGCCATTCCCGCACCGGGACGCGGCGCTGCTCCCCCGCTGCGGTGATAGCGGTCAGTTCGCCGTGGTCGAGGTGAAGCTGTGAGCCAGCCTCGTAACTGAGGCGCTCGCTGTTGATCAAAGAGATGACGAATGAGCAGTTCCGATAGACCGCGACGTCGGGCCCCCGCCTACCCATAGAGCCGCCGTAGCACTACCGATGTGCAGGCTGTCGACCACAGGAACATCTCAGCCCACCCTTCCTACTTGTGACGCCTTGCCCGAGCCGGACGGACGCTGCGCAGGTCAGCGACTTTGCCGACGTTCACGCCTGATTTCAATCCAACGCGGCAGAGGACTTATTCCAGTATGCACGGTATTGTTGCTGCGGCGGGTACCCGGCCCCCGATTGACCCGTGAACGCCGGCGGGTCCACGCCGGGCTCGGCGAGGCCGCCGCCGCATTCGTTAGTACCGATCTGCACTCCCGCCGGCGTGGCCGGGTGTCGGCGAGGCCCACCCGTCCTCGGGGCCGGTGCCGCCGCAGGGGGATGCGCCGGGGGTGCCCAGTGGGCGGGAGTCGGTGCGGGCGGCCCGTACGGCGCCGGCCCGAACGACGCGGGGTACGGCGCGGGAACCGGCGGCGGTCCCCACCCCGGCTGGGGGTGATTCGTTGGGACCCAACCGTATTGGGGGTGCTGTGGTGGCAGCACGGGTAGCTGCGTGGGTGGTCGTCGGGCCTTGCGGACGAAGACAACGATGGCCCACACGAGCGCGCCGATGACGAGCAGCCGACCGACGGCGAATCCGAGGGAATAGCTGGTGGTGGCGCCTTCAGCGGCGAGCAGCTGAACAGTCGTGCTCATAGGTCGGTCCTTTCCTCGATGGCCCTGTCGCAGTCTGGACCGCTTCACGGGCGGTCGGGCACCAGCTCATCGCCCCTGCAGGGCAACTATGGCCGTGATCAACGCGTTGCCCGACGAGGGCGTATCTGAAGTATGCCGGGCGGGCAAGGGGGGTCTGCGCACCAATTTTTCTGGGCAGCATCGAGACGAGAGTGACCGTGCCCACGCGTCTTTGAACCCTGCAGTCGGTCTGACGAGCCCGATGCGGCGTGCGTCGTCGCGGTCGGGCACTGCAGCTCACGCCTGTTCGAGGCTATCGGGTCTGCGGCGGCGCTGACTTGTTGGCGAGCAGGTCGCGCAGGGTGGGCAGGACGCGTTGATCCTTCGGGCGGTTGGCGGCCTGTTTGGACCGGATGACGTCACTGAGGGAGGCGATGGCGAGGCCGCCGCCGCATTCGTTAGTACCGATCTGCACTCCCGCCGGCGTGGCCGGGTGTCGGCGAGGCCCACCCGTCCTCGGGGCCGGTGCCGCCGCAGGGGGATGCGCCGGGGGTGCCCAGTGGGCGGGAGTCGGTGCGGGCGGCCCGTACGGCGCCGGCCCGAACGACGCGGGGTACGGCGCGGGAACCGGCGGCGGTCCCCACCCCGGCTGGGGGTGATTCGTTGGGACCCAACCGTATTGGGGGTGCTGTGGTGGCAGCACGGGTAGCTGCGTGGGTGGTCGTCGGGCCTTGCGGACGAAGACAACGATGGCCCACACGAGCGCGCCGATGACGAGCAGCGGACCGACGGCGAATCCGAGGGAATAGCTGGTGGTGGCGCCTTCAGCGGCGAGCAGCTGAACAGTCGTGCTCATAGGTCGGTCCTTTCCTCGATGGCCCTGTCGCAGTCCGGCCCGCTCACGGGCGGTCGGGCACCAGCTCATCGCCCCTGCAGGGCAACTATGGCCGTGATCAACGCGTTGCCCGACGAGGGCGTATCTGAAGTATGCCGGGCGGGCAAGGGGGGTCTGCGCACCAATTTTTCTGGGCAGCATCGAGACGAGAGTGACCGTGCCCACGCGTCTTTGAACCCTGCAGTCGGTCTGACGAGCCCGATGCGGCGTGCGTCGTCGCGGTCGGGCACTGCAGCTCACGCCTGTTCGAGGCTATCGGGTCTGCGGCGGCGCTGACTTGTTGGCGAGCAGGTCGCGCAGGGTGGGCAGGACGCGTTGATCCTTCGGGCGGTTGGCGGCCTGTTTGGACCGGATGACGTCACTGAGGGAGGCGATTTCGACGACGCTGTCATACAGCTCGGCGGCGGCGGCGCCGCGGTGCAGGTCGGAGTACCCACGCGTGCCCGCGGGCTCGAAGGCGATATCGAGGTCGCCGGCGTCGGTCACGAGATTCCAGGTCCGGGCTCCCGATAGCGCTTGAGCGTCGCAGGTGAACGGCAGACCCTCAGGTACCGATTCGGTGCGGATCCGGGCGTTCAGTTCGCGCAGCGCCGCAGCGAGGCGGGTGAGGTTGGCCGCGCCCGCGTCCGGGGTGATGTCGGCGTCTTCGGTAGGGAAGGGCGATCCGTGATACACCGCGGCGAGTCCGCCAATCAGCACGTAGACCACTTTGTGGCGGTGCAGCGTCGCGAACAGGCGCGCAAGGTCCAGTTCCACGATCAGTGCGCTCCGGCGCGGCGCAGGCCGGCGAGCTGGGACGCGATCCGGCCGTGACGGTCGAGGCGTTCTTGACCCGACAGCGACGCGAGGCGCTGCGCTTGGGCCCGGTCGCTGTCGTCACGCTCGACAATCGCGAACTCCAGCTCGAGACCGCACAGCCGCACCAGCCGCACCACCTCATCGATGCTGATCGCGGTCCGACCCGCTTCCCAGCGGGCGATGGCGGGCTGCACCAAACCGGCCCGCTCGGCGAGCTCGGCTTGGGTCAGGCCTGCCCGCAGGCGAGCCTCGCGGATCAGCTGCGCGCCATACGTCCCCACGCACACACTATAACACTTTCGTTATTTCCATTGGCGCTGTTCGTGATGAACGGAGCTATGTCAGACCCGGCATCATCGACGAGTGCGCGACGTCAGCGAACCGGCGGCGCCAGAGGCACCCCGCTGTGGCCCGGGTCCAGCGGTCCGCGAGCTTCGCGGCTCGCACCGCAACCGGAAGATGCCCATTGCGACCGTAATGTTCTGTGTCAGAGCATGTCTGGCGGTGACGCGACTGGCGTGTGAGCATGACACGCCCGGGAGCCCGGGGGTGCTAGGTCATGACCTGCCATGGGGGCTACGGATGGAGACGGGAATGAGTGGAAGTCGGCGGCGCGGGGTGTGGCTCGCGGTGACCGGTGTGGCGGCCACTGTGGTCGCCGCGACCGTGGCCGTGGTGGCGATGTCCGCTGACCGAGGACGAAGTGACAGCGTCACCGCCGGTGGCGCCAGCGAGCGACGACTCTCGGGTGATCGGGACGACTGGACCGCTGCCGTATGCCAGGAAGGATCGATGACCACACCGTCGAGCGCGACCTTCCGGTTCCCCACCGCCACTGCTATTGCCTGCTGTGCGTCGTCGAAGACCCCGGCCGGCAGTCCGCCAGAGTCGATCATGATGGGGCGGTGGCCGGCCGACGTCGCCGTCGGGAAGGAACTGTCGAAGATCCCAGCGTTCAGTCAGTTCGCTGCCGGCCCCGCCGATGGAGACACGGTCGTCTTCGCGCCGACCGCGAGTGTCGATCCGGCTCTGCTGAAACCGCTCATGGCGTTCGGGTTCACGATCGTCTTCCTTCACTGAGGGGCACATCGCACCCGCGTCGCAGTCTCCCCGGGGGTTGCATAGACGCCGGTTGGGCCAATCCCCCGCCTCGGTCATGTATCCGCGGCACACCCTTGCTGTACAACCCGTGTGTCCTGGGTCGGTCGTGCCGCAACGATGCGCGCCGCGCAGACGTCTGTGTGCCGTCATTCGGATCAGAGGAAGCGGGTATAGCAGGCGTCGGCGTTGGGGGTGATAAGTCCGGATCGGAAGGCCATGATGCGGGTGAAGCCGGCGGCGACGGTGGTGCCATTGACGTCGCTGGCGGCGAAGCCGTTGTTAAGCAGACCGGCGATAGCTTCGTCGAGGTCACCCGCGGACAGTTGAATGGTGCCGCCGGTACGGAGCGTGATGGGTTCGGTCATTTTGCGTTGCGCGACGCCGGTGAGGCAGGCGGTGCGCAGCGCGGCGGCGGTGGTGTCGATGGGGACTCCGCGGTGGTGTTGCAGGGCAAGCATGTAGCGGGCGGTCAGCACGGAGATTGCGGTGTTGTCTCCTTGTAGGAGAACGCGTTCCTTCTCGTCGGCGGGGGTGCCCATCGCTTGCAGGGCGGGCAGGTCCACGGTGATGGTGTGGGTGGACGGGCAGTAGGACACTGGCGGGGTGGCCGTCGCGTCGGGGCACGGCCGGGCGGGTGCGGTAAGGGAAACGGTCGGAGGCGCGGCGGGGGTGAAAATCTGCGTCAACGCCTCGGTGATCGAGGTGATGAGTCCTTGATCAATGGGTGATTCCCCAGTGGCAGCGCCGCCGCTCGCCTTAGGGTCGAGCATCATCGGCAGGTCGCCGCGGGCATGCTCGATCTGGTCCATGTCGATTCGCGCGCAGGCGTCGATTCCATCGATGAATCCAGTTTGGAAAGCGCTGACGCGGTCCAGGGCGGTGCCGTGGCCTTCTTCCACCATGTCTTCGTACTCGGGGGTCAGGATCGGGTCCCTGATGGTGATGACGCCGGCGATGACGCGGTTGAGTCCGTCACTGGTGTTGAGCTCGAAGCGCTTTGACGATCCTTCGGTGACCCAGCGGATGTAGCTGCCGGCGAAGCAGTCGGCTTGCTGCTCGAGAACGAGTGTGGGTGTAGACCGGTCGACCAGCCCGCCCATCCGTTGCACGGCGTGACCGTATTCGTGGGCGAATAGGGCGGCGATCGAGGCGTCGCCAAAGTATTTCATCCCGGCGGGAACGAGGTCGCCGCGATCCCAGGCGATGAGATCGGCACGCGGACAATAGAACGCGTTGGGATTGTTGAATCCGCTTTCGCCGCACAGGATGGGGCCGCCCGGGTCGGTGGAGTCGTAGGAGGCGAGGTTGGCGACCGGGGTGAACGATCCCTCCAACGGCGGGTCGGTGTAGTGCTGTTGCCAGTAGTCGACCACATCGTTGACGGCCAGCACCGCGAGGTGGTCGGCGTCAGAATTGTTGGTGTAGGCGACTTTTCCATCCGGCGGGGGCGCGTCTTTGCGGACACCGCTGGGGCCGTCGACGACGGGCACGCCGGCGATGGTGTTGGGGTCATACATGCTGGACCGGGCCTGCCCCTGGATGGGGGTGGCGCAGCCGGTCATCACGACGGCCAGGACCGCCAAAGCGCCTGCGGCGGCGCAGCGCAGACGGCGCGGTTGTGATCGGGCCCGGGTGGTGCGTGGCTGGGCGGCACCTGTGGGAGTGGTCATCGGCGGGTGGCTCCTGCACCGGTGAGGCCGGCAACGAGAAGCTCGAGCGCTGCGGTGACTGGTGCGCGCACGGGCTGTTCGGCTTCGGCGGCGTCGACCTCTTCGATCGTGATGTTGCAGTGGGTGGCGACCTCAGCGGCGCTGAGATGGTGATGGAGGCGCGCTGTGGCCAGTCGCTGACCGAGTGTGGCGCCGGGCGCTCGGGTGGCGGCGCGGAGCATGTCCTGGCGTGCTGCGCGGATGTGGCCGAGCAGTCCCAGCAGTTCGGGGCGATGGGTCGTGGTGCGGGCCGCGGTCGTGATGGTGCGTTCCAGGCGGCGCAGCTCGGCCAGTAATGCGCTGATGTCGCTGGTGAAGGTGGCGCTGTCGGTTGGGGGCAGTTGCGCGACCCTGCGCAGCACGCCGTGCAGGGCGATCTCGGAGGCGTCGATGAGGACGGCGACCTGAACGGTGGGCGATAACACCTCGGTGGTGTCATCGTCGTCGGGTGCGAGCTCGCCGCCGCGGATCCGGGCGATCGTGCCGGGCGGCCATCTCAGGTAGGACTCGATCTTGGCCAGCGTCCCCGGCCGAGGCCAATGGGTGCCGCGTTCTAGCTTGACCAGCTGGGTCTGGCTGACGACCCGATCTTCGGCCAGGCGCCGCTGGGAGAAACCCAGCTGTTCACGGCGCTCCATCACCGCCAGCCCTGCACGGGCGATGTCGGGGTCGGCTGGCTGCTCGACATCCGCGGCGGTGTCCTCGCCCATTTCAAGAGATTCGGAGGGATCAGAGTGGCTGTGCTCGGCGGGTGCGACGGTGACTTCGATCCCGGCTGGATCACCTAGGCGCACCGAGGTCACCTGTTCGACCGCGACGGACTCGATACGGCGTCCGTCGAGAAAGGTGCCGTGCTTGCTGCCGGCATCTGTGATGACCCAGTGCCCGTCGGCGGGCTCGATGCGCACATGAACCCGCGACAGCGACGGGATCGGTACCCGGATATGCGCGGGCTCCTCGCGGCCGATGACGACCGCTCCGGCGTCGGCCTGGGCGGTCATCGTCTTGCCGGCGACCGCGATCTGCACAGCGGGCAGCCTGGTTGCCGGGGTTCCTGACTCGGTCGGTCCGCTCACCTTAGGCTCCTCGTGAGGCTCGATTGTCGTGGCGTGTGTGCACCGAGGTGCTACAGATTGCGCTACAGGTTGTTGCACACCGATTCCTTGTTCTCCAAGCGGCTATCGATGCCGAGCGAACACGGTTCTACCAGCGCAAGCATCGATAGTCGGGCGTACCAGCCGATTCAGTATTACACGCAGAATCGTGGCCTCTTGGCGGCAAATTTTTGGTGCGCGGGGGGTGCAACGGATCGTGCGATGATTAGTCGCAGACATGATGCCGGCGTTTGCTGGCGCGCCTCGATACGCAGGGGGATGCAGTGACTCCGCATGACCGACCACCGCACCGTGGCCGCGACGCCGACCGCCCGACACCTCCGCCGGTGGGCCCGCCGCCGGCGCGCCCGTTCGATGAGCAAGACACGCTGCAGGCACCCCAGTTCTCCCCTCCTCCCCCGCCTCCGCAGTGGGGCGCGTACCCGCCGCCACCGCCCGCGGGGCCTGGCTGGCCGCAGCCTTCCCCCGTGGGCCAGGGCTGGCCCCAGCCTGCCCCCGGAGGCCCCGGCGGCCCCGGTGCGACACCGCCGCCGGCGCGGTCGGGTTTACCCCCCAAACCGCAGCATCCCGCAGTCGCCGCGATACGCGCTCACCGGTGGCTGACGGTGGGTGCGGTGAGCGCCGCCGTGGTCGCCGTGGTGGCCGCGGTCGTGCTGATCGCCGACTCCGGAGAGGCCGCCGACACCACGGCGGCACCCACGACCGCGCCGAGCAGCAAGGCCGGGGTGCCGGCCGGACCGACCACCACCGTCCGCGCGGACACCCCGGCACCGCCATCTCCCGCACCCACCCCAGCGCCGGCACCGGCGGGGCCGGTGATCGCCCCCGACGCGCTCGCGCCGCTGCTGCTGCCCGTTCCTGAGGCCGGGAAGCTGCTCAACAGCCCTGAACTGGCCGAGGTGGGAACCGAGACGGCGATGATGGGCGGCTCGGTCGCTCCGCCGCAATGCATGAGCGCCTTCGGGCCGGCCTACCGCGCCGCGTTCGAGGGAACCGGCTATACCGGGGTCGTGATCCAACTTCTGCAGCAGGGCCGCGCCCAGCAGGTCGCCCAAGCGGTCGCCGCCTTCCCGGATCCTGCCGCGGCGAAGTCGGTGTTCGACAAGCTGGTCGCTGACTGGAATTCCTGCCAGTCGCAACGCCTCACCTATTCCCCCGGCGGCGGCGATAAGGACATCGTCGTCGATGTGACCACGATCCGCACGATCGGCGACGTCGTTACGGTGATGCTGATACCGACCACTCCCCCGGTGCCCGGCCAACAGTGCGAGCGCGATATGACGGTGCGCGGCAACGTCATTGTCGATGTGCGGGCCTGCTCACCGACTGTGGGTAGCGCCGGATATGCCATCGCCAGCGCTATCGCCGACAAGATCCGCTGACACCCCCTGACCGAGCGACACTTTGCCCGCGAGTGCGGGTCGACCACCAGCGCGCACCGAAGGAGATATCGCCGTGGCTGATTCACGACACGACGCCGACCGACCCCGCCCCGAGCCTGACCCCGGTGATCCCGACGCACCCACCGCGATCACCCCCACCTTCACCCGCCCACCGAGCGGCAGCTCCGCGGGGCCTCCCCACGTCGACCCTGACGAACCCACGACCGCGGCACCCACGACCTCGAGCCCCCGGACTTCGGCGAACACCGCCGCCGTGGACCCCGACGCCGCTACCGGGCAGGCTCCTGTAACGCCGCGCACGAACCATGATGCGCCCCAACCGTCCTCGCAACCGCAGCAGCGCTACCCGTGGCCGCCGAATCCGCCGACACCCACCGTGGCCCCGGCGCCGAGCCGGCCTGCGCCGGCTCCCGCCGCTGCCCCGACTTCTAGTACCCCGCCGCCCGCCGCCGCGGCGCCCCCTGCTCCGCACGCTCAGCAATGGGCCGCTGGACCCCCACCGCCCCCGCCGGGATGGCCACCTCACCCGGCGCAGCAGTTCTATCCGGGGCACCCCCCCATGCCGATGCCGCCGACTCGGCCCGTGTGGCGGCGCCGACCCGTGATCGTGGCCGCAGCCGCAGCTGTGGTCGTCGCGCTCGTCGTCGCTGTCGCTCTGTTCAGCGGGTCGGGCTCTGAGGGGGGCACCGCCGGCGGTGGTGACACCCCGGCGACTGCGGCCGACACCGTGACGGCCTATCTGCAGGCCCTCAGCGACGGTGATGCTGACAAGGCCCTGTCCTTCGGCAAAGCCGAACCCTCGAGCAAGGATTTCCTCACCGACGACATCCTGCGCAAGCAGATTGCGAAGCAGCCCATCACCAACATCCGTGTCCTGGATAAGGGCGACGAGAACTCGCCGCTGCGGATGGGGACGGTCAAGGTTGCCGCCGACTTTGGCGGGAAAACCTCCGAGGCCGATGTGCGGCTCACCAAAGTCGACGACGCCTGGAAACTGGACAACGCGTTCGTTCGCATTGCCTTGCGGAACGTCTCGGGCGATGAGGGGGCCGAATCGACATTGACCCTGTTCGGGGAACCTCTCAAAGACAAAGAATCGGTCAACGTGTTCCCCGGCTTCCAGCAGCTGGGCAGCACCAACGACTACCTTGAAGTGAGCCAGCTCGCCGACGCCGCCCCCTTGCAAGCGCTCAGCTTCGGCGGAACGTCGTTCCTGCAACCGAAATTCGACCTCAACGACAAGGGTCAGCAAGCCGTGCAGAGCGCGGTCAGCGACGCGTTCACCGCCTGCGAACGCTCCCACGCGCTCAACCCGCCCGGCTGCCCCTACAAGATGGACCGCCCCGACGCCGTGGAGGGGACCGCCAACTGGGGGCCCGCCGACATCAGCCAGGTCAAGATGGGCCTGTTCTTGGAGTATGCGATGACCACCACGGTCGACGGACCGGTCGTCATGCCGGTGACCGTCCAAACGGTCGACGGCGGCACCGCCTCCGGCAAGGTCGACAAGGTGTTCTTCGGCACCGTGGATTTGACCAAGAAGCCGCCGGCACTGACCACCAAGTGAATGCCGCAATGTCATCACCTCAGAGCACCCACCATCGAGTGGATGGTGCATGTCGGAAGCGAGCGCCTATGTGGGACAGAACAACCCGCCCTACTGTCGCGCTGATCGCCGGTGTCTGCGCCGTCCTGATCGCTGGGTGCGCCACCACCACCACCGCGGGTACCGCCATCCCCGCCAAGCAAGCCCCCGACGGTGGCGCGATCGTGGCGCTGATGGACACCGGTGACTACGCCACCGCGGCCAGCCGTCCGTTCGGCACCGCCGGTGACGACCCGTACTCTGGCGCCCTGCTCGAGGCGCATCGCATCGCCGACTACACCGTGGGACCGTGGGAGATCGACGCCGAGATCAACACGCTGCCCGCCCCGGTGAATCTGTCGCTGGTCGGTCCGGTCGCCTCGACCGACGACATGACACGCAACCGCATCTTTGATCCGCCGGTCGCCGCTGCCGCCGGCGCCAACGGATTCGTCAGCGGCTTCGCCACCGTACGAACCACCCCGTCAACAGCCAAACAGCAGCGCAGCCTGCAGAACGTGGTCCTGCGTTTCCCTGATCCTGCCGCCGCCACGGCAGCCGCCACCCAGATGGCCGCCGCGTTCACCCCCTGGCCAGGCTCGTCGCCACCACAACCTGTGACGCTGACCGAGCTGCCAGAAACCGTCGCGATCACCTTCACCATGCCCGATCAGGGGCAGCGGATGGTCAGCTTCACTCCCCACGGCGCCTACGTGTTCTACACCGTCGTCCAAGTCAGCGACTACCTCCTCGGAGCAGATACCGAAAACCTGTCGAGAGGAACTATTGATCTGCAGAAGACGCGGATCGACCAGTTCACCGCAACCGACCTGCCCGCGCTGAAAGACCTGCCACTAGACCCGACAGGGCAGCTGCTCGCCAAAACCCTGGTCGCGCCGGACAATCGGGCCCCGTTCCTGCTGGGTATCTGGAAACCGCGGGGCTGGCTGCACTTCGCCGTCGACCCAATCAAGACCATTTCGCTATTCAGCACTGCCGGCGTGGACCAGGTGTCTCAACGTCTGACCACGGTGTACCAAGCGGCCAACCCCGATGGCGCGGTGCGTGTCGCTGACGGCCTCACCGAGCAGATTGGTAGTTTCGCCAACGTGCACGGTATCGAGGGGGTGCGCGGGCTGCCCGCCGCGAAGTGCTATCAGCGCACCGTGGGACTGTTGCCGGCGACCGCGCCGATCACCTGGCAGCGGGTGCAGTGGGCGTTCAGCTGCGTGGCCACCGTCGACCGCTACGCCTACACCGCGTTCTCCACCACCGCCGAGGACGCCCGCCAACAGATGGGCGCTCAGTACCGAATTCTGGCCGGTCAGTAGGCGATTGCCGGTGACACTGCAACCAGGGGCCATCGTGGGTGGCTACACCATCGAAAGCGTCCTCGGTTCCGGCGGGATGGGCACCGTGTATCGCGCTCGGCACCCCACCCTGCCCCGCAGTGACGCCCTCAAGGTGCTCTCCGCCGAGCTGTCGCGCGACGAGCACTTCCGGTCGCGGTTCGAGCGGGAAGCCGAACTCGCCGCCACCCTCGATCACCCCAACATCGTCACCGTCTACAACCGCGGAGACACCGACGGTCAGCTATGGATCGCGATGCAGTACGTCGCCGGCAGCGACGCCGAAAAGGAACTCGCCGCGGGCCGGATGACGCCGCGCCGCGCGGTGCACATCATCGGCGAGGTCGCCGGCGCCCTGGACTACGCCCACCGCCGCCAGCTGCTGCACCGTGACGCCAAACCCGCCAACTTCCTCCTTGCACCCCATGACGAGCGAATCTTCCTCGCCGACTTCGGTATTGCCCGCGCCCTCGACGACGCGGTGAACCTCACCCAAACCGGCATGGTGATGGCGAGCATCGCCTACGCCGCACCTGAGAGCCTCGCCGGCGAGACCGTCGACCACCGCGCCGACATCTACTCACTGGGCTGCTCGCTGTATCGCCTGCTGACCGGGCAAGCGCCTTTCGCCCGCCCCGGCGGCATGGCCGCGGTCGCCGCCGCCCACCTCATGGACCCCCCGCCGCGGCCCACCGACGCCGTACCCAGCCTGCCCACCGCCCTGGACGCCGTCATTGCCCGCGCCATGGCCAAAGAACCCGCGCAACGATTCCAGAGTGCTGGAGAGCTGGCCGCCGCCGCGCACCGCGCCCTCGATGACAGCACCGACGCCGTTGCGATCACCACCACCCCCACACCAGCAGCGCTCGGACCGCCCGACCGCACACCCCCGCACTGGCCCACCCAGCCCAGCCCGCTCACCCGCTCGACGGGGCCTGCGCCACAGCACTCGCAGCCGTGGCTCAGCAGCCCGTACACGTTCGTCGACCTACCCGCTCCGACACCACGGCGGCGTCACCGCCGCACCCTCATCGCGGCGGTCCTGGCCGCCGTCGTCGTGCTTGTTGCCGGTGCTGTCACCTTCTGGGCCTGGCCCCGCGACACCGCCACCGCCTACACGCCGCAAACCTTCATCCACGAACACGGACAAACCACGCTCACCGAGGCGCCCGGCACGGTCGTCGCCGCCGGCCCCGGAGACGCCGACGCCGTCTTATCCCTGGGCGTGCAACCCGCCGCGATCGTCTCCCCCGCCGGCCCCGCACCCTCGTATCTGACCGACCGCATCACCGGCGATGTCCGCGTTCTCGACACCGCAGATCCCGCGGCGATTGCCGCCACCCGCCCCGACCTCATCATCGACACCGCGACCATGAATGCACCCACCTACCAAGACCTGTCGAACATCGCCACCACCATCACCCGACCGCAAAACGCCAACGACTGGACTTGGCAGACCCAAATCGAGTGGATCGCACGCATCCTCGGCCGCGGCGACCAAGCCAAACAACTCATCGACCAGGCCACCACCAGTCAAGCCGAGCTGCGCACCAGCCACCCCGCATTCGACGGCAAAAGCGTCCAGGCAGTCCTCGTCACCGACAATGGCGTCCAAGTCGCCTCCGCCACTTCCCCCAGCGCCCTATACCTGCAAGGCCTCGGCTTCCGCTACGCCGACCAACCCGCCACCACCGGAACCGACAGCCTGCTTGCCGTTACAGACCCTGCCCAGCTGAACAACCCACCCACCGACGTCCGTCTCGTACTGCGCCGCGACCGCGCAGCCGGCGGCGGCAGCTACAACGGCCTATCGGAGCCCTTCACCCAATACACCGGCACTACCATCATCGTCGACGATCCCGCCAGCATCGACGCACTCCTCACCCCCGGCTACGCTGCCACCAGCTACCTCAACACCACCCTCGTCGACGCCCTCACCCGCCAGATCCGCTAAGAAAGCTATTTCGCTAGAGGCGGTGCTCTACCTCTCCCGGCTAAATAGGATCGGAATGCCGGGCCAGGTACGAGAGTCTGTCCGCGGCGGTCGCGGGACCGGAAATTTGGGGAGGTCGAGATGGCGCAGCTGGAGATTGATACCGCCGTTGTGACCCGTACAGCCGCTGCGGTCTCTGGCGCGGCCTCTGGCGGTTCCTCGCAGGGAATCACCGTGACGACGCCGGCCTCGGACCCGGTGTCGGCAGCGGTCACCGAAACGCTGCAGGCACGGTGCGCCGCGATCACCGGGTACAGCAACTTCGCTCAGGTCATCACCGAAGCTCGCGGGTCAATGTTGGCCAGCAGCGCGAGCACCTATGACGAGCAGGAGCAGCTCAACGCGGCCAGCCTGGGCTCGGCCGGCGGTGACTCCGATGCCCCGGCCAGCGCCGCGCCGTCGGTACCGAACCTGTCGACACCGACGATTCCGGCGGTCACCGCACCGCAGCTCGGCGCTTCCCCGACCAACGGCAAGGACATTGCCAGGCTGCTCCACGGCGGCCCGGGCCCTGCCGGGCTCTACAGTGCCGCCCAGCAGATGCGCAGCCATGCCAGCGAGTTGCAGGACGCCGCCCGACAGCTTCGAAGAGGTAGCACCGCCATCTCGGCCGATTGGCGATCAGGTGCCGGTGATCAAGCGTCGCAACGAATTGACGAACTCAGCCAGTGGTATGAGCGACACGGCGAACACGCCACCGCCACAGCTACCGCTCTGGAAACCCTTGCTGACAACTACGCGCGGGCCCGGGCGAACACACCCAAGCCCGAGGAGTTCGAGGACACCGAGCAGCGGCTGAAACGGGCCGCGCAGGCGAATGCGAACCCGGCCAATATGGGGCGCTACGCCCCCGTGGTGGCGGCGCTGCAGACCGAACTCGGTGGCCTGCACGCCAAAGCCACCACGCAATACGCCGACTACGCGCGCAGCGCCGGCAACCCCTCACTCGTCGGTGCGCCGTTGGAGCCCCCACCCCGCCCGGTCACAGGCGGCATCCATGCCCTCGATGCGCCGCTGTCGCCGGCCCCCGGTGATATCGGTGGAGAAGATGGCGGGGTGCCGGACTCCAGTCACGGACTGGTCGATCCTCATAACCCATTCATCGGCGATGAACGTTTTGGCCAGTGGCGGAACTACACGCCACCCCCTTATGTTGGATCGCAACCGCCGCCTCCCCCTGCTGAACACTTCGATCTGACAGATCAGCCGTTAAAGACCGGCGGTCCTTCCGGCTTCTACACGCCGGGCCAAAATTGGGTTACTCCAGATCAGCAACCCGCGTTTTCCCAGGCAGAGCAGTACCGGTTCCGCATGTCAGGGATGGACGGGACCACCTACACACGCGTCGTCACAGTGGATGGACAGCCGCAGCTCCAACGGTGGTTCGCATACACCTACGACTCGCAGAAGTGGACTCAGACGAATCTGAATTTGCCCGTGTGGGCGCGTACAGCGCCTGACCCGATTGGCGGCGTGTTGGGGGGCACAGCGTCGGACACGATCGGTGCGAGCTTGCCATCAATGGGTCCCTGGCAGCCCACCAGTCCTGCGCAGATCGCTGTACTGTCGGCAGCCAATCCCGGTGTCACCTATTACATCCCGGACGGATGCGGCGGCCAGTTCACTTTCCAGGGCGGAGTACCGATCGGCGGTACTGCTCCTGCGCCCAGCCCCCCATCGATGACGGCGCCGCGATGAACGCCGCTAATGATCGACTCCATTTCGCGTTGTCGGGCGTACCAAAGGTCGGCCCTCTGTTCAGAGGGTGCAGGCGAGAGCCTGGCAATGGTGCGAACACGCCGAAGGCGCGACTGCGGTCGGCCGCTTCTGCACAGCTCCCTGCCGGCCTTCCTGCTACCCATTTCGCGCACCGCCATAATCGGATGTACTTGCTGTTGCCTGCTTTACGCTCTCGTCGGCGCCTCTGAGGGCATGGCCGCCGGATCATCTGCGCGACCGCAGCCAGTGAGGGAGAGCCGCCGAACGGCGCGTTCCCTCGCGCCCGTATCTGCATCCTGGATCAGAGTCTTATCGTGGGGGTTTACTTCGCCAGCAGCGTGCGCGTGGGGCTCAGCGTCGGCCTCGCACTTGCACAGTGGAGAGGTCTACGAGATGGGAAGGACGACGGTATGCATGCGGGGGACAGTGCCGCCGACGGTCCACGCGACGGAGACACCGAACCGTTGCACATCATTGATCGTCCACCAGAAGCTCCGAGAGACGCCCCGCTTCGGCCACTGACAAATCTTGCCTTCGACTTCGATCGAACGTCGCGCTCGTCCCGTCCTCGGACGCGCCTCGCGCGCCCCGGCGCGGTGCCAAAGCTCGTGAGCAAGCGTGCCGCGATTGGGGCGGCATTGGTGGTTGCCGTGGTGGCCATCGCCGCTTCGTGGTTGTGGCCTCGAGGCCTCGCGCCTAGCGCACCGCCTCCGGCTGCCGACGATGCGGCTCAGCTGCGCACGTTGGTGCCGGCCGGCCTCAGCGCGTCCTGCCAGCCGGAGGTGGCCGCTTCCCCGGCGGTCTCGCAGCTCAAGTGCATCAACGAACACGACCCTTCAGGCCCGGCTTCCGCACGATTCATGCTTGCCAAGGACGCGGACGACTTGCCCGAGCTGTTGCGTCGCAGTGTGGAGGACGCACAAATCGTGGTGTGCCCGAACAACATGCAGTCACCCGGCCCGTGGCGGCGTAACGCGGCGCCATCTGAGATTGCCGGCACTTTGATCTGCGCGGTCCACGGCAACCGGTCGTTGATTGCGTGGTCGACCGCTGCCCACAATCTGGTCAGCGTGGCAGAAGGTGATGCGCAGGGGCCTTCGCTGACGCAGCTATACACGTGGTGGACGGTGAACTCCTAAAGGAGGTCCGCGGCAGTTTGGTCGCAACACCCACCAGTTCGGGCTAAACGAAGTTGATCGGCATCGACGGCCGAGTAAACGGAGAACCGCGCACCACGTCGGCGTACTTCAGATCGCGGTCCGCGACGTCGCTTTGGGGCTCGGAGAGAAAAGGTGAGTAGGCCAGCAAACGGCAAGGGGCCTCAGTGGAAGCATGTTGCCGATCAGAGTTGTCGCTAGGAGGCGGCGCGCTCGATTTCGGGGCTAAGCGATCTGTCGCGGAGCAGTTGCGGCACACTCACTCCCCGATGGGTCGCCGCGTCTTGCAGTAACGCCAGCTGGGCATCGGTGAACCGCACGAAGACGCCCTTGGTCAACTGGCGGGTTTCGCTTCCGCTCATACCACTCATGGCACCCTTCCCGGTCTGTCTCACGTCATGGCCAGCGCCGTGCGATGTCGTTAGTTTACGACATCCATGTCGCTATCGTGTGCTAAGTGGCCGGCACTAATAGCAGCGTGTCGTTCCCAATGTCGTTAACTAGGAGCATAATGCCCCTAAGGCCGTCAACGCGCTGAGAGCAGGATGAGTCCGTCCAAACAGCCGCCACCAGGAGTGGAGACGGAACCGCAGGGAGATGTGGTTCCGTTGCAGGAGGCTGCCTCAAAATTGGGGAAAGACCCGCGAACGCTGATCAAGGCGATCACTGCGGGCCACCTGCGCGGTGGGGCGATGCCGCGGCCGGAGCGGCTGCGTTGGTATGTCTACGCAAGTGAGCTTCCGCCGACCCCCGGTTCGCCGAAGGCTCCCGTCGTCGCCGACCGTCAGGTACAAGACCTTCAAGCGCAAATCGTGTCGCTGCAGGAGGCTAACCGGTTGCTGATCGCTGCTCAGCAGGATTTACTTCAGGCAGGCAGTGCGGGAAACGAAACGGCTGAGCATTATCGGCGCGTCGCTGAGCGGTATCTGGACGCGTTGAGTCAGTTCAATACGCCTGGCCATCTTGGCGATCTCGCGGATCTGTAGGCGTTACCGGCCAGAATCGGCCAGCAAGTCACGCAGACGTTGAACGCCGTCGGGGCCTAAGTAGGTGCGCAATGCATTGGCCAGCAATTCGGGTTTGGCCGAGAAATCGGCGATGGCCGAGGAGAGCACTCGGGATCGGCTGGGAGGTCGTTTGTCGGTGCCATTGCCCTCCCCCGCTGCGTTCCGGTCAAGGGCCGCCTGCCAGCGGGTCACTTGTTCTTCGAGTGGAACACGGGCGAGTTGACGTGCCTCCCTTATCGCGAGTTCACCGCGGCGGAGGGCGGTCTGAAGCTCGGGGGCGAGATGCAACAGGGCGCGGCGCTGAGAGATCCACCCGGCAGACTTTCGCAGTCGGTCGGCCGCCACGTCGGCGTACCCGCATTCCGCGACGAGCGCTTCGACGGCGCGAGCCTCTTCGATGACGTCGAAGTCCTGCCGGTCGACATTTTCGGCGATACTCGCGGCAATCAGCGTGACGCGGTCGCGGGCGATGGTGTCGTTGACGACGATGGCGAGGTCGCTGCGCCCGTATTTGTGCGCTGCAGCAAGCCGGCGACATCCGTTGATGACGACGTAGCGGGTGGCAATAGTGTCGTCGGGATAGAGGTTGAGGTAGGCCTCGCGGGTCACTACGGTGGCGGGCTGCAGTTGGATATCTGCGATGGATGCGAGGTCGGCGAGATCGCCGAGCTCCTCGCGCGGGTTGCGGGGGTTGGCGATGAGATCGGTCAGCGCGGCGGTGCGAGCGGTGGCGTCCTCCCGTTGGTGCTGGCCATTCTCGACTGGAGATCTGTCGCCGACGACGGTGTGGAGCTCGGCGAGGTTGACGCGTTGTCCTCGGGCCATCAGCGGGTTCCTCCGACGTTGAGTTCTAGCGCGAATTTGTAAAAGTCTTCGCGTGCTTGCAGCGCGACCCGGTTGGCGGGGTATTCGGTGACGACTTGTCCTTCAGCGCTGGCGCGCACGTGAAGTTTGTAGTGCCGAATGACGGTGTTGGCCAGCGGCCAGCCGTTGGCTTTGACGAACTCTCTGGTCTGATTGAGATCGAAGGTTCCGTCGCGGGGGTCCCAGTTGTTGATGACGACGATGTAGCGCAATCCGCGGGGCTGGACGACTTTGCCGATGGTGCGCGCGGTTGGGTCGAAGCTCAACGGTTCGGGCTCGATGGGCACGATGACTTGGTCGGCCATGTCCAGGACGGCGCGCAGAACGTCGGCGGCGGGCCCGCGGCCCAGGGGGTCGCCACCGCGGCTGTCTCCGTCGAGGTCGATCCATCCGGGGGTGTCGACGTAGACGTGTTGGATGCCGGGCAGATCTTTGATCTTGGCGAGATTGTCTAGGTCGTCGTGGGCCTGGGCAATGTGGAACGGCAGGTCGTTCATTCTCGATGCCCACCAGACCGCGGAGCCCTGGGGGTCGACCGACAGCGCAAGAACGGGTGAACTCGCGTTAGGGTCGTCGCCGCGGTTGAGGACATCGGCGGTCACGGCGGCCAGGTTGACCGACAGGGTGCTCTTGCCGACGCCGCCCTTTTGATTGAGCAGGACATGGATAGCCATGAATGGCCCTTCCGTATGCTTCCCCCGCACAGCGGAGTACTTCGGATCAGACGCGGTTTACCTTACGGCCACGCCGGGCAGTTCTACGCTCGCGACACGCCTCGTCTACCCCTGCTCACGTTGGGCAGCCCCATCGTCGGAGCGCGTACCGCTGCTGGGGAGCTGGCGGCAGCATCTCGAGAGTTCGCTTTACCGCGGTAAAGCGAGAGCACGTATCCCCCGCCGATGCGGTCCGCGCCGCCGTTCGCGGCATACGCCCTAATCGGGCCTAGCTCCGCCGATTCCGATCAGCTAGGGCTGAGACTTACCGTCGATTTACCGCGGTAAATCGTCACCTGACGTTTTGGCGGTTGGTATCTGTGCGCTCGCGGTGACGGGGCCGCTCTCGCGCGAGCGCGTTCGCATGGCACAGGCCAGCGGCTGCGGCCCGTCCCTGAGGAGATGATGTCAACAAGGATGCAGCCGGGTTCGTGTGCACTCGGTACCGAACCGGTTGAGGCTGTCCGCAGCGGTTTTGCTGTTCCGAGTACGGGCGAAGCGTCGCAGGGTGAACTGGGCGGGAGGGCTACTCCCCCGCCGCACGCATTGTGTGTTCGCTATGCGAGCACGCGTCACTAGCTTTCGTTAGACCTTATGGAATGCCGGACCGGCGAGATAACGCGCTGGTGGTCTCGAGCAAGGAAGCACAGTCGGCACTTCGCTCGCTGTCGCAAAGAGGATCCGACCTGGACCGGCAGCGCCCGGTGGGGCCATTCCGATGAGAGCGAGTTGTGCGCCGTCGGAGAGTGAGGCAATTCTGTATTGAGTCGGCGTAGACGATGCGATGAAGTGCATCCACACCGCGGGGTACTCACCCGCAAATTGGGTTCACCTGCATTATCCGGGCTTACGCCGGATGACAGGCCGGATAGTCACCCGGTGTTGTCCCGGGCTTGCGACGAGGCTACGACGGCTAAGTTGCCGGATTATTGGCGGGTGTCGAACCGGCAATTTGACGACTAAGAACGCGAGTAAGTGACGGCAAGTGACACGGTCGAGTGCCGTGTTAAAAACGTACGGGCGCACGTTCGTAAGGCGGGATGCATGCAGGGACGTGGGTTCACAAGCACATTCGATCGTTCTCCCGGACTAGTGTTTGATCGACTACCGATCCGGTAGACAGTCCGTTCTTTAACTCGTCGAACGCACGGGTTCACGCAGCGTCTCACGTCGGTGTGGCGCGGCGAGCACACCTCCGTTGTTACGCCCAGAGGGAATGGTGGTTGCCGGGCCGTCTGCACCGCTGCGCAGACGTCCGGTTCACCGCAATCCCACTCGTCCCAGCAGACACTCTGATCACAGTTCGGTATCGCGGGGGTGTGGCGGGCCGACTGTGAGGGCTCATCGTCATACCGTCACCGGTATGACGATGAACGGTCAGGCGCGCGTGGTCCTGGTGGCCAATCAGAAGGGTGGTGTCGGAAAGTCAACCACCGTGGCGGCCATTGCTGAGATGATCGCGGCCGCCGGCAAGCGTGGACGCCGGGTCCTCGTCGTCGACGGCGACCCGCAGGCCAATGTCACCGTCGAGGACTTGGGCGTCGATGGAGACGGCGGTCAGTCTTTAGCGCAGACCCTGCAGTTCGGGGCCCCACTGACGCCAGTGCGCGACGTCCGGCCCAATCTCGACGTCATCGCCGGCGGCCCGCATCTCGCGGTGGCCGGTGCCACCGCCCAGGTGATGGCCGAGAATGGCATCAACATGGCGGCCAACCTGGAGGCGCAGCTGAGTCTGTTGAGCGACTCCGAGGGTTACGACTTGGTGGTCATAGATTCAGGCCCCGGTGACGTCCCGCTTTTGGACACCTATCTGTCGGTCGCGAATTATTTACTGATTCCGACCCGCGATGACCAGGCGAGCCTGGGTGGGGTAGCGCGGTTGGCGAAGCGGTTCTGGCATGCCCGTAAGAGGGGCTCGTCGATTCAACTGTTGGGCGTGCTGCTTTTCGACGTCAATCCCCGCGCGACGAAACGCAACGAGGACGTTTTCGCGCAGGTCAACGAGATGCTTGCGGGCAGCGGCACGACGCCTTTCGACATCACGATCCGGTCGGCTCCTGCTGCCGCGGTGGATATGCGGACTTTGCACAAGACGGCGGGGGAGTTGGTGGCGCTTGCTCACGATGAGCGACGCAGCCGCATCGCGAAGTTGCGGGGCAAAGAGAGTCCGACGCGGGCGATGTGGTCGAGCGACCCCAGCGGGCTGGCGGCTGACTATCAGGAGCTGGTGCGCCAGATCATCGGCAGGTTGAGACGTTTCGAGGCGCCGGTGCAGGAGCGGGTCGGATGAGCTCCTCGAGGCCAAAGGCAAAACCGGTTTTCGATCCCTCCGCGCTCGATGACGATCTGGACGAGATGTGGCCCGCGGCACCAGCGAGACCGCCCGCCCGTCCCGTCGAGGTGTCCCGCCCTGCGCCGCCGGAGGCGGCTGCCGTGCCGGAGGAGACGTCGTCGCATGTCAAGCCGGCGCAAGCTTCTAGGGTTCCGGAGCCAGGCAGGTCGCCGTCGCCGCCGGCTTCTAGCGGCGACGCTCGACGTCCTGGGCGTCGACTGAATTCTGTCACTGTGACAGCAGCGGGCCCGGCGAAACGTGTACGTCCACCGGAGGTGCTGCTCTCCTCAGAAGTGTATGACGAGCTGTACCGGGTTCAGATCGCGGAGAAGAAGACGCGGCGTGGTTTGGCGCGCACGATGGGCGCGATCGTCCTGGATGCCATCGAAGCGCATGCGGCTCGGTTGGCTACAACGTGGACGAACCAGCAGCCGGCGTCGGTGGGGGAGGGGCAGCTGTTCGAGCGGCCGTCGTCGAATGCGGTGCCGCGTCGTCGTCGCCACGTGACCGCGCCGCGTACCGTGGTGCTCTCGGGTGTGACGCCGGCGAACGCGCGGCGGCTCGATGATCTTGTCGCCACTTGGGAGGCCGGGACGCGCAGCGCACTGGTCGAACAGGCGCTGCGGTATGAGTTTCACCTGCTCTGCGCCGACAACTGACGAGTTGGCTTTACCGCGGTAAAGCGGACGCCAGGGTACCGGGTTCCTCAGCCCGCGCGCGTGCGCTTCCGACCAATCGCGACATGAGATCAAGTCGACGCGATCCAAAACGCGGCGTCGTTGATCTCGTGCGCTTCCGGGCGCTCTGATGAGGCGAAAATGCTGGGATCGCGCAGACCACCGCGGGCATCAAGAAGGAGACGATGCTTCTGCCGCCACAGCATCGGTGTGGCGGCAGCGTCGGACACTGAGTCCAGGCGGTACCCGAGGTGGTAGATCATTTGAGAATCCATGCGCTGCAGGGTTATTGCGCATTCCTGACATACAGCGAACAGTGTCGAGGCATCGCCATCGCCGCGGCGGGGAACCCGGGAGATGACCGCGTCGGCCGTGAGGTGGCAGCCGGTGGCCATGATTTCGCAATACCCCTCGGAGCGGGCGAACACCAAGGTGCGTGGCCGCATACGGAAGGCAGCGCCGCTCTGCACGCCGGCGGGGAATACCGCGGAACGACGCGGTTCCCTAGGCGGGGGAGGGGGGTCATGCTCCGGTGCCACCGGAGGATCATCCGCAGCTATCTCGTCGAGCAGGGCCGCGGCGGCGGCGAAGCGGCCGTCGATCCAGATGCCGGCCCACATGCCCCAGGACGGCCGGCACTCCAGGGCCAGTTGTGCGCAGCTGCGGCGCAACGGGCACGCTAAACACGTTGAGAGAGCCTGCATTCGGCGAGAGCGGCAGAACCATTGATCCGGGTCGAGGTGACAGGGGGGTGGCTCGGTGATCGAGGTGTTGCGTCTCGACGGCGGCGACGTCATGTCAGTTCGCTGGGATGCCACGGATCTCGTCGACCCGGGTGCGGCGTTCCTCGTGCGCGAGGCGGTCGGCTTCAGCGCGACGCTGTAGAGCTCGTTGCGCGGCTTGTCGGGCGATATCGAGCGCTGCTCGGCGGCCCGATCCGCTTAGCGCCGCTCGGGCCGCTTGGCGTGCCCGCAGGGCTGCGTCTCGTTCGGCGAACTGGGCCGCAATGCGCTTGCGCGTCAAGGTGAACTCGGCAGCTTCGCGGGCTTCCTCGAGGGCTGAGGGTCGTTCGGCCGGGTTTCCATGAGCTGCAAGGATGGCGCCCAGCAGGCCGATTGGCTTGTGCGGGGCGTCGGGAATCCAATGTCCGGTTCCGATCCAGTCGGTGATGGCCTGGTTGAGGTCCCGCGGCGTCCAGCCGTGCTCGGCGACGGTCGTGAGTAGTCGGGCCCAGGGGGCGCCGGTGCGGTAGCGCCGGGCCCACGGCGGGCTGTGCCGGTCACAGATCCATCGGTTCGCCAGGGTTAGCGCTTGCGGACTAGGTGCTGTGCGACGCGGAGCGGCGCTGCGACCGGCCTTTGGTCGGGTGCTGGTAGTGAGTGAATTCTTAACAGAAGGTTGGTTCTCTAAAAGAGACCCTTCGGGATGGGGTGACAGCCGGTGAAATCTGCTGTCGTGCAACGCCCACACCGATGCCCAGCCGCGACCGCGGTCGCCGACGCGCCAGCTGGCGTAGCGCTCGGCGCGGGTGCGTTGCCTGCCCCGCATCACTTCGGTGGCGACTCCAAGGAGCCGCAGGGCTGTGGAGGCGCGCTGTACGGTGCGTACCGATAGCCCGGTGAGTTGAGCGATGCGTTCATTGGTGGGCCGGCAGTTGCGTCCGGTCCGGTGGTCGGCGAACGATGCGCGCGCTTCGGCCACCGCAACAACAGATTTGAGGCTTACTGGATTGTTGGGCATGACCGGACGTACGTGGGTGTTGTAGCGCAGGCGGTAGGCCGCAGGAACGGTTTCGTGTGCCCAGCGTCGCGCTCGACCGCTCCAGCATGGGATGGCGCCCCATTGCACGTTGACGTCGAGGGCAATACGGGGAAGGCGATCGAAGCAGTGTCCGCTGGCGCGACGGATCCATACCGGCGCGGTGTGGGCCGTGCCCCGGCGGCGCAGCGACGGGCCGGAACCGTGATAGGGACGAGTGGTGACATCGGCGAGGTCACGGTGCGCGGCATATGGACCGTGTGGAATGCGTGCGCTACCGTGGAACGCGTCTTTCAA
>NZ_JBTHXC010000002.1:0-189888 GCF_054355555.1 Mycobacterium sp. Panama NTM2 | reverse complement strand
CAATGCCCACCATCACCGTGTACACCAAGCCCAACTGCGTGCAGTGCAACGCGACGTTCAAGGCGCTCGACAAAGCAGGCATCACCTACGTGAAGGTCGACATCAGCGCCGATGACCAGGCCCGCGACTACGTGATGGCCCTGGGCTACCTACAAGCCCCCGTCGTGATGGCCGGCGACGACCACTGGAGCGGCTTCCGGCCCGACCGCATCAAGGCCGTCTGCGATGAAGCGGAATTCGCACCAGACGCAACGGGACTGTCCGCATGAGCGCCCACGAGCCGGTGGTTCGCAGCTCCGCGAGTCCCGACTTCAAGACCATCAGTGAGCAGGGGGCGTAGGCGTGCACTCCACTCTGACATCCGAGCAACGCCACCTCCTGGCGTTCGTCGGCCGGTCTTCGGGAACCGCGCTCCTTGACGCGTTCCTCGAGGAACGCGCTCTGCGATCCCTGCTGGCCCGTGCAGGTGGCGCGTCCGGTCCGACCGCGCCCCACAGTGCACCCGACTGGATGACCAGCTACTGGACCGTCGGATCGAAGTTCGTCAGCCCGCGCCCCGGTTCCGGCCCCACACGCGCCACCGTCACCGCCACCCAGATCCAACGCCTCGGCCAGGCCCTACCGTCTGCACTGCGCGGCGAGATTGCCGACCTGCTCACCGCCACTCGGGCAGAGCAGGACCGCACATGGCAGTGGTGCCGGTGCCCCTACGCCTACGAGGCGCGCAACGCCCACAGCGGACCCTGCACGCGCTACCACCCCTCAGATGAAGAAGACCGCGAGCACTACCGCCGCGCCAATGAGATGCGCGACAAGACCCATGCCCTCCTGCGTCGAGTTCTCGACCTTGACGCCGGTGCCCAGCTCGACCTGTTCGACCAGTTCATCTGACCGCCCCGCCATGTGAGACGCTGCCGCCACGGGGCACCCCAAGAACCCACCCATATGGATGGCTATAGCCTCCCCTTATGTGGTAGGCTATAGCCATCATCCATTGTTGAGAGGACCACCCCATGCTGACGATCTGCGACCTGTACTGCGGCGCCGGAGGCTCCACCGCTGGCGCTGTGATGATCAACAACGTCGTCGCCACCGTCGCCAGTAACCACTGGGATCGGGCCATCGAAACCCACAGCGCCAACCACCCGAACACCGACCACATTCAGGCCGACCTCTCCCAGATCGACCCGCGCCTGTTCCCCACCACCGACCTGCTCTGGGCAAGCCCGAGCTGCACCAAACACAGCATCGCCCAGGGCCGCAAACGACAAGACGCCCAACCCGATCTGTTCGGCGAGATCCTCCCCGAGGCTGCGGCCGAACGGAGCCGAGCCACCATGTGGGATGTCGTGCGGTTCTCCGAGTACCACATGTACCGCGCAGTCATCGTGGAGAACGTGGTCGACGTCGTGTTCTGGCCACCGTTCCAGGCGTGGCGCATGGCAATGGAATCCATCGGATACACCGCCCAGTTCGTCTACCTCAACTCCATGCACGCCCAGCTCTACGGCCGAGGTGCCCCCCAGTCACGCGACCGGTTCTACGCGATCTTCACCCGCGTGGGCGACCCCCGGCCCGACGTCAAGCGTGTCGTGTCCCCCTACGCGGTGTGCCCCGACTGCGGGCCGGTGCGCGCCGTGCAGAGCTTCAAGCGCACCGACCGCGCACCGTGGGGTAAGTACCGCGCCCAGTACGTCTACCGCTGCCCCAACGTCTCGTGCCGCAACCAGGTGATCGAGCCGACCTACCGCCCGGCCGCCGACATCATCGACTGGTCGCTGACCGGCACTCGTATCAGTGATCGCAGCCGCCCACTGGCCGCCAAGACCATGGCCCGCATCGCCGCCGGAATCCAGCGCTACTGGCAGCCCATGCTGGTGCCCGTCGAAGGACGCGACGGCAAGAACGCCGCCCCGGTCGACCAGCCGACACGAACCATGACCACGCGCAGCGAGACCGCGCTGCTGGTCCCCACCGGAGGCACGTGGCGCACCGAGGCCGTCGCCGCCGACCAACCCATCGCCACCCGCACCACCCGCGAGAATGACGGCATCGCCTTCGCACCCTTCATCGCCGAACTACGCGGCGGCTCCAGCGATGCCCGCAGCACCACCGAAGCGCTATCGACGGTCACCGCATCCGGAAACCACCACGGCCTGGTCTACAGCTCCGTCACACGCGGCGACGTGTTCCACGGCCGCTGGAACCCCACCGAGCCGCGACCGCTGATCACGAGCTACTACGGCAAAGGCGGCAGCATCCCTGCCGACGAGGCACTGCCCACCGTCACCACCGTCGAGCACCACAGTCTGATCACCAGCGGACCCGCCCCCGCGCCACCGCAACACATCGATATCAACGACGTGTTCTTCCGGATGCTAGAGCCCCGCGAAATCACCGCCGCGATGGACTTTCCCACCGACTACCGCATGCTCGGCACCCGCCGCGAGCAAGTCCGCCTGGCAGGCAACGCCGTCACCCCACCGGCCGCCCGCGATCTCGTCGGACTCGTCGTGGAAACCCTCACCGGCGAGCCCGCCACCGTCACCACCTAAGCCAGTAGGCCCCCGGCGTGCATCCCCCACTCGCCGGGGCCTACCCCCACCGCCCATACCGAAAGGTGCCACACCGATGAAGAAGACCTCCGACCGCGCCACCGCCGACGCCTACGATCTCGACCTCGCGTCATCCGGCGCGGGATGGGTAGGAACGTTCAGCATCCTTGTTCGAACTCTGGTCGCCGACATCACCGACGATGGGCCGTATGGTCCGGTTCAGGTGACGCTTTCCCATGGCGAAGTCGTCACGGGTGAGTTGTCACCAGGGTCGGGTGATGATGTCCTCAGAATCGGCAGCCGCGTCATCGAGATCGAATACGTAACGCGGGTGCAGGCTTAACGCGACGTGCGGCGAGATCGCGAAGGAACTCGCCGCACGCCCGATAGGAGCCAGAGCTCGCCCTGCGAGCGGCGCCCCGCCGCGGTTATACCGGGGGCCACTCAACGAGAGCTAACCAATCCTCACCACAATCGGGGCTGCTCGCCGAGCAGCGCGGCTTCCACCGCCGCGCCATCCCACCCAGAGCGCACGGCCGCGCGTAGCGCCAGCGCCTGCTCACGTCGCGCCTTGACCCCGGCACGCCGCGCAATCACTGCTGGTGTCCCTCCACCGCGCCGCGCCCTCGCCATTCTCTCCATGTTCTCCTGTTGCGTCCCTGCAACGACATGAGGTCGGACACCGCTGCGCAACTCTTCGGCCGTGATCACCCGGACGCACATCGGCACATCGCACTCGTGCAGCGCCCGCAGATGCCCTTCGAGCGCTCGACCGCCTGCGGCCACCGCAAGGGCATACCGCGGTGTCCGCACCATCCGCAGCCTGCCCTCGCGTCGAATCGCGAACCGGCCGTACGCGTCGTCACCGATGGCCCCGGTCCACAGCCAACAGTCCTGCCGACCTGGACCCGCGACCACTCGGCTGAAGAACCTTGCCACCTCAGCGATATCGCGGTCCGGATCGACTGACAGCTCGCGCGCCAGCGCACCCACCACGAGCCTCGCTACGCGCTGAGGCTCGTGGCTGCGTCGACCGCCGGCTCTTCGGCGCCCACCCCATCACCTGCGCCGTCGCTGGCCGCCACGGGCACCACGTCAGGCTCCTCAGCGTTCACACCGGCAGACTCGGCATCCTCGCTCGCGCCCGAGGCATCTGCGCTGCCCATCGGGACCACCTCCGTAGCGCCCTGGGCGGTCGTGGCCAGCTTGCCCAGCTCCCGCACCCGATTTTGGCTCTGCCCAGTCTGACTCGCGATGGCCGTTACTGTCTCGCCCTGCTCGCGCAGCCGCATCACCGCCTCACCGGCAGCACGCTCGCATCGTACGGTCTCCTCACGCGCCGCCTCGGTCAGTTTTGCAATCCGTTCCTCGGTCTCCTGCTCAATCCGCTCGACGCGCTCAAGCGCTTTCGCGCGCGCTGCCGCCACCTGACCTTCGAGCTTTGCCCCAACCGCTGCCGCGCGATCCACTTCGGCGAGAAACTCCGACAGGCCATCCACGATGGCTGCCTCCCGCGCCTCGCGCGCGGCTTTTTCGGCGCGCCGCGCCTCCAGAACCCGTTGTTTCACTGCGTGTTTTGTCGTTGCGTTTGCCATGTTTCCGGATGCTAGCCATCACTTACGACGCAATCACGCTTGCTTCCCGCACAACCGCCCTACCCACTCGCCATTTCACCCTCACCACCGTCTCACCCTCGTTGACCTGCATCGTTGCTTTCCAGCCTGGTTTGGTCCCACACACCTCTTGCACTTAGGTCACGGTTGGGTAACGGTCCGTTCGGGGGCTGGCGGAAAGCGGCCTTGGTTTCGTCGTGAGAAATCGGTGCGCTGGGCAGGTGAATGCGGGCATCCATAAGCTCACGGCTGGCTCCGGGTACTTGTACCTGGTGCGGCAGGTGGCTGCCCATGACCGCACTCATGGCCCGGAATCGTTGGGCGACTACTACTCCTCGAAGGGTGAGACCCCGGGCCGCTGGGGTGGGCGCGGGCTGGCCGGATTGTCGGCGGGTTCGGAGAACTGGACGCGCACCGACGCCGGGGACCGGCTGTGGTCGGTGGCCGAGGGCTCGGAGGTCACCGAGGATCAGATGAAGGCGTTGTTCGGGCTGGGCGTGCACCCGAACGCCTCAGCGTTGACCAAGCAGCTCATCGCTCAAGGGGCGCGCAAGAACTCGGCGCTGACCGCGACTTCGCTGGGGCGGCCGTTTCGGGTCAATGCCGGGGAAACCGAGTTGCAGCAGCGCCTGGCGCTGGCTTACCGGGACCATAACTTGTCCATCGGTGCGCACTGGAACGCCGCGATTGATGAGTCGGTGCGAGCGCAGATGCGTACCGACATCGCGACCGAGATGTTCGAAGAACAGCACCGCCGCGCCCCCTTGGATGAGCGGGAACTGACCGGGTTCATCGCCCGCGGCACCCGCGACCAAACCACCTCGGTCGCCGGCTACGACATGACCTTCACTCCGGTCAAAAGCGTGTCCGCGCTCTATGCGCTGTGCCCGGAGCCGATCGCCAAGCAGATCGAGGAGTGCCACAGCAAGGCCGTCCAGGACGCGTTGGATTTCCTGCAAGATCAGGCCGCCTACACCCGCATCGGCGCCCAGGGCGTGGCCCAGGTCGACACCGAAGGGTTCATCACCGCGGAGTTTTTGCACCGCGACACCCGCGCCTCGGACCCCGGCCTGCACACCCACGTCGCGATCTCCAACAAGGTCCGCGCCCGCGGCACCGACGGCATCGCCCGCTGGTATGCCCTCGATGGTCGTCCGTTGTATGCCTCCACCGTCGCGGCCTCGGAGTTGTACAACTCGCGGCTGGAGGCCTACCTGGGTCAGGTGTTGGGGATGCGGTTCGCCGCTCGCGGTGATGCCCGCGAAGGCAAACGCGAGGTCCGCGAAGTGGTCGGGGTGAGCCGCGAGCTCAACGAACTGTGGTCCTCGCGCCGGGCGGCGATCGACGCTGAGTATGCGGTGTTGGCCAAGAAGTTTCAGGCTGCTCACGGCCGCGAGCCGACCACCCCGGAGTCGATCGCGATGTTCCAGCAGGCCACCTTGGCCACCCGCGACGCCAAGCACGAACCACGCTCACTGGCCGAACAACGCCAAGAGTGGCGTGCTCAAGCGGTCGGTCTGTTGGGCAGCGACGAGGCGGTCAACGCGATGATCGCCCGGTCCTTGGCCGGGCGCACCACGACACCGGCCGAGGTCACCGACAGTTGGATCAAAGCGCGCGCCGCTCAAGTGATCGCCACCGTCTCCGCGGCGCGGGCCACCTGGAACCGCACCCATGTGTTGGCCGAAGCGTTGCGGGTGGTGCGGGTCACCGGGCACGCCGGAATCGACGGCATCGCCGAACTCATCACCGACGCCGCCTTGGCCGAACCGTTGAGCATCCGCCACGCGTGCAGTCCTGATACCGACCTCGGTGAGCCCGCGATGTTGCGTCGCCGCGACGGCTCCAGCGTGTACCGCCAAGTCGGATCGCAGACCTACACCAGCCACGAGATCCTGGCCGCCGAACGCTCCATCCTGGCCGCCGCCGAGCTGCGCGATGGGCGCACCGTGCCCGCCGCCGACGTCGAGATTGAACTACTGGCCCAGGCCGCGCATCGGCGTGAACTCAACGCCGGCCAAGCCCAACTGGTCCGCGAGATGGCCTGTCGCGGGCAGCGGGTCATGCTCGCGCTCGCCCCGGCCGGGTCGGGAAAAACCACCGCCATGGCCGCGCTCGCGCGGTCCTGGGAAGGTGCCGGGGGCACCGTCATCGGGTTGTCCCCGAGTGCGAGTGCGGCGCAGCTGCTGCGCGAGGAAATCGAAGTCGAAGTCGGTGACACTCTCGATAAGTTCAACTGGCTCACCGACAATCCCGACATTGCCCCCGGTGATCCGGCGCGGCAGTGGTACGACGCGATCGATGAAAACACGTTGATCATCGTGGACGAGGCCGGTAAGGCCGGCACGTTGGCGTTGGCCTCGATGATCGCGGTCGCGTTGGCCCGCGGCGCCAGCGTGCGCCTCGTCGGTGACGACAAGCAGCTGTCCTCGATCAGCGCCGGCGGTGTGCTGCGCGACCTGGCCCACCGCCACGGTGCGATCACGTTGTCCCAAGTGATGCGGTTCGCCTCAGCCGCCGAAGCCCAAGCCGGTCTGGCGTTGCGCGACGGTGACCCGTCGGGGATCGCGTTCTATCTCGATGAGCAGCGCGTGCACGTCGGCACTCAAGCCGCCGCATCCGATATGGCGTTCCAGGCATGGCAATCCGATATCGCCGCCGGCGAGCACTCGCTGCTGTTGGCGCCCACCCACGATCTGGTGTCCGAACTCAACGACCGCGCGCGACTGCACCGGCTCACCGAACTCGGAGCCCGCGCCCCCGGCATCGAAGCGGTGTTGATGGCCGGTGCGCGCGCCAGCGTCGGAGACCTCGTGTTCACCAAGGAGAATGACCGCACCTTGGCTCTCGGCGCGACTGATTTCGTGCGCAACGGCTACCGGTGGGAAGTCACCGAGGTCGACCCGGAAGGCTCGATCACCGTCAAGCATCTGGAGTCTGGGGCGCACCTGCGCCTGCCGGCCGAGTACGTCCGTGCCCACGTCACCCTGGGCTACGCCCGCACCATTGACGCCACCCAGGGAGCCACCGCCCGGTACCGGTGTCACACCGTGGGCTCTGACCAGTTGACCCGCCAGCAGGTGTACACCGCACTCACCCGAGGGGTGTACGGCAACCACATCTACTTCTCCACCGCCGAACACGACCCACACCGCGTGCTGTCCCCGAAGGCGACCCACCCCGACACCGCCGTGGACGTCTTGACCCGCGCGCTGGGCCGCGACGCCGCGCAAGTGTCGGCCACCAGCGCAGCCCGCGCCGCCACCGATCCAGCCGCCCGCCTGGCCGCTGCGACAGCCATGTACGCCCATGCGGTCGGTGCCGCGGCCGAGTCACGCCTGAGCCCAGCCCAGCACGCCGAGTTGGATTCCCACGCCGAAAAGCTGGTGCCCGGACTCACCTCGGCCACGGCCTGGCCGGTGCTGCGCCAGCACCTCGCGCTGATCGCCGCCGCCGGAATCCACCCGCTCAAACGGCTCGACAAAGTGGTCGCTGCCGGCGGATTCGACAACGCCGCCGACCCGGCCGCGGTCATCGATTGGCGCCTGGACCCCACCGGAGCGCACTCCGGTGGTGCCGGTCCGCTGTCCTGGCTGCCCGCCATCCCCGAACGCCTCGCCGCTGACCCTCAGTGGAGCACCTATCTGGCGGCCCGGGCGCAGCGGGTCACCGAACTGGCCGCCGAGGTAGCCGACACCGCACGCGGATGGAGCCCGGCGACCGCGCCGCGATGGGCACGCCCCCTGATCGACACCAACGCAGAGCTGGCCGCCGAGCTGGCCGTGTATCGCGCCGCGACCGCCGTCGATGACAACGACACCCGCATCGCCGGGCCCGAGCAATACCCCGCCCGCACCCGCGCCGCCCAACGCGGACTCGAACAACGCGCAGCCGAACTGATCGGCACCGACGCCACCACCAACCGCTACGACGACCTGATCGACTCCATCAACCCGCACATCCGCCGCGACCCCTACTGGCCACAGCTGGCGCATCACCTGTCGGCGGCCGCGCGCACCGGAGTCAACATCACCCAGCTCGTACGCAAGTCCGCGGCCGACCGACCGCTGCCCGACGAACTACCCGCCGCCGCCCTGTGGTGGCGGCTGTGCGGCACCCTGTCCCCGGCCGCACTGGAAACTGCCAACGGTGGGTTGCGCCCGGACTGGCTGCCCGATCTGCACACCGTGTTTGGCACCGAACTGGCCGAAACGATCGCCGCCGACCCCGCATTCCCCGCGTTGGTCTCCGCGATCAGCAACGCCGATCCCGACCAGTGGACACCGTTGGATCTGCTGCACGTGGCCGCCGAACACCTCTATGACGCCGACGCCCACCTGACCCATCACCTACGCGCCGACGAGTACGCCCGCCTGCTCACCTACTCGATCGAGGTGTTCACCACCGACGACCCCTACGACCACGACATCCCCCTTCCCGAGCACGCACCGCTGACCCCGGAAGAACACGAAGAACTCGCCCACCTGCACCCCGACATCGACAACGCACCAGCCTGGCGCCAGCACTCTCACGAGGATGTGTTGGCTGACCCCAACAACCTCGCCGCCGCGCTCGGACTAGATGAATACGACCTCACCGAGCCCACCGAACCCGACGAACAACTGCCCCCACCCGAGTACGCCCACGACGTCCTTGACGCCGAATCGCACCTGGATTTCGACAGCCTGAGCACCCGCCGGCCCACCCCGGCTGCCGCGCTGGCCGCCCACCGCGCCGACGTGCACGCGTTGCGTGCCCGCTACGCCGCCGCCGACGCCGAGCTACGTGAACTCGCTGCACAAGTGTCCGCCGGCGCTGGACCGCACGTGCTCGCCGCCACCGATGAACTGCGGCGCATGCGCGACGCCGCCGACGCCGATCGACCCTTCCTGGCCCGCGTCGAAACCGTTCTTGCGCAGTGGCACGAGGCCGAGACCACCTACACCGAAGCCCTCGAACTCATCAACCACGCCCGCACCGAACTCGATATATTGCGCGCCGACCCGGCTGCCGACCCGCTCGATATCGCCTCGGCCACCCAGAACCTGAACTTCCTCACCAGCTACCAGCTACCCACCCGCAGCCCCGCCGAGCAGTTCCACCCGGCATTCCAAGAAGCCACCGCTGCCCGCGCCGCCGCAGCCGGAGGCAGCGAACACATCGTCACCCACGCCGACGCCGACGCCCTGCTGCGCCGGTGCCGCGCCGACGACGACACACTGCTCGCCCGCCACCGCGCCGACCGCGCGGCGCTACGCGAACAGTTGCACCGCACCGAACTCGCCGCCGCGCAGGCATTCGCCCACGCTCAGCGCAGCACCGCCGACCACATCACCGACCTACTGCCTCGCATCGACACCGAACTGCGGGTGCTCGACGCCGCCGGCCAACACGCCTTCCAAGACCGGCTGCCCATCCCCGAGCACCCCGACATCGACACCCACCGCCTACACCGACTCACCGACATTCCGTTCGTGCTCACCGCCGCCCACGCCACCGACCGCGCCGCACTGCTACCGATGATGAACCATCTCGCCCGCGCCGCCCACGCCGCGCAGCGCCCGCTGATCTGGGCCGCACCCCCCACCATCTGTGACAACCCCGACCTGTCCCCGATCAACCCCACCGTCATCGACGCCGCCACCATCGACCTCACCGACAGCGCGCCCGGCACCATCGTCATCATCGACCGCGCCGAACACCTCACCCCCGAGACCATCGCGGATCTCACCGAAAACGCCGCTACCGCCCACGCCCGGATCATCCTGCTCGACACCAACACCGCCACCTGGCCACCACCACCGGCAGCCCCGCTGCTCAAACTGCTGCACACCGAACTCCGTTGGTCGCCAGTGCTCACCGCGTCCACCGGCCGCATCAACCACTACCAGGCCAGCCCAGACACCGACGCCGCCCTCACCCAAGCCGCCGGCCTACACCCCGACCACCACACCCCCGCCATCACCAACGCCCTGCAACGCCACCGAAAAGCCCAGCAGCGCAACACCACCGCCCACGAACTACACACCCGCATGTGGAACGCCGCACAACGCGACGGTGGACTCAACCGCGATATTTAGCGGGATCGCCACATAGCAGGCCCGGTGACAGGACATGGTGACAGGACATAGAGCCATGCCGGAGACCGCCGCGCCAGCAGGACACAGCGGGCTGTGAAGCGTCCGGCGCCGTACTTGGTCTGGCGACGCAGCATTTCGACCAGGTGCTCAACCTCCGGATCGGTCTGTCCCGGCGACGAGTTCGGGGTCGACGAGTGATTCAAGAAGTCCAGCAGGACCGGACTTAACCCAGCGGGCGTACCACTTGGCCAAGCGCCGCCGCGAGATCTCCCCGCCTCAGCGGCGACGTGCGCGATCGGGCGACCCGAGTCCACGCGCTCGCACAGCCGGCGTCGCGACCAGTCGGAGTCAAGGGGGCATTGGCGTGCGACATAGCATTCCGCCCCCGAACGATCAGGTCAGCTGGGTCTCCTTACCCGGCCGATTGGCCGAAGTATTGCGGCCCGGGCCGACAACCTGACCAGCTGTCAGCCAGCGAGGGACGCTCGGCGGTGCGCGCGCACCCGGCACGCCGGCGAGCAGTAAACGCGGCGGCGTCCCGATCGCGCCTGTCGAATGACCCCTTCACACACCGGGCACCGCGTTTCGTTACATGCAGGCTCGCTGGGCTCCATTTCGTTACAGGTGTCTTCGGAGAGGCTGAATATGTCGACGTCAGGGGTGGCGACGGTTGCCAGTGGGCGGTTGGACCAGAGCACTTCGGTGCGCCCTTTGTAGACCCCACCTTGGCTGGTCGCGGTCGTCAGTTCAACTCGGTACCAGTCGGCATACAGCTCGTTGTCGTATAGCGTGGACGCGTATCCGGAGAGGACGACGGTTGCCGCGCACGAGTGCAGGGACTCGGCCAGCTCCCGATGCTCGGCCGGTGACAGCATCTCGTTGCGGTAGTTGCGTTCTCGGACATCACCGACATAGGGAGGGTCCACGTACATCAACGTGCGCCGACCCTTGCCATAGGCGGCGATCATGTCAAGACCTGCGCGGCATTCCAGCGACACCGAACGAATCCGTTCGGCAACGGACTCCATTCGCCGCACATATCCGTCAAGGCGTCGCGGCATCGACGTGTGCGCGAAGTCTGCGGAGTCGAAACGCCAGCCAGTTGGGCGCAAGGTTCCAGTGCGCCCCTGCGCCAGGCAAATCCAGACCCGGCGGGCACGTTCGAGGTCATCCAAATCTGCAGGCCGGTCCATGGCCGACTTGCGCTCGGCGCGTGAGTGAGGGGTCAGCGCGCAGTACCGTGCCAACTCTTCGGGACGCTCGCGCAACATCCTCCAGAAGTGCACTATGTCGCCGTCCAGGTCATTAACCGTTTCGAGCCGACTCGGCTTCTTAGCCAACAACACTGACAATCCGCCGGCATACGGTTCGACGTAGTGGGTGTGCTCGGGAAGCATGGCGGCGATGGTCGCAGCGATCTTCTGCTTGCCGCCGAAGTATGCGAACGGCGGACGCAAAGCTGGCGTTGCCAACGTACCCCCTGGGGCTCAATCTAAAGAGGTTTGGGTGGGTGGCCACCCAAAGTTGAGTCTAATCGGAAAGTCGACAAGTGGCCACCCACCGAGTGATACTCAGATGATGACCGGACGGCATAAGAACCGAGGCGTCAACTTCCGACCGGACCCAGACCTCAAGGAACGGTTCAAGGCAGCGACGACGCAGGCCGGGACATCAATGGCGGCTGAGCTCACCGCGTTCGTGCGGTGGTATGTCGGCGACACTGACGAGCTGCCCAATCGTGTAGCCAACGTGATGGAACACCACACCTAGTCCCGCCGGGGATCGGGGCGCGGGGAGTTCAGATCGGGTCGGTGTGGGTCTGCCCGTGAAGAGCAACCGCACTGGTCCAGCGTTGCCCGTCCCACCACCGATGCTGGAATCGGGCGGTGGGATCGGGGTACCAGCCCGGTCCGGGGAGTGGAGGCGGGCTGCGGTGCTGCGGGATGGTCGGAGGTGGCGACAGGAAGATGTCGTTGGGTAGATCCACGATGCGGTAGCCCATATGGAGGAGTTCTGAGAGCGCGTGCTGCTCTGTGAGGGGACTGTGCTCGGTCATTGCGGCGGCCGCGAAGCTGCGGACGTCAATGAACGTGCGATCGCCCCTCGGCCCGGTCTGCTCGCTGAATACGACCACCCATCGGTAGCCGCGGTCGTAGAGTTTGGCGGCATCGAGGCCGGCTTCACCGAGCGAGAAGACGCGAGTGGGGCAGTACTCGTCTATCGCTTCGACATAGTGCTGGTACCAGCCCCGTGGCAGGAGTTGAGACGAGCCTGTGGCATGCAGTTCGGACGCGCTGATGAGGCCGACGTCATACAGCGCACGCTTGGTCAGGTAGTCGATGTCATCGTCCGGGCCGGCAGTGCGGGCGACCTCGGCAACGATCCTTTCACGTTTAGCTTCGGACTCAGCTGCTCTGCGTGCGAAGTAAGAGCCCTCCTTGCGGATTTGAGCCATCGTCCGAGCGGTGGAGTCCGGGTAGTCAGTCATGGGTGGATTGTCCCCCAGACCTGTGACAGCGGTGGTTTCGCTGGCCGCTGAAATCGACCGGCTTGTTTTACGCTGCGGGTGTGGCGCATAGGGTGCCCCAAGTAGTGTCATTCGGTGTCAGGGAGAGCCGCCGGTAGATCCGGCATATCTTCGTCGGTGCGCCAGTTCCACACCGGCAGCCCAGCGATCGAGTTGTCGTCGTCGTCTTCGCCGCCAGAGCGGTCGATGAACGCGGCTATTGCCGGCGTTGTGTCGGTGAAGATCAAAGATGCCAGGGCAGTAGAGCTACCGTTGTAGGGCAACACTTTACGGAAACAACGTTCATCGGTGATGGCGGTAGTCATCAGGGTGCGATCGGCATCGCTGGTGAAGGGTAGCCAGTTGTGGTCGGTCGCCATCAGCGATAGCTGTTCGACGTTGGCATAGCCAGCCCGAGACACTGAGAAGGTAGCGATTGCCACTAACCGCACATCACCCGGATCTGCCATCTGCCACAGTTCAAGTTCCGTGGCGAAGCGCTTAGTCATTTTGCGGTACAGGTCTTCATCCAGAAACCAGGGGTGCCCCGGCTGATGCCGTACCTGCATTCTGAATCCGTGGGCGGCTGGCTCAAGTGCCTTGATCTCGCCCACACCGATGAGGAACTTGGTGGGTCTTCCCGGCTGTCGGCGAGCTGGAGCCCATGCCTTGATCCGGCGCTGCTCGATCTCGGCCTTGCGTTCGGCCGAGAAGGGCTCAGGGATAAACAATGACGCGGCGAACGGGCTTTTCCGAACAAGCTTGCCGTCCGCGGCATCGCGCAGCCTGCGATACACGACGCCCCATGGGCGTCGCCCGGCGAAGCCGGGGTGCCACGTCGTCAGTTCTGCCTCGTCCCAGAGATAGTGCAGGACAGCACGTAGCGACAACTTGTTGCCGTCGGACTGCACCGCGGTCGCCGGCGATACCGACGGCTCGGGAGCAGCGCGATTCCCGGACTTTGACAGCGAAAACCCGAGTCGCAGCGTGGTAGTTCCGGTGGTGGGGTTGTCAACGATCGACCGTTCGGCAACGGCGCCATAACCTGATAGCTCACTGGGGGGCAGCCAGGATCGGCATCGATGGTCATGTGCGGCTGCCGTGCCGGGCATCCTTTTGACGATGAGTCCTTGCCCAGCAGCAGCGATATACATCTGGACCCCTGAGGGCTGGCATAGGCACAGCGGTCGTGACCTTGCTGCCTTCGCGTCAATGAGGATCTGTTGTCCCTCTGGGCTGTTCACATCGTCTACCACGTGTCCCCCGACCTGAAACGGGGTCGCGATCGTCATGGGCATGTCCGCTTGCCAGACGATGTGTGAACGCCCAACGTGTGTGCGACCGGAGGAGGGAGCCAAAGTGTGGACGGGCATCTGTCGCACGAGCAGCCTTCACAGCGACACCCTGTCGGGGGCGGAACGGGAATGGACCTGGCCGCGTGAGCTACGCAATGTTTCATTGCCAAGACCCGCGCCGGTCCCCTGGCGGACGGCGCGGAGACATATAGGGACCCTGCGTGCTTGCTTGCCATCGTTAGGTCTTCTTTCCCTGTTTGCACTACATGGACAGCTGCGTGTGTGCCGGACCCGTGACTTCGGTGATGCGGTCGGGCCGGAAGCCGCTCCAGTGGTCGTCGCCGGCCATCACGACGGGGGCTTGTAGGTAGCCCAGGGCCATCACGTAGTCGCGGGCCTGGTCATCGGCGCTGATGTCGACCTTCACGTAGGTGATGCCTGCTTTGTCGAGCGCCTTGAACGTCGCGTTGCACTGCACGCAGTTGGGCTTGGTGTACACGGTGATGGTGGGCATTGTCGCTCTCCTATTCTCCTACGAATTCCCATTGAACCTTGCGTGGCCCCAACGGAATTGAGCGGATGATCCCTTCGCGGGCCAGGCTCCTTAGATGCCGATAGATCCCCGTCCGTGAGTCCTGCGAGGACCGTGGACGACTCACCAGATGCCAGCTTCGATGGCACTCGACCACACGCATGGCCGCCGGCCGGCGAGGTGCGTGACACACCAGTTCGCAGCCCACATCTAACCGGTGGGTTTGCCACGGCAGGACGCCAGCCAGCTCAGCGCTCGTCATTGGCCTGTCGGCGGCTCGCAGAACCGCGACCAGTTGCTCGCGGACCGCGAGAGTATCCGCCGTGGTCACGTCGCCCCCAGACCATAGTCACCAAGGTCGAACAGGTGCTCCTGCATCGAGAGCACGCGGTTCGACCACAGGTGCACCGCTGAACCGTCGCGCTGCTCCCCCACCGACGTGCACGTCCAGCTCCGTACTGGACTGTCTGTGATCGCGCTGCGCTCCGCACGGATCACCACGGCAGCTTTAGCCGTGGACACTGCCCGCAGAACCTGCACCGGCTCCACGCGAGCACCATGGACCAGACTGGCGCCCTGGGCACCGAACACATCCGGTCGTAGATCGAGATAGATACACACCCCAAGCTGGCGTGCCACCGCGGCGATCAACTTCACAGGAGCGGCCGATTCCAGACTCACCCGCTTGATCCGGGCGGCGGTCTCGGTCATCTGATCGATGGCAATATCCAGCGCTGACGCCATCTTGCGGTGGGTTGCAGCGTTCTGCCACTGAGGACGCATCCGTGCTGGACCGGACTGACTGTGATTGAGGCGCAGCCATACTCGCCGGGCAATCTCCACTTCGTTGGCCTCACCGGGGATGCGGGAACCGCTAATGGCGGATGAGAAGTCCACCCGCGAGTGTGGAGTCAACGCACACGCCCGGGCCAGCTCAGCCGGCCGATCACGCAAGACCTTCCAGAACGTGACCAGCTCGCGATCCACATCGTTGACCGTCTCCAGCGCACTGCACGGTTTGTGAAGCAGAACCTCCAGCGTCCCCGACAGCGGTTGTACATAGTGCGTGTGCGGGGGCAACAGGCTGGCAATCTGCCGACCGGTCTGTTCCGAGCGAGGACGTCGTTCTACCAACGGTGAGCGAAGATGCGCAGCGGAACTCATTGGCACACCGCCCCTTCACCGTCTGCGCGCAATCTGTTCGAGCGTGCAGAGCCAGGCTCCTTGAGCTTTCGTACATCGACCGCCTGGCGCTGAGGAATCAGCAGCGCTAGCCCCCGTGCGATACTCCCGTCTTTCGTGGTGAGCCCGCTGATTTCGCGTAGCCACTGTCCCAAGCTGGGACGGTCGTAGGGAGTGAGCGCAGCCAAGGTCATCGCCATCGCCATCAGGTCGTACCTATCGGCACCCTGCATGGCCCGCCATAGCTCATCTGGGCTGGACTCGCCATGGATGTCGGCCACGACCGTCAGAGCCTTGTTGTAGAGCTGCCGGCATTCAGCCAAGCGAGCCTCGCCCTGGGAGTACACCAGCGGAATGTCGCCCACCCCGAGCAAATGGCGCAGATGGGCTGCCACAGCGGACTTCTCCAGCAACAACCCGGCCCGGACCACGGCGCGATCAGTCCACAGGTCCTGCCCGTCGTGGTCGCGGTTGTGTGGTCGCCAACCATCCTGACTGAACTCTTCGCGGTGCTTTTCGAGCACAGTCGAAAGCCGGTACTGGCTCACCTGATAGAAGTCCGCGACGTCACCGAGGCAACGTGGCTGCTGCTGACCCGGACTGAGCAGTTCGTCAAGGACCGCCACAACACGACTGAGCTTGTTGCGGACCTTGCGGTCACGCCGTTGCTGGGCTATCCGACGTTGTTCCTCGCGGTCGCGGTCGGTGCGCCACTGCTGCCAGCAGCCCTGATCATCACCCTCACCTGGATGCACCGGTCACTCCTTGCCGGGCGTAGCGTGCCGCCTTACGGCTGACCAGCGCCGACCACGACACTGGCCGCAGGCCGTCAAAGCCTTTGGCGTTGTCGTGCCATGGACGGGCAGCCAGCCGCGCGGGTGCCTCGAACACCCAGTGATACTTGGGCTGGCCAGGGTTAAACGGAGTCGTACCCCACGGGGCGCAGCACCCTTGGGCCCGATGCACGTCCACAAGTACGGTTGCGCCGAGCCAGCCCTGCTGGTCGCAATGAAAGTTCATCTCTCGCATGCCCAGCTGTGCACCGAGCTCGATACCGGCCTGGTCGATACGGGTACCACCGTAGATCAGTACAGGACCGCGATAGTCGGTGGAATCTGTCCGGTTCTCGACGTTCTTCCCGCCGATCTGACTCGACACCAGCAGCATCGATGCCCACGGCCGTCGCACAGTCAACCCCATCGCCAACCCGGTCTCTGCGCTCGGGTCCGGCGTGTGCAAAACGTCGTGGAGCACCCGCCGCACGCATCCGAAATCCTCAGGTGCGCAAGCACAGTCCACGGCGGCGAGAGCCTGACGGGCCCGCGCGAGTTCATCGAGGCTGCCCGCTAGACGTACCGCATACTCGACTAGTGCGGCCAGGCGATGAGCCTCGGAGGCACTGGCGCATGGCACTGGAGGCACACCATCAGCACCGAGCCGGTGTGGAGCACCGCACATGTCTGGACCGCCAGCACGGAAGTCTGCGACACGTGCGTGCCCTCGAGCCAGACCGTTGCCGCGGAGGCGGGCAAGGTCGCTGGGAAGAGTGCGGCTGGTCATGATCGGGCCACCGCCATGTTGCGGCGGACGTGCTGGTGCTCAAGAATCAAACGTTCCAGGTCGGCGGTGCAGCCGTCTGTGGCGACCGCAGCGAGCAGCCGCGTGAGCCGACCTGAGGTGGTGCAGTCAGCCGCCGTCGCACTCCGGTACCGAACTTCCTCCTCGTCGTAGGGACCGACCGCGGTGAACCCTCGCGCGTCGACACCCGTGATACGCCATCCGTAGTCATCGGTGAGTGTGGTCGCCGCCCAGTAAGCCCGGCGCACCGATTCCGGCGGTTGCGCGGCACCGTGATGAGGCAGATACCACGGGCACCGCGCATCGTCGGAATGCGCCCGCCCGGCCGGCATTCCCAGGCGCAGCATCGCTGCGATCGTGCGGGCGGCGTCGTCGCCACGGTGCGCGACTGCTCGCTCGTGGGCGCATTGGTGGAGCAGTCGGCAGGCGTGCAGCGGCAGCAGCGGCACACTGGGCTGGCCCTGTATCCGCTGCTGGGATGACGGTGTGTGGTCAATCGGATCGGCGGCTACGGGCAACTCCACCCCCGCCGGGGTGCGAAGCCGCAGCCACCCGCCGCAGTCGAGTCCGAAGCTCAGGACCGACCACCCGTGATTGACCATCCGTGACATGGCCCAATAAGCGCGTCCGGTGGTGTTCAGTTCTGCGTCCAGATATATGCCGGTAGCGGTCATGATGTCCTGCCGTCCTGCGGGGGCTGTGGCTTGCGCCCGGGAGACTCGTTCGGGGTGCTCGTGCTCGACGCCGGAGATTGTTGAGCCGATGGACGCTGCTGTGTCGGTTGCTCATCGGTGCGCCCACTGGGCGGTGTTTGGGGCCGGGTGCTCGGGGCGGCACTGGTGCGCCCCGGCGCGGCGGGTGCATCCGTGCTTGCCTTCGTGGTGCTGCTCGCAGCGGGCCCGGTGTCGCGGCGCTTGTTGGCTTGCTGCCGTTCGATCACCTTTGACGCGACCACGGCTCCAGCGACCACAGGGGCGGCCGGCCCGGCCGCAGCGGCGGCCGCCGCGCCACCGCCGCCCGCAGCGGCCCCGCCTGCTGCGCCTCCGCTGGCCGCCGCCCCGCCCGCTGCACCACGGGCGGCTGCCCCGCGCGCCGCGGTCCCGGCAGCGGCAGACCCGCCCGCGTGTGCGCCAGTAGCGGGTGTGGTTGTAGACGGCGGCGTTGCGCTCGGAGATGACCCGCTATCGGAGGGGATGCCACCGGGATTGGGATGTGCCTTGCGGCCCTTGGCTGCGGGGGCTCGGGTGCCCTCATCGCCGGGTTTGCCTGAACTTGGCATACCCACACCGTCGGCGTTGATGTCGCGGCGCATTGAGCGGCCCATGTCGCGCATCGCCGGGTAGAAGCTCATTGGACCGGCTCCGATGGCAGCGGTCTTGCGCAGCACCGACATCGGCCCCGGCAGGCCTCGATCACCGAAGCCTCGCATCAGCGCCCTGAACCCGAACACCGCTCCACCGGAGAACAGCAGCATGAGCAGCAGGATCGCAATCGGGTGCTGAACCTCGAAACCGTCAAGTTGCCCGGTCGATACTCGGGACATCAGCACCAGGACAATGCCGAAAGCCGCTGTAGCGAACAGCATTTCCAGGGCGTGAACGATCAACTTGATGGCGGTGCGTTTGGCGAACTCACGCTGAGGTCCTGGCGCGACGGCTACCGCGGCGGCCGGCACCAGCACCAGCACGTTCCAGAACGCTTTGAACCCGATGCGAATGACTTCACAGCCGATGTAGCACAGCAGCATCAGCACGACCAGCACGACGCAGTTGATGAAGAACATCAGCCCGATCGTCTCGCCGCTGAGAAAGTGAGCGTGGGCATAGGCATCGCCCGCGCCGCAGGCCCGCATCGCTTCTACCGGCCCGTCGTGGCTTCCTGCCGGTGCGAGCGCCTGGGTTGCGGGTGTCAGGACCGTAGAGGCGTTGAGCGCGGCGTTCCAGGCTTGTGCGCATCCGTCGATGTTGTCGATCACGCTGCCGAAGTTGGCGATCTGAATGGGGTGGCGGATCAGGGTGGTGGCCATCCACTGCGAGAGCACTTCGATCTGACCGTCGGCGTTACCGGATGGGTCGAAGCTGCCGTTGTTGGCGATTCCCAACGACAGCTCGAATCCGATGGCCCGGCCGGCAGCGAGCAGGCCGTCGCCTCCGAGTTCCTTCACCGGGTCGTTGAGGAAGAACCCGATCAGCAAGATCACCAGCAACCCGCTGCACATCACGCCGGCGCCGCGCCCAAAGCCTTTGGTCAATGCGATGATTCCGCCGATGAAGACACAGATGATCAGTGCCAGTGGAATGATCTGAAACTCACCGAGCAGATTGTTGATCGCGACCAGCACGGGCGCGGCCAGTGCGGCCAGCCAGCCCAACCAGGCCGAGCCCAGCGCAATCTTGATGAACCAGATTCCGACCGCACCCACCATCACCAAGAACCCGCAGAACCATCCGAGGATGACGGCCAATTGGCTGTAGGTCATGGCGATTTCGAAGCGGTCGGTCAACGCGGGAATCCAGGAACCCGGATCGATAATGCTGACGTCGCTGCCCTGGGTGCGGATGGCGTCGAGCATCGACACCGTGCTGATGAAGTAGGTGCCCACCGGTTGGTCGTAGGTGTCCACGATCGGGCTGGGCCAGTTGAGTGCCCCGGCGAACCCGGCCGCCACCGCGTGTGGGGCGGTCAGCAGGGCCATCATCCAACCCGCCCACAGGAGTTGAGCGATCAGCCACGCCCGCCGGATACGTGGGTGCTCATATAGCCAGGCGCTGTAGGCGGCCATCACCGCGTCAGCTCCAGCGCCTCGTCCTCAAGGCCGCGGGTATCAAAGGCTTGCTGCAGCTCGGGCTGTACTGGTTGCAGAATGTCGATCAGGCCGGTGCTGCCCGTGTCGTCAATCATGTACGCGTAGCCGTGCCCCTCGGCGGTGCGCAGGTTGAGCACCTCAGGATACTCATCGGGGTCAATCCCGATGCGCTTGAACTCTTCGGTCGCTTCTTCTCGCGCGGAGGCCTTAAACGGTGTAATGACTCGCGTCGGCAAATCCTTGGTGGGAATCCCGTCGAAATACTCGACATGCTGTGCGATGCCGATCAGCCCGTATCGCTGCTTGCGGCCTTGGGTAATCAACTCGGTGGCATCTTCGCGGCCAACGGGAGAGGCGAAGTACGCCCGGGCTTCCTCGGCAACGAACCAACCGAACTTGCCAGGCCGACGATTGGGCCCGGTGTAGCTTTCCCGCGTGACCGCTGCGATCATCCCGTAGATGGCCAACCCGGCTCGCGCACGCGCTGTTTGGCGCTTGTAGAGGTGGAGATCCTCGGTCTGGGAGGTCGTCGGCAACTCCAGGTCACCGGTCAGCCAGATCACCGCGTCCTTCTCAGCGATCGGCGGTATCGGCAGCGACTCATCGAACATCGCCCGCAGATAGTCGATATTGGCCCACATATCCAGGCGCGCCGCCAATTCCGCATACTCCTTGTAGGCGCTTGCCTGCAAACTGTTGAGGTAGCGAACCAGGGCGCCCATGCTTTCGGCGACCCGCTGATCGGGGCGCAACAGAAAGCGGAGCTGTCGGGCGATCTCGGCATCGGGCTCGACACCCATCATGGGCAGCAGGTGATCAAGAGTGCGTTCGACGGCGACTTCACGGCGAAAGATGCGCAACCCGTCGACCGAGACTTGACCGCGTGTGGGATCAAGCACCGCCACCCGATCCCCCAGATGCGCCAGCGCACGCACCCACTCAGGATTGGAACCAGGGTCAAGGATGCTGCACTGATTGCCCCGGGCAAGCAAACCGAGCGTCACTCGCTTAGCGCCTTGAGACTTGCCCCCTCCCGGTGGACCGTAGAACAGCATCCCAGGCACCTGACGCCGCCTGCTCGCGCCTTCGGGCTCGATCAGGACAGGGGTTGGTCGGCGGGTGGACAGATTGCGGGCGAACAGAATCCCGGTGTCGTGACCGAGCTTGCTGGACACCAGCGGAGAGAAACGGGCCCAGTCCGTAGTGGTCCCCGGCTGGCTGAACTGGCTGCGCGGGCTGCGTTCTTCACTGCCTGCCAGCCCGGTTTGCCACAGCCCTATTTGGGCGCTCCCGCGACGTCGACTCAACGTCATGTCGAGGTCTTCTGCGAAGTGGGTTTGCAGCAGCTGGCAGGCCGCGTCGAGTTCGGCCCGTGAGCGGGCTCCGACGGCGACCACCGTCGTGGACTCCACTTCCCGCTCCAACTTCGAGGCCCGCAGCTTGGCGTTGTACTCCTCGGCCGATGAGTAGCGCTCGATGAGATCACTGTCGCTGGACCGTCTGCCGGCCCGCTGGAACGCCTGATCATCGAGGTTGCGCTGAGCGCGATCGATCCGTGTGAGCGCCTGCTCGGCCGGGCGGGTAGAAATGTGCTGAATCCAGTCGATGTCGGCAGGTGTGTCCACGTCATAGACCGCTAGCAGGTATTCCGCACGTGGATAGGCCAACCCGCCGCGCGGAATCTGCGCTACGGCCAGCATGCTTTGAAAGCTGTCCGGGCGCCGGGCACCGCGGATCACCAGCACTGCTGCCAGCGATGGCACAACACGGCGCCACCAGCGGCGATCCTTCTTGCGGGCCTGCTGATCACCACAGTCGAAGTCCGCAGGCACCACGGCCGCAAAGTCGGCTTCGGTGAGCCGGTCAGGACCGCCTTCGCCGTGCGGAAAGGGGTCGTTGACGGCACCGATGGCCAGCCGCCGCCGATACCACCAGTGGATCTGGCGCGGGGTGGCCGGTCGCGCGTTGAACTCCGCGGGGATCTTCGACAGTATCGAGGCCGACATTTCCTGGTACCCGGCAAGGGATCTCGGGTCGTCGGGGTCGCGGCCGGCGACCACGGTGGCCGCCTTGGCCAATCCACCCACTCCGGTCCGGCCGGCCTGACCGGAGTCCACCGGCACGCGTATGCCGAATACCTGCTCGTAGAACGGCTCGATGGTCAAGAAGTCTTCCCAGTCGCGGACTTCCTGCACCCACGCGGGCTCGTTCGCGTAGCCCGAGAGCATCCACCGCAGCAGCCGCCGGTGGTCAAGGCGCACGCAGCAGCCCCACAACAGCAACCCAGAGGGGAGTTGGCGCACCAAGGGTCGGTGACGCATCGCAATCGCGTCCTTGAGTGCGTAGGGCATCATTCCGCCGGGTTGACCGTCCACGATGAACTCTGCGTAGACACCACCGGAGGTGAAGCTCAGATTCCCGATCACCTCTTTGGGTGGCGACAGAGCGGACTCGCCCTCACCGTTGACCCCGGCCTTGCGCTGGGTGTGCAACAGTCCGCCGAGCAGCCAGCCGATCCGGTAGAGCGGGCTGGGTCGAGAAACTGGGATTTGGCGAGCGGCGACCGTCAGTGCCGCTGTCAGTGCGATGCCGAACAGTGCGATGGCGATGGCATGCCCGGAGTCAAGCCACTTGCGGGTTGCCCAGACTGTCGTCGTGATACCGATCAGGAAGGTTGCGCCGTCCCAGATTCGCCACGGCGCGAACCACAACCGGGTGTTGTCATCGATGTGGGAGACATAGATGGGAAAGTCACGCACATCGGCGTATACCCGGGCCGTCTGACCACGAAAGGTGTTCTCACCCACTACATAACCTCCAACTACGTCTCGTCAACACCATCTGCTGCACCAGACGCTCTCGACGCCTGGCAGGCGGTCTAACCGAACTGTCCGGTGGTGATGCCCCCACCGTGCTTGTCCACGGTGGTTTTCAGTGAGACCGCCAACCCGACCGCGCCGAGGATGATGGCCGCGACGGCGACCCCGCCGAGCACCTTGCCCATGGCGGCGCCGAACCCGCGCACCAGCGCGAATGCGCCGGCGACGCCGCCAACGAAGATGGCGATAATCGCCAGTGGTATCTGTGCCGATTCCCATAGTGACGGGATGGCGGTAAGTAGATCCCCTGCGGCCAAGGTCGTTTCAGTCATTGTGGTTCCCTTTCCTTGTGGCACGGCCGCCGGTTGGGCGTGCCGGTCAGTTCGGTGTTGCAGAACTCCAGTCGGTGGACACCGCCGCCGGGACGAGGCTGTCGTCGGTGGATACCGCTGGTGCTTTATCGATCGCTGCCACGAGCCAGCGCCCACCCACTCCGCGAAGCGTCAAGGGGTAGACCAACGGCGAGGGAGCGAATTGCGAATTCACTGCGGTCACGCGGACCAAAACACGGGCCAACTCGCCATCCGCGGGCACGGACGAGGGAGCTCCGAGTGCAGTTACCCCTTGTATGACAAGGCTTTCGTACGCGTTGCCCAATCCGGCGATCATCGAATCAGTGGTCACGTACTGCTCCACGCCCCCGGCAGGCGTCAGGTACGCCTTCAGGAAACCCGTGGCGGTGCCGTAGGCGGGATCGGCCTCGCTCAACGTGCTCGGGTAGCTCAGCGGCAGGTCTGCGCCCGCGCCCGGGCCACCGATGCGGGCCGGGAAACTTGCAGCACGCGGGCCGAACCGCGACCACAGCACCGGAACCCGGTACAGCGCGCGGTGCGGGGCGGCTGATTCGTATGGCCGCTGGGTCACACCAACAACCACGGAATAGACTTCGGCGTCGGCTTCCTGGCCTGCAACGCCCTCCAGCGACACGGCCACGATCGTGGGAGTGTTGATGACCACGGCCGGGGTTGAGGGCAGCGTCAGGGAAGCTGGATCGACGCTGATGAACTGGCTCAGGCTAGCGGCGTCCTGAGTGTTTGCCTCAAGCCAGACCGCGACGAAATCCTGGGCGAACGCACCGACCACCGCGGACCGATTGACCACCGCCCGTGACGGCTCAGTGAGGTCGGGGTCTGTGGCAAATAAGAACTGCCACAACACGTTCACGCCCGCAAGGGCGGCTAGAAGCAGGACTGCGGGCTTTCCAAATTTCGTCAGCGCACCCTGGGTGCGGCTGATCCGTTGCTGCCAAATGCGGCTCATTGCCATGGGTCATGTTCCTCGCCGCTATACCGGCTTATGGCCGATGATCTTCAAACTTTTGATAGCGAAAGCCGCGTCAACCGGATCGCTGTTCTGTTGCCCACCGCCCAGCACTCCCGGCAGTTGCGGAAGCTCCAGTCCCAGCGGACCGTTCGGTTTCGTCGGTGCTGCGCTGGCACCGCCTTCGGGCTGGGCCGGCGGCCGGGACGTCTCCCGGATCAGCATGCGGATCTTGGATGCCAGCACCCGCTTGATCGGCTGCGTCGCCTCACCGTGGACATTCTTGGTGTCCTGGGTCACCAGAGTCGCCTCGGTGTCGTTGAACGTGTACTGCACGGTCGTGACCACCCGGTACTGCGACCACGGCTTCGACCCGCTGGCATCAGTTCCCACCCAGCCAAACTCGCCCACGATCGCAGTGATCAGGTGAGTGCCCGGCAATTCGATGTCGATGACCTGTCCGTCGCCGCCGCCACGCACACACAGGAACGCCGCGTGAGGATCGGTGCCGGCCATGGTTTGCGCCGAGGTCGAGCCCTCCGCGCACGAGCCCAGGGCATCGGCGGTGAAAGAGATCGGACGGTCCAGGACGGGAGCATGCGCCGGGGCAGGCGCGGCCGAACGCGACGGCGGTAGCGCCACGGCGTCGGCTCCGTTCGGGGCACCTGTGGGCTTGGGCTCATCCGAGCCGTACACAACGACTGCCCCGACGATCGCCACCAACACGGCCACCAGTCCGACAGCACCGAACCCCATAGCGACCTTGCCATCAAACCTGCGGGCCCGCCGCGGTTGCGCCGGCCCGGGCTGACCATCACCAACAGGTCCGGTAAGGGCTTGCCCGTCGACCGGATAGTCGTCGTAGTCGTCATCGGCCACGTCGTCTTCGGGGCCGCCGTGCTCATCCTCTGGGTCGCGGCAATCACCAAATCCCCGCTCGCCGACCGCATCGCAGTCGAGTTCGGGCTCATCCACGTCGGTGCCACCGACCTCAGCCTCTGCGGGAAGCTCGAACGCCGGAGCCTCGGGGAAACCGAACCCATCGTCGTCCTCAGCGGCCAGATCGTTGGACCACTGGTCATTGGTGAGCGTCACTACCGTCTCCGTCCGGTGCCATGTTGCAAGGTCGATGCGCTGCGCGAACTGATCTGACGGCGCTGGCCTCCACGGCTGAATCGCTTCCCGGGTCGGCGGGCCGGTTCGGGCTCTGGAATCTGGTAGACCAGGGCCGCTGGCCACAAGGCAGATCCCCCCACCGGTGAGTAACCACCAGCGACGGTGTTTACCGATGAGTCAGTCCATGGCGTCGCACCGGCCCGGTTGCTGCGGCGCCAAACCCGGCGCACCAAAACCACCACCAACACCACAAAAAGCGAGGCCAGGACGCCAATCGCAACGATTGCGACCAGAAACGCCGCGATGGGGTAGACCATCGCACCGCCCATCGCTACGCTGTCCGTCATGCCCATCATGCTGACAGATTACGCAATAGAAGGCAACACGTAAACACATGGTATTCACATCGAGTGTTGACCGATACGACGAACTACGCCGCGAGTGGATCGCTGAGCACGCGGGCATCTTCTCCATGCAGATACGCCGCGCTGAGCTGCTCAATCGAGGAATTCGCCGACGTGCCCGCGACGTCGCCGGCGCCAGGCCCAGCCCCTACAACGACCATCCCAGTCACCCACTGCTCACCCGAGGCGTCAAGACGATCGAAGGTGTACTGGAGGTCGGCATCGTCGTCGCGGCGGCCGTGCTGGCCCCCATTGGATGGCCGCTGGGCAAGCTGATCTATCACCGCAGCGAAGCACTGATCCCCGACCGGCTACGCTCCTTCCCCATCCCTGCATTCCTCTGGGCGGCAGCTGCATTGGGGGCGCTGTTGCTTCTGCTGTACCGGCCCACGGACACGCTGACAAGCACCGTCCTCGCGCCATGGCTGCTCGCGCAACTTCCAGCAGCATCCCTGACCGCAGGAATCTACGGAATCCTCAACGGCTGGCTGGCAATCGACGGATCAACCGACTGGTGGCCACTGTCCCCCACGGCACCGACTGTGACCCTCTCCCTGCCACTGCTGCCCGACGACATGACCGCACCCTCGCCGTTCCGCACCATCGAACCAGCCGACCCCATCGACCTCACACCGCTAGGTGCGGGCGCGGTGCGCCCGATGCCGCGTTCGGCCAAACTCATCGCTATCGGCCTCATCCTCAACGCAGCAGGAATCCTCTGGACCCTCGCAGCCGTAGGGGTAGGAATCGGAACTGTTGCGGAACAGGCATTCACACCCAGCAGCACTATCGGATCGAGCTACTGATCCGTTATCTGTAACGGCTTACCGCGGCGGCCCCGGATGCCCTTAGGGAACAACCCTCTGAACCGACGCTGGTTGGCGTCGGCTCAAAGGGTTGCGGATCAGAACACCCCATATGTGGCGGTGACAGTCTGATTCGGGACCAGTGTGACGGTCTGATTCGGGACCCACCCGGGCTTCGGCGTGGCGTCAAAATGTACTATGCAGTACAGTACACAACTACCTGACTCGGCTATCATCGGCCGGTCACCTTCGCGGAGTCACTGAAAAGCCCTGTCTGACAGGACTGATCACGCGAAGCATGGTGCGCACTCGCCAAACCGTTCACCCTGTGGACCCCAGAAGGGATCTCTAACATTGTCTCGTTGACTGCGGTAGCGATCGTCTCGGTCGTCGCCTTGCTTGCACCGCTCAGCGTGAGGGTGCTCCGGCTGCCTGTGCCGGCGATCGTGCTCGAGATTCTTCTGGGCGTCATCGTCGGCCCACAGGTGCTCGGCTGGGTACACATGGACGCCGCCCTCGTGGTGTTGTCGACGATTGGTCTGAGTTTCCTCCTGTTGCTCGCCGGGCTGGAAATCGACGTCCGCCATCTGAGAGGGCCACTGCTGCGCCGCGCGTCGGGGGCCTTCGTGGTGTCGTTCGCTCTCGCGGTGGCGGTAGGTGTCGGGCTGGGAATGTTGGGCCTCGCTCAATCACCGGTGCTGATAGCCGTGATCCTCTCGGCAACCGGGCTCGGCATCATACTTCCGGTCCTGAAGGATGCGGGGATCGTCGAAACCCGAGCAGGGCAAGTCATAGTGGCCGGCGCGTCGATCGCCGAGGTCGTGCCCATAGTGCTTCTATCCCTGTTGTTCTCCGAAGACCCGTCGGTCGGGGTTGGGGCCAAGCTGACGTTGCTGGCGGCGTTCCTCGGCTTCGCCGGTGTCGTCATCGCCGTCGTTCTCGGCCTGGAGCGTGCCCGCACCGTCTGCAGGACGCTGCTCGACCTGCAGGACACCACCGCCGAGATTCGAGTCCGCGGAACTGTGGCTCTGCTCTTGGTCTTTGCCTCTCTTGCTTCGGCATTCGGACTCGAGTCGATCCTGGGGGCGTTCCTTGCCGGGGCGGCGTTGACCCTGCTCGACCGCGATGACGATATGACCCACACTCAGCTCTATACCAAGCTGCATGCAGTGGGATTCGGTGTCTTCATCCCGTTCTTCTTCGTTGCAACCGGGGTGTCACTCGACGTTCGAGCACTCATGGACCACGGTTCTTCCTTGGTCAAAATTCCTCTGTTCGTCGTCGCTCTCCTGGTCGTGCGAGCCCTGCCTGCCATCCTCTACCGTCCGTTGCTCGGAAGTGGCCGCGACGTTCTGGCTGCAGGTCTGCTGCAGGCCACGTCGCTCAGCATTCCGTTGGTGGCCGGGGGGATCGGCGTGGAACTGGGCCTGCTGCAACCGGCCAATTACGCCGCGCTGGTCGCAGCTGGTCTGTTGTCAGTCGTCATCTTTCCGCGACTGGCTGTCCTGCTACTGGAACGGAGCGCGAAGGAATCAGCGCCGCCGGACCACAGCCCGTGACGAATCGTCCAGAACAGCAGTGTAGTTATAGTGTGCCACTGCGTAACTCGGCGGTATGAGTCTGGAACGATCACACTGAAGGCGGCCTCGCAGCTACGGCCGCGATTCTGGCCTATGTCATGTGGGTCCGCGGCGACAGGGTGCGCAGTCCGGAAGGCCGGAGAGGGTCGCACTCTTCGACGGTGCGACCCTCACCCCTGGCTGCCGTGGCCCTGCTCGGGGGCGGACGTCCATCCGCGGAACGTGTCGAGCAGGCGCTCTCGGAAGCCAGCGTCGAGTTGATCGGACGGAACCCGCCCCAGGGTGTTGATCGTCGACCGGAACTGTTCGAGGTAGTTGACGCAGCCATCACATTCCAGCAGGTGTGCGTCGAACCTGGCGGCGACGGCGGGATCGAGCACGCCGTCGAGGTAGTCGGTCACCAATTCGACGAGCTGGTTGCAGATGATCGCGTCGGCGTTCATTCCGTTGTCCCAAGGTAGGTTTCCAGCTCTTGGCGAACGACAGCTCTGCCGCGATGCAACAGCACCCGCTGGTTGGCCGCGCTGATGTCCAACAATTGGCATACCTCCTCGGAACTGAACCCCTGTACGTCACGCAGGGTGACCACCTCCCGCTGGCGCACCGGCAGCCGGCTGAGCACCGCGGTGGCGACTTGTGTGAGTTCACGGCCGAGCAGCGACCCCTCGGGTGTGTCCGGAAACGGGGCGGGTGGTTCCTTCCAGTGGCCGGGTAGGGAATCGCCCGCGTCGCGGAACCGGTCCGGATCAACGGTGCCGCCGGTCATGACGCGAACGGCGGTGTCGGCGTGGCGGCGCTCCGCCAGGCCGTGTTTCTTGGCGACGTTGATGAGAATGGTGAAGATCCACGTCCGCAGCGAGGCGCGGCCCTCGAACTTGTGGATGCCCTTGAAGACCGCGATCCACGTTTCCTGCACGACGTCCTCGGCCAAGTCGCGACTGGACACGTATCCACGCGCTACTCGGAGCATCGAGGACCCGTAGAGGTCGAGGAGCTTGCTGAAGGCCTCCGGATCGCCGTTGCGCAGTTGCTCGGCCAGCAATGCCGTGCCCACCGGTTCGAGCATGTCGGCATCCCCTCGTCGGCGGCACGTGAGCGACCGCTACCTGGCCGCCGCGCCTTCGGCACCAAAGTCGCCAGTGAACTGCACAGTAGTCGGCCCTTGTGACGGGTGAAGTCCGACTGACCGAGACGCTATCGTGGACTGATGGCAGCAACGCGGGCGCCCGAGAAGGCGGCAACGGGCGAGAGTCCGAAGCCGTCCTTGTCCGCGCGGGGGCTGCGCAGCCGTGCGGCAATCGTCGATGCGGCCGCGACCATGATGCGTCACGGCGGCGTGGCGTCGACCAGCCTGGATGATGTTCTGGCGGCCGCGGGCTGTGGCAAGTCGCAGCTTTACCACTACTTCGAGGACAGGGCCGACCTCATTCGGGCGGTCATCGACCATCAGGTTGAGCTCATCTTGGCTGCGCAACCGGCGATACATCACGCCGACTCCTGGGCGGGCCTGCAGCGGTGGTCTGAGCAGGTGGTGCAGAGTCATCGTGTCCTGGATGGGCCGTTCGCGTGCCCGCTCGGATCGATGGCCGCTGAACTGAAGAACGATCCCGCTTATCTTCCGCACCTGGACGCCGCCTTCCGGCGGTGGGAGGAGCCGCTGGCGCGCGGCTTGGAGGTCATGCGTGAGCGCGGTCAGCTCACCCGGCAATCGGATCCCGACAGATTGGCCCAATCAATCGTCGCCGCTGTGCAGGGTGGGTTGATGATGGCCCAAATACACGACGATGGAACGGTTTTCGAGGATGCGGTGGAGAACGCACTGCTCTCCTTGCGTCGCAGGGCAACACCGCGGCGACGGACGGTCGCGGCGAAGCGCCGGGCGTAGCGGCATCGGAGGTCGGCTCAGGGCCGTGCAATCGCGATGTGTGCCAGCCCCGACAGGTTGACGAGTACTTCGTGCGGCTTTTGGACGATGACGGCGAGCATGCCCTGGCAGTGCGCGCAACGCAGGACCGATCCGATGGCGGTGACGAAGGCGTGGGCGCGTGCGAGTTCGAATATCTGATGGCAGGTTCCGCATCGTCCGATCGCGGCGGTGATCTCGATGCCGAGGGTGTCGGCGAAGAGTCCGGCGAGCGCGTTTCCGTCGAGGTGGGTCATCCGCTGCCTCCGAAGCGTTCCGTGCGTATTCGGGTGGGATCATGGCCGAGTTGGAGAAGCCAGCCTGCAACCGCCTCGACGAACGGTGTAGGCCCGCAGATGAAGATGCGCGGTATCGCCGCGGCGGGGAAGACGTAACCGGCGACCGACTCCCGAGTCAGTCGCCCGGGCGGACGCGGCGATCCTGGGAAGGATCTCCGGGTGTACACCATGTCGACGGTGGTCTTCGAGAGCGCCGAGAGCTCCTCGGCGAAGACCACGTCCTCGGGCGTCCGGACCGAGTACAGCAGTCGGAACTCGGCATGGTCCGCCTCGTGCTCACGCGCTCCGGCCATCGCGAACAGCGGGACCACGCCGGATCCGCCGGCGATGAGCTGAATCGGGGAACAATCGGATTCTGATGGGATCCAGACGAAGTACCGTCCCAGAGGGCCGTGCACCTCGAGCTCGTCACCCACGGCGAGCTGATGCACGAGGTATGGCGAGACTTCACCTGTGGGGAGTTCCTCGACCGCCAGGATGATCCGAGTCGTCTCGCCAGACGACGCGACCGAGTAGGACCGGGTCGCCTGATATCCGTCCGGGGCGGTGAGTCGGACGTCGAGGTGGGAACCGGCGTGGTTCCCCGGCCAGGTCGGCACGTCCAGTTCGATGCGGACCGCCGACGCGGTCTCTCGACGGCGGCCGGCAACGCGACCGACGTGCCAGCTTGCCCGGATCGCAGACGTCACCAGTAACGTTCCTCCCGCCAGGGATCACCGCGGAGGTGGTAGCCGTTCTGTTCCCAGAACCCGGGGTCGTCGCTGGGCATCATCTGTATCTCGCGAACCCATTTGGCGCTCTTCCAGAAGTAGAGGTGGGGCACGAGAAGGCGCGCCGGCCCCCCATGCTCGGGCGTCAGGGGCTCACCCTCTGCCTCGGTGGCGATCCACGCCTGGCCGTCGAGCAGATCATCGAGGGGCAGGTTGGTGGTGTAGCCGCCGTGGCTTCGGACCATGACGTAGTCGCAGGAGGTCTCGACGTCCTCGAACAAACGGTCCAGGGACACTCCGCGCCAGCCCATGTCGAGCTTCGACCAGTGGGTGACGCAGTGGATGTCGGTGACGATCTTCTCCACCCCCACGTCCTGGAGCGCTTTCCAACCCCATCCATGCTTGGCGCCCGTCTCGGTCGTGATGGTGAACGACCATTCGTCCGTCCCGATATCGGGCGTCAGGCCGGCCGTCAGCACCGGCCAGTCGCCGACGAGCGTCTGGCCCGGCGGCAACCGCGCGTCGCTGGCGCCGCGACGGTTACCAAACCCGCTGTTGACCACTGCCATGGGAATCTCCTTCGCGGGTCACGCGCGTTCTGGGTGTGCTCGTGGGGGCAACGACGGCCACGGGGATACTCGTCGCCGACTCGGTTCTGAGGTGGTCCGAGGCAGACTGTACTGCAGAGTACATATGGCTGTGAAGGCATCGGTGTGCCGCCGCTGAGGTGTGCTGTGCGATCCGGATGAATCCAGAACGTGCGCAGCGGATCGGTCAGACCTGGTAGCGCCGCAGCGCTGCCACCGCGTCGTCGAGCACGTCACGGATGATCTCGATCCGGCCGTGGACCGATGCGAGGAGGTATCCGCCTTGCAGGGCCGCAAGCAGGCCGGCGGCGAGGCGGTCTGGATTGGCGGTCGGGTCCAGCTCACCGCGGTCCTGAATCCGGCGTAGGCCTGCGGCCAGATGTCCCTCCCAGGTGCGGAATGCGGCAGCCAGCGCAGGTCGGTACTCGTGTGAGTTCTGCAATTCGGTGGCCAAGGTCCCCAGCGGGCATGCGAACGGACCGTCCTGGGCGCGTTGTGTGTCCACAACGCGCGATACCCAGGTATCGAGCCCGTCCCATGAATTGATCGCGTCGGCGGCATCCTGGCCGTCGAGTATGACGGTGAGTTCGCGCTCTATGACCGCTCGGACCAGTTCGGTCTTGTCGCGGAAATGGCGATGAAGCTCGCGGGTCTCTGCGCCGGATGCGCGGGAGACATCACCGATCGACGTCGCGGCGACGCCGCGGTGGTGCATCATCGAGGCGGCAGCATTGACGATCGCCGCACGGGCGTGCCAGTGATGTTGGGGGGCCGACGTGCTGTAGGCAGTGGGTGGGTTCGAGGATTCGTTCATCGGAACTCTCCATTCATCTTTCGCGCTGAGATCTCGCCAACCATCGAGCAGTGGCCGGTTGGCGCCCGGTCGTGATGCCACGGTCACGGGCTCGGCTTCACAGGCTTCGCACGATGATCAGACGTAGGTGAGTGTCGGGGTGGGCGGCATCCGTTACACCGAAGCCCTAACCTGGTCCGCCAGACGGCGCCATCGGGTGTACTCTGCAGTACAGTTTGAGCTCGGTCGTATCCCAAAGGGACGAGAAGCACAAGCCATTTCGGGACGAACCTCGATGTATGACATTGCGTGACGCGCCGACGGGATATCCGTCTCTTCGGCATCAGGGGGCGAACTGTTCGATGGAGTCCATTCACCCAACAACCGTCGGGAACCGAGGGAGACACATGCGCACCTCAACCAGAACGGTCTTCCGCGGCAGTAGCGGAGAGTTGGCAGGCAAGCTGGAGATGCCGAGTGACGCCCCGAAAGCCTGGGCACTATTTGCGCATTGCTTCACCTGTGGCAAAGACAACGCTGCAGCAGGCCGGATTTCGCGCGCGCTGGCGAGGCAGGGTATCGCGGTATTGCGGTTCGACTTCACCGGCTTGGGAGAGTCCGAGGGCGACTTCGCCGAGACCGGTTTCAGTTCCAATGTCGAAGATTTGGTGCGCGCCGCCGATCATCTCCGCGACCAGTTCAGTGCCCCGGCGGTCTTGATCGGGCATTCGCTGGGCGGAGCGGCAGTCTTGGCGGCCGCATCTCGAGTCCCCGAGGTTCGCGGGGTCGTCACCATAGGAGCACCGGCCGACCCCTTCCACGTCACCGGCCTGCTGGGTGATGCCCTACCCGCTGTCGAGGCGGGTGAGGCCACCGTATCGATCGGTGGGCGGCCGTTCCGGGTGCGTCGCGAGTTTCTGGACGATATCGCAATGCAACCGCAGTGTGAGCGCATCTCCACGCTCGACGCCGCGCTGCTCGTCATGCATTCCCCGCTCGACGAGGTGGTGTCGGTGAACAACGCGCGGATCATCTTCGACACCGCGCGGCATCCGAAGTCGTTCATCGCTCTCGACGGCGCCGACCACCTGCTCAGCGATCGGGCCGACGCCGAGTACGCGGCGAGCGTCCTCGCCGCGTGGTCGAGCAATTACGTGGCGCACACGACGACCGCCGATCTGAACACTGATGACCCTGCCGACGGTGCCGTGCAGGTCGCTGAGAGCGGACCCGGCAGACTCACCCAGCAGATCAGTGCGCGCCGGCATCGACTGACCGCGGACGAACCCCGCCCCATCGGCGATGACGCCGGCCCGACCCCGTACGACTTGCTCCTCGCCGCACTCGGCGCCTGCACGTCGATGACGGTGCGCATGTATGCCGATCGGAAGCGGTGGCCACTCGAACGTGTCATCGTTGACTCGCGCCACTTCCGCATCCACGCCGAGGATTGCGCGGAATGCGAGACCGCCACGGGGATGGTCGACCGGATCGAACGCGATATCACCCTCGTTGGCCCGCTCGATGCCGATCAACGCGCCAAGCTACTCGACATCGCCGACCGATGCCCGGTGCATCGCACCCTGCGCTCTGAAGTGTCCATCCATACCGCGCAAGCACGAGCCGACCAAGACAGAGGCTGATATGAGTGAAGATTCGGAATTCGACGTAATCGTCATCGGCGGTGGCCCCGGCGGCGCCTCAGCGGCGCAATACCTCATCGCCGAAGGGCTGGAGGTGGCTCTTGTGGAGGAGCGCCTCATCGGTGGTGAATGCCATTACTGGGCGTGCAATCCGACCAAGACACTGCTGCGTCCGATCGAGGTACTGGGTCTGGCGAAGGCCGTTCCCGGCGTCCGGGAAACCGTGGGGCCGGGGCAGTTGGACGTCGCCGCCGTCTTCGCCAAGCGCGACGCGATCGTCGATCATCTCAACGATGAGGGCGTCACCGCGGCGCTGCAGCAGAGCGGGCTTACGGTGCTCCACGCCCAAGGTCGGCTCGCCGGTGCCCGGGAGGTCACCGTGACCCACCCGGACGGCCGTGAGGAGACCGTCCGAGCGCGGCAGGCGGTCGTGCTCGCCACCGGAACGCGCCCCGCCATCCCCGATGTACCAGGACTGGCCGAGGCGCGCCCCTGGACCAACCGCGAGCTGGCCGGCATGACGCATGTGCCTCCACGAACCCTGATCATCGGCGGTGGGGTCGTCGCCGTCGAGTTCGCCACCATCCTCGCCGGCCTGGGCTCCAAGGTCACCCTGCTCGCACGCGGCAACACCCTGCTGCGCAACTCCGAGACCGTCGCCAGCGAGATGGTCACCGAGTCGTTGCGGCGCAACGGGGTTGACCTTCGCTTCCATGCTCGTCTTTCCAGCGTGAACCGACCCGTCGCGGGCGGCGCGGTCATCGCCACCGTCGGCGACGAGAGTTTCGAGGTCGACGAAATCGTCGTAGCCGCGGGACGTGTGGTCAACACCGATGCCCTCGGTTTGGAGACCGTCGGTCTGAAGGGCGGAGAGTTCGTCACCGTCGACGACCACCTGCAGGCACTCGGAGTCGACGGCACCTGGCTGTACGCGATGGGCGATACCACCGGACGCGCACTCTTATCGCACCTGTCTCAGTATCACGCAGTCGTCGTCGCCGACATCATTGCCGCCCGCGCACGAGGCCGCCAGCTCGGCGTCGATGAACTCATCGCCCGCGACCGGCACAACCTTCCGCAGGTCGTCTACACAGACCCGCAGGTCGTCGAGGTGGGACGAACCGAAAGCCAGGCGCGCGCCGACGGATTCGCGGTCACGACGACCACCGCCCGGTACCCGGAGGCCGTGCCCGACCTCGCCATCTTCCGCGACGGCTTCGACGCCTGGGCGAAACTGGTCATCGACGCCGACACCGACACGCTGCTCGGCGCAACGTTCGTCGGACCCGAGTTCGCCGAACTGGCCCAAGCGGCCACACTCGCGATCGTCGCCAAGGTGCCGGTCGAGACACTCCGCCACGTCGTGGCGCCGCATCCGTCGATCAATCAGATCTGGAACCCTCTCCTCGCCCGACGAAGGGAACCGACCCCTCCCGGCTCGTCCGGTGCTGCATTGTCGTGAATCACTATCTGTTGCAAGGGAAGAAGGATTTCTGCACGATACCAAAACACCGGCGGGAGCCGCGTTCGACGTCCATACGCACACCATCATGGTGACGGCCTTTGTGCTCTCCGGAGGAGGAAGTCTGGGCGCGGTGCAGGCTGGGATGCTCCTCAGTTTGTTCGAGGCGGGCGTCACGCCGGACATCATCATCGGCACATCGGTGGGTGCAGTCAACGGGGGGTGGGTGGCCGCCCGTCCCGATGTCGATGGAACCACGGATCTGATTCGGGTATGGCACTCATTGTCGCGGCGGGACGTATTCCCCACGCGCTTCGGTACCAGCGTGCTCTGCATCTTCGGACAACGCCGACACTTCGCTTCTGGTACCGGATTACGACGAATCTTGCGACAGCATCTACGCTTCCAGTTGCTCCAAGATGCTCCCACGTCTTTTCATTGCGTGGCAACCGATGTGCTGTCCGGGGAAGATGTGCTGCTCTCGTCGGGCGACGCGGCCGACGCCATCGCAGCAAGTGCAGCCATACCTGCGATCCTCCCGCCAGTGCGTATCGACGGCCGGGACCTCATGGACGGCGGGGTCGTCAACAACACCCCGCTCTCGCATGCCGTGGGGCTCGGCGCCGACGTCATCTACGTGTTGCCAACCGGCTACGCCTGCGCCCTGCGGTCTGCACCCAAAGGCGCCTTGGGTTTGGCAATGCACGCAGTGACGATCGCGATCAATCAGAGGCTCGCCAACGACGTCGATCGCTTCGAGAGCATTGTCGACATCCGCGTCGTCCCACCGCTTTGCCCCGTGCGCGTCGCGCCAACTGACTTCTCCCAAGCCGCGTTGCTGACCGAACAGTCCCACGCCGCAACCCACGACTGGCTGCGGCGTGCACGCCATTCGGTCGGGCAGGCCGCACTGTTGGAACCACACCGCGACCACTGATGAACCGGGCAGGTCCGGTACATGTGGCACGCGATACGGACGCCCGCTGGTGGCAGCGACTATCGGGCAGGTGGACGACGGTATGGCCGGGCTCCTGAACCGTCCGCGTAGCCTGCCAGTTGTACACGCAGTCGCACGCGGCTCCGCGATAGGCGGGACATGACCGTGCCAACCGGAATTCCCAAAAGGATCGCAGTGTCGGCACAGGTGAAACCCTCGACGCCTACGTAGTACAGCACCTTCTGGAACCCCTCCGGCAGCGACCGAAGTGCTTCGTCTATCTGGCCGTCGGATAGACCGTCCATGGCCTCGTCCTCAGCCGAACGTGCGAACCGCGTCGAACACGAAGCGAGAACGGCGATATCGATGTCAGCACTCGTGTCGAGACAGAATTCTTCCGGCCGACGTTGTTTCATCCGGTACGCGCTGATCCATCGGTTGTGCATGATCCGATAGAGCCATGCTTTCAGATTGGTGCCCGACTGAAAACGGTGGAATCCCTTGAATGCATTCATCATTGTGTCCTGCACCAGGTCCTCGGCGTCTACCTCCCGACGCGTGAGTCGCCGGGCAGTGCGGAGCAGGGCGGCACGGTACGGCATGGCTTCACGTTCGAACCGCTCGGCCAGTGCCGAGGGTGAGTCAGCGGGACACCCGACTTTGGGCACAGCTCGAACCGTGGTGGCCGGATTCATGACAGTGCTTCCGGACTGCCATGGGGTGGCAATGGTGTCATTGGCAATCGTTTTCCCGCACTTACCGGTACTCGGGATTGGCAAATCCGAATCGTGAACCGGCATCCCACGCTGCGCGTTGATTGCCGTACGCGGGAAATCCACCGGCTGCGCGCAGCAGCGATGCGATGTGCATCAGGTTGTAGGTCATGAAGGTGGTGTTGCGGTTGGTGAAGTCGTTGCCCGGCCCTCCGGACCCTTCGTCGAGGTAAGACGGGCCCGGACCGGCAGCCCCCACCCAACCCGCATCCGCTTGTGGCGGAATCACATAGCCGAGATGCTGCAGGCTGTAGAGAATGTTCATCGCGCAGTGTTTGATGCCGTCCTCATTGCCGGTGATGAGGCACCCGGCCACCCGCCCGTAATACGCGTACTGCCCGGCGTCGTTGAGTATGCCCGAGCATCCGTAGAGCCGTTCGATGACGGTTTTCATCACTGAACTGTTGTCGCCAAGCCATATCGGACCGACGAGAACAAGGATGTCGGCAGCCATGATGCGCTCATAGAGTGCCGGCCAGTCATCGGTTTCCCAGCCATGCTCTGTCATGTCCGGGTAGACCCCGGTGGCGATGGCATGATCGACAGCCCGAATCTGATCTACCTCCACGCCATGCCTTTTCATCAGTGCGGTACTGATATCGACCAGACCCTGACTGTGGCTGCGCTCGGGCGACTTCTTCAAAGTGCAGTTGACGAACATTGCCCGCAGGCCGTCGAAGTCAGGTGCGACATTGTTGTCGGGCGTCGAGATCTCCATGTTTGTCCTCCCGAGGCTTGCGTGGATCAGCACGCCGTACGGAAGACTGTACTGCACTGGCGGTGACAGTCTGATTCGGGACCAGTGTGACGGTCTGATTCGGGACCCACCCGGGCTTCGGCGTGGCGTCGTGACGGCTTGATCTGGACCCACTTCCGTGGCGTCAGGAGGACCCGCATCCAGCGGTCCTCGCGGCACCGGAAGTGGGTTTCGGGATGAGGGTGCGTGTGGAACTGTTCGCTGCGATCCGTCGGGACGCCCGGGTCGAGGGCATGTCGATCCGAGCGCTCGCACGCAAGCACCAAGTCGGACGCGGCACCGTTCGCCGGGCCCTCACGTCCGCGGAACCACCGCCGCGGAAGACCCCGGTGCGTTCCTCGCCCCGGTTGGATCCGTTCAAGTCGGCCATCGACGACATGCTCCGCGCCGACCTTGAGGCGCCGCGGAAGCAACGGCACACCGCCCGCCGGATCCACGTCCGCCTCATCGAGGAACACGACGCCATTGAGGTGTCGTACTCGACGGTTCGCGACTACGTCCGCATCCGCCGCACGCAGATCGGCCTCGAAGCTGGCCGCCGGGTCGAAGTCATGATCCCCCAGGAGCACGCGCCAGGCGCAGAAGCAGAAGTCGACTTCGGCGAGCTCTACGTCATCCTGGCCGGGGTGAAGACGAAGGTCTTCCTCTTCACATTCAGGTTGAGTTACTCCGGGAAGGCGGTGCACCGGATCTACGCCACCCAAGGCCAAGAGGCGTTCCTCGAGGGCCACATCGCCGCGTTCAACGAGATCGGCGGCATCCCCGCCCGGCACGTCCGGTACGACAACCTCACCGCCGCAGTCACCCGGGTCGTCAACGCGCGCGGTCGTGAGCGGGTAGAGAACGACCGCTGGGTGCTGTTCCGCTCTCACTTCGGGTTCGACGCGTTCTACTGCCAGCCGGGCATCGCCGGGGCACATGAGAAGGGCGGTGTGGAAGGCGACGTCGGCCGGTTCCGCCGCCAGCACCTCGTGCCCATGCCCGTCGTCGACTCGCTCGACGAGCTGAACGAGAAGGTCCGTGCCTTGGACGCCGCCGACGACCGCCGACGGATCTCGTCGCGGATCCGGACCGTCGGCGAGGACTTCGCGACCGAACGCGAGAACCTCGCGCCGCTCCCGGTCGAGGGGTTCGACCCCGGGCTGATGCTGAACCCGATGGTCGACCGCTCCGCGATGATCACCGTCCGCATGGCCCGGTACTCCGTCCCGGCGCGGTTCATCCACCGCCGCGTCCGCGTCTCCTTGCGCGCATCCGAGGTCGTCGTGTTCGACGGCCGACTCCAGATCGCCCGGCACGCCCGCGTCATCACAAGGGGTGGCCAGTCGGTGAACCTCGACCACTACCTCGAGGTGCTCAAGGGTAAGCCGGGCGCATTGCCAGGCTCCACCGCGTTGGCGCAGGCCCGCGAATCGGGGGCGTTCACGCCTGCGCATGAGGCGTTCTGGGCGAACGCCCGCAGGCGGCTCGGGGATGCGGTCGGCACCCGGGAACTGATCGACGTGCTCCTACTGCACCGCGCCATGGCCGCCGACGAAGTCGAAGCCGGGCTGCTCGCCGCAGTGAGCGTCGGTGCAGTCTCAGCTGATGTGGTCGCGGTCGAAGCACGCCTGCACACCACCCTCGCAGCGCCCACCGGGGCCAGTTCAGACCGTCATCCCGTTGCGCAGCCCAGCGATGGCGAACGACGAGATGGCGACGCCAAGCGCAGCCGGAAGGTCGTGTCCCTCACCGAACGCCTGCTGCTCGACCCGGCCGCGGTCATCGCCGGCCTCCCGCCCGACACCCGGCCGCTGCCGTCGATGGAGAAATACCAGCAACTGCTCGGCCGCCGCACCGGCACCGACCACCACCCCGACCCGATGAGTCCCGATGAGAGCGGAGCACCCCGATGAGCACAGTCACCAGCGTGACCACCACCTTGCGCCGCCGCCGCGGCCTGACCGAGGAAGCCGCCGTAGCGGCGGTCGACCAGGCCTGCCGGAGGCTCCGGCTCCCGACCATGCGGGCCCTGCTTGGCGACGCGGTCGCGGCGGCGAACAAGGACCAGTTGACCTACACCGGATTCCTCGCCGAGCTGCTCCTGGCCGAGTGCGACGACCGCGACCGTCGGTCCACCATCCGGCGCGTGAACGGCGCCGGGTTCCCGCGGAGCAAGTTCCTCGCGGACTTCGACTTCGACGCCAACTCGAACATCAACCCCGCCACCATCCACCAGTTGGCGACCGGCGAGTGGGTGCGGAAGGGCCAGCCGCTGTGCCTGATCGGGGATTCCGGCACCGGCAAGTCTCACCTGCTCATCGGCATGGGGACCGCAGCCGCGGAAAAGGGATTCCGGGTAAAGTACACCCTCGCCACGAGGCTGGTGAACGAGCTTGTAGAAGCAGCCGATGAGAAGCAGTTGGCCCGCACGATCGCTCGTTACGGCCGCGTCGACCTGCTCTGCATTGACGAGCTCGGCTACATGGAACTGGACCGCCGCGGCGCCGAACTCCTCTTCCAGGTCCTCACCGAGCGAGAGGAGAAGAACAGCGTGGCAATCGCGTCCAACGAGGGCTTCGCCGGCTGGACCAAGACCTTCACGGACCCGCGCCTGTGCGCGGCCATCGTCGACCGCCTCACCTTCGGCGGCAACATCATCGAAACTGGTACCGACTCCTACCGGCTGGCGTCGACCCGGTCAGGGAACGCGTCGCGGTGACGCAATCAACCGAGCCTGTTTCGTGCGCACGCCGCACCCGGTGGGCTGTCACTGCGTGCTGTCCCGCGTGGTCATCGGGCGCCCCCGAAGGATCCGGCGGCGTCGCTGGAGAACCCCGAGCGCCAGCACTACCAGCGCAGACGCGGCAGCGAGCGCGCCGATGAGTGTCGCCCGTGTCTGGATCCAGCTGGAGACCACCGCGGAGACGTCAGTGAGTCCGCCACCACGGCCCGCGGCGACCGGGGCGTCGCTGGTGGCCGCCGGGTACCAGTACCAGGCCAGATAGGCGCCGGTGAGCAGCAGGACGACAGCGGTGACCCGTGGGCCATGGCGGGCCAATCGCGCGACGTGGCGGGTGAGTCCGCTGCCTGCCGCGGCGGTGGCCAGGGCGAGCAGCAGCAGGACGGTCGCCGAGCCAGCAGCGTAGACACCGAAGACGAGCAGGAGCCCGGCATAGCTGTAGGTGGCCTGCGCCTGCGCGATGACCGCGAGGATCACCCCGAACGTGCACGACAGCGAAGCCAGCGCGTAGCCGACCCCAAACGCAGCCATCCGGGCAGTGGGTGGGAGTCCCGCGGCTGCCCGGCCGGGGATCCGAGGCACCCGCACCGAGACCGAGCGTCCGGCTAGCATCCACAGGCCGAGAACCACCAGCAGGATGCCGACGGCCAGGCCAAGCGACGGCGCGGCGCGAATCAGCCCTCGGGCGCCGGCGCTGACTACCAGGCCAGCTGCCGCGAGGGTGCCGGCGAACCCCACCGCCAACACGAGACCGGCCCGCAGCGCCCGCAGCAGCCGCACCGGGACCGTTGAGGCATCGGTGTCGCCGAGGGTGTGGGTGATCCAGGCCGGGAGTAGCGCGAACCCGCACGGGTTCACGGGCGCGACCATGCCGGCCGCGAAGGCGAGGGTGAGCAGTCCGCCCATGGGTCAGGCTCCGGCCTTTGCCAGTTCGGCGGTGATCGTCGCGGCGTCGGGGTCGGTGGCGCGGAAGGTCACCGTGCCGTCGGCGTCGACGACGATCAGGGTGGACAGAGCGGCCACCTCGAATCGCCGGGAGAGTGCCGCGCCATCGTCGATTGCGGCCGGTACGTGTTCGGCGTCGACGGACTCCATGAAGTCGCCGATCAGGGCCTTGGATTCGCCGGGGTCCATGTCGACGGCGAGGAAGCTTGCCACGGTGCCGGCGTTCTCGGCGGTGGTGGCGGCCTCGCCGAGGGACCGGACGCCGTTGACGCATTCGCCGCACCCGACGGAGAAGAAGAACACCGCGGTGGGCTTCCCGTTGGCGGGCAGGCTGATCTGCTGGCCATCGACGCTGGTCACGGTGGCGGGTGAACCGGAACCGGCGGTCGCGGGGTCGGCACTGTTGCCGCAGGCGGTCAGGGTCAGCGATCCGGCGGCGAGTACGGCGGCGATCGAGAGCGCGGCGTGGTGGCGGCGGGTGATTCTCATCGGTTCTGCTCGTCCTTCGGGTCGACGTTTTCGTTGGTGGGCATGGGCGGGCAGCAGCCGTGGCCGGCGGTGCCGCCGCCGCGGCGGGAGATGGCAATCAGCGCGAGGATCGCCAGGGCGATCCCGGCGCCGATGACCCACGGGTTGCGGAGGAACGCGCCGATACCGGCGATCGCGCCACCGGCGATGAGGATGGGGAGCAAGGCGCAACAGGCGACCATGAGCAGCGCGGCGCCGGCTCCGAGGAGCAGGCCGCTGCCTCCCGGGCGATCGTCGTGGTTGGACATCATCGGTGTTCTCATTCCCTTCAGTGGGTATGGGTCAGCAGCAGCTGTGGCTGTCGTCGGCCGCGGCGGGCGCCTGGAGGCGGTTGAGCAGGCCGGTGGCGAGGGCGGCCCCGATCCGGCACGCCTCGGCCACCGGGACCACCTCCGCGCCGGGGTGCTCGGCCAGCCAGCCCGCGGCGTCCTCGGGGGAGGTGAAGTAGTGCACCTGGTTGCAGAAGGAGGAACGGATCGAGGTGATCTGCTCCGGGTTCACCAGCGACACCACCGCGGTGGGCGGATCGACGCTGGTTGCACCTTCTGTGGGGTCGACGTTGACCCGAACCGGCTCGCCGCTGACCGGGGAGGCCGACTCCACCTTTGCCGGGCGGTCCAGCAGGGCGGGGAAGATCAGCGTGTCCAGCGCACACCAGGTGTAGAGCTCCTCACCGGCCACGGTGAACCGGTGCGGGGTGGGGCGCAGGGTGAGGCCCTGGCCGATGATCCGGCCCTGATCGTCGTACTCGGTGTCCGGCACCGCCGCGAGACCGCGCCGTACGTCATCGAGGGTGCGGCTCGCAGCCGCGGCGAGTTGCTCGACGGTGACGGGGTCGCCGTCGACGAGCGGCCGCAGCAGCGGGATCAGCAGGCCGGCGTCAAGGCCGGTCTCCTCGGGTCGGGTGAGTCGTTGGGGCAGTTGGGTGCTGAGGTCCGACATCGCGGATGCCTCCTTCGTTGAGTGGGGTGGGTGCGGGTCAGGCGCAGCAGGAGAGCTTGGAGACGTCGGTGGTGAAGGCCTTCGCGACGATCCGGATGCCCTCGGTCATGGTCAGGTAAGGCGCCCAGGCGTCGGCGACCTCGGCGATGGTCTTGCCGATGATGTGGACGCCCGCGGCGGCCAGTTCGCCGGCGTCCTTGGCGACCGCGGTCAGGCCGAGGATCTCGCCGGTGTCGGCGTTGGCGACCATCTTGATGAAGCCGCGGGTGTCCCGGTTGACCAGCGTTCGCGGCACGTATTCCAGCGGGAGCACCCGGCAGTCGCAGCGGATCCCGGCCGCGAGGACTTGGGCCTCAGTCATCCCGACTGCGCCGATCGCGGGACTGGTGAACGTGACCCGGGGCAGCCGCATGTAGTCCACCGACCGCTCGGCGTCGGTGAAGGCGTTCTCGGCGACCACGGTGCCGTGGTGGGCGGCGACATAGACGAACTCGGGGTGCCCGGTCACGTCACCGGCCGCCCAGATCCGCGGGTTGGAGGACTGCAGCTGGTCGGTGACCACGATCTCGCCGACCTCGCCAGTCTTCACCTCGACCGCGTCGAGGTTGAGCCCGTCGGTCACCGGTCGGCGGCCGAGAGCGACCAGAACCTCGTCGGCGCGGAACTCCTGCGCGCCACCGGAGACGTCCGCGGTCACCACCACCTGGCCGGTGGCGGCGTCGCGGGTCACGCGGGTCGGGACCGCTCGGCGGACCACCCGGATGCCCTCATCGGCGAAGACCTCCTGCAGCGCCTTGGAGACCTCCGACTCCTCCTTCGACGCGAGCCGGGACCGAACCAGCAGGGTCACCGTCGACCCGAGCCGGGCGAACAGCTGCGCCTGCTCCAGGGCCACGTAGCCACCACCGAGCACCAGCAGCGAGTCGGGGACCTCGGTCAACTCCATCGCCGTAGTCGAGGTCAGGTACCCGGCCTCCTCCAACCCTTGGATCGGCGGGGCCCAGGGACGGGACCCGGTGGCCACCAGGTACTGCGCTGCCTCGATGGTCTCGACGCTGCCATCCGCCGCGGCGACCTCGAGCAGGGGCGAATCCGGAGTGCCGGCGAACGCGGCGTTGCCGCGGCGGACCTGCCAACCGTAGGAGTCGGCGACGTCGACGTACTTCTCACCCCGCAGGGCCTCGACGAGATCCTGCTTTCCGCCGATCAGGGCCGGCATGTCCACCGCGCCCGCGACGCTGGCGATGCCCGGGAACCGGGTCGGCGCGTCCGCGGCCACGTGCCGGGCCTCCGCGGCTGCGATCAGTGCCTTCGACGGCACGCAGCCGGTGTTCACACACGTGCCGCCGAACGTGCCACGCTCGACCATCACCACCGACTTGCCCAGAGAGGTCGCACGAATGGCCGCCGCGAACGCACCGCCGCCGGATCCGATGATCGCGAGGTCGTACCTGGTCTGCATCCCGATTCCTCCCAGAACTGTTGGGAAACGCTCCTGATGCAGCGATACTGGACCTTCCAGTAAAGGGGAAGGTCAAGCGAGACCTGCGACACGATGGAGGCCGGGATGCGGATCGGAGAACTCGCCGAGGCGGCAGGCACGACCACCAAGACTCTGCGGTTCTACGAAGAGCAAGGGCTGCTGCCCCCGGCCGAACGCACACCGGCCGGCTACCGCGACTACACCCCCGACGCGGTCAGCCGGATCGACTTCGTCCACCGCGGCCAAGCGGCCGGGCTCACCCTCGCCCAGATCAAGCAGATCCTCGACATCCGCGACCACGGCCAAGCTCCCTGCGGCCACGTACGTGACCTGCTGGACGCGCGCCTTGCCGACATCGACGCGCAGATCGCCGACCTCACAACACTTCGCGACAACGTGGCTGCGCTCCGCGACGATGCAGCCCTCCCAGAGCCCGAAACCTGTAGCCCCGATCAGGTCTGCAGATACCTATAGCCCTCGCCACTCGGCAGTGACCACCGAGACCAAGGGCGTGATTAGCCGGTGCCAGGTGGGTCCCAGTCAGGCCGTCATCGTGGTCCCAGATCGGGTTGACACAGCCACATATGGCCGGTGCGCGGCTCTGCAGGCATATCGCCTATCACCATTTTTCTACACCACCTAGATTCATCTCAGCCGACCCCGCGCGGCTTCAGGTAGTAGTCACATCCGCAGGTGCATCGGGATGGCCTCGCACGTAGCTTTCCGCTCGATTCATCGAAATCCGTCACCTCAAGGTGACGCCCCTCCATGTGACCGCAGACGGGACACCGGGAGATCTTCGCTTTCAACGTCTCAGGCATCGACAAGCAGGTGGCGTGGTGGGGAACACCGATACGGCTGCCGAACTCGGCTTCCCCTTCGGGGATGACCTCGCCACATGTTGCGCAAGCGTCGCTTTGACTCGATTGCCAGGGAGAGTGATTCGACCTACTCATGTGCAAGTGATCCGGAACTGCGGTCCAGTAGCTCACCGATGTACGCGGGGCGGTCGCCCTCGGTGTCAGCCAAAGCGGGGAGGGTCGACCCATGCACGGGTCTTAAGTCCCCAGCATCACGCATGACCTTCACGAGGTGAAGCTGAGCGTCGATTCCGGTCCGAACCCTCGTGTTGGTGAGGTAACAGACTGGCACCCCGAAGAACTCGGCAATCACGTCCAGTTCCGCACGGCTAGCTGTAGTCCCTCATGAGGTTGTCGACACGCAGCCAGGGTTAGACGAACTCCATCACCCAGGTGTCGCGGTCCTGGCGAACCCAGCGGAACTCTTCCTCGTCGCCGAACCTCTGTTCCGCGTAATGCTTGACCGCCCGAAGGCGGCCGGGGCACATCAGGCTGGAAATGTCGGCGCTGATGTTCGCGCCGACGCAGTACCAGACGTGTGGGTCGAGGTAGCTCCGGCGCACCATCACCGTCTCGGCGGGCTCCTCGGGCAGGGACCTGTAGTAGTCCGCGGCGGTCATTCCGCTCACTGGCGTGCCCTCCCTCCGGAAAATCGGTTGCAGCTACTTCTATTGTCGTTGATATGTAGGCCAAATCAAGCGCGGGCACACTTCTGCTCGCGTTCATGGGGCACAAGAACTCACCTCTGACACCTGAGGGCCGGAAACGGTTGTGCGAACGGATCGATTCAGGTCGACCAATCGCGCACGTGGCCGCCGAAATGGGCGTCTCTCGCGCTGTAGCCGCCAAGTGGTACCAGCGATGGCTGGTCGACGGCGACGTCGGGCTGCTTGATCGGTCATCCCGACCGCGCGTCTCTCCCGGGAGCACGCCGGAAGCCGTGGTGGAACGCATCCTGCAGTTGCGGCGGGATACCAAATGGGGGCCGGATCGCATCTCAGCCCACCTTCGCAGCGAAGGCATCATGATCTCGGCCGCGACAGTGCATCGCGTGCTGGGACGACACCAGATGGCCCGGTTGTCGGACATGGACCCGGTGTCGGGAACCGTTATGCGGCAAGTTAATCGGTACGAACATGCCGCGCCGGGTGACATGGTCCACGTCGACGTGAAGAAGCTCGGCAAGATTCCTCTCGGCGGCGGATGGCGGGTCCATGGTCGCGAGTCTGCGGAAGGTAGAGCGTCCAAGCGCAGAGGCCCCGGCACCGGACGGATCGGCTACACCTACCTGCACAGTGCGGTGGACGACCACACCCGTCTGGCCTACACCGAAGCTCTCGAAGACGAGAAGGGCGAGACGGCGGCGGCGTTCTGGTTGCGCAGCGTGGAGTTCTTCGGGGCGTACGGAATCGCCCACATAGAACGGGCCTTGACGGACAATGGCTCCTGCTATCGGTCCCGGACGTGGGCGGCGGCTCTGACCGTCAGTGCCACGACGCACAAGCGCACCCGGCCCTACACGCCGCGCACCAACGGGAAGGTGGAGCGGTTCAACGGCACCCTGGCCCGCGAATGGGCTTACGTGCGGGCCTACAGCAGCGAAGCTGAGCGCAGGGACGCGCTCACTGGTTTCATCCATTACTACAACCACCACCGAGGCCATGCCGCGCTCGGTGGTGTGCCTCCGGTGTCGAGGCTGTCGGCGGTCGAGACGTGCGACTGTGCGTACAACGTCCCGTGAGAACACAGCTAGCGGCAGCACTATTGCCGAGTCGCAATTCCTCCAATGCCGCCATGGTGACCCCGGCGCCAGCGTGCGCGGTCATGGCGGCCGCGGCAGCCGCTGTGCTCAGCGGCGTCTCTCCTCGCCTGTGCATGACGTCGAACAGCAGGTTGATCCGACGCGCCAACTCAGGGTCACGCGGCATTGTCGCGATCCAACCACGCGCGCCGCACCATACGGCGAAGCCTGCCCGGCTCGACGGTCCCAGGATCAGTCCCGCCGCCCTGGGCTCTGGCCAGAATCGCTTGAGTGGTCTGATCGTAGAGGTGCAGGAAGACCGACCAGTCCGGTATTTCCACGCACGTGCCTACACCACCACGAATCAGCAGCCGGGCGTGCTCCCGTGTCGGCGGAAGGAGTTCTTGCCAGCGCAACGTGGCACCGAGGTCGTTGTTGAGGTTCTTACTGCCATCGTTTTGCCCGAATCCCTGCGGTCGCCGGTTGGTCAGCCCAGACCAGTGCTCCGCGGCAGTGAGGAGTTCTTCCTCTCGGGCACCAAACATGATGACCGAACATGGAAAGATGTCGCGCAACTCATTGGCGTACACCGCTCCGTACACGGTGTCGAGCTGCGAGGAGGCCTGGACGGCAACCATCAGGTTGATGCCCAGTCCACGGCCCTCGCCGACGATGCGACGTAGGTTGGGAATCGGAGCGGTATTGGGAAGTTCGTCAATGACCATCAGCAGCCGATGCATGGTCTCCCTAGCGGAGGTCTTCTCGCGCCATCGTCGCACCAACGAATCCAGCAGGGTTACCGCCGAACCGGCCACAGTGCCGTCGGCCGGCGCCAGAATGAACAAGGTTGCCAGGGGATCATCGAGAAAGTCCGGGGTGAACGGCTCAAACCCTTCGCGATCGAGTAGCGAGGTTCGCAGCCACGGCGTGATCGCCTTGCGCATCGTGATGGCGACCGAGTCACGTTGGCGCGGGTCCATTTCCATGATCCGGGCCATGCCCATAGCCAGCGTCGGGTACTCGTGGCAGAGTGCGGCGGCCTGTACCCATCCCGGCTGGGTGCTGTTCTCCGGGTCGATGTTGTCGACGGCGGTGAGCACCCAGGCCATGCCCTTGGAGTTTCCTGCGGGGGACGCCGCGAACAGAAATGCCGCCAACGGACCAGCGGCCTGGGACTCCCACACGCCGCCGTCGGATACCTGGTCGGCCCCCGACCCCAACCCGACCGTCGACATCTGCATGATCGTTTCGGCCACCGTCAAGGCTTCGTAGGGGCTGTCGATGCTGACTGTCGGGTCGTAGACCGTGGGAACTACGCCTTCTGGATAGACGGGCGAACTGAGAGGGCGCAGGTCCAATAGTGCCTTGGGTCCCCATCGGCGCTCCATGACGTACTGCATGAGGTCGTCCTTGGAGGAGACGACCACGGCCGGACCACCCCACAGCGTTGCCGCCGGCGCGAGCAGGCGCCGGCTTTTGCCGGTTTCCGTCGGTGCGGAGACCAACACGTGTGCGGCACTGCTCGGTACGAACATCTCTGTGCCGCCTGCGCGGCGTCCGAAGCCGCAATATGGCGTTGATGGTTTGACGTACATAGTGTTTCGTCCTTTCGCCTAGACGCGGGCAGTGTTAGCCCGGCTGTCGGGGGACTCGTCCAACGCTGCGCGTAGCGCCATCACCACGCAGTCACGCTGGCGCTGATCCAGTGCAGTCAGCCCAGCCATCGAACGTGCCATCACCGGGTCGCTGGTGGCACACAGCAGTGCGGCGCGTGCCCACCCAGGCTGCGCGGTGTCCTCCGGGTCGGCGTTGTCCACCGCAGCGCGTACCCAGTGCTCACCTTCGCCGCAGCCCACCGGGCCCGCAGCGAACAGAATCACAGCCAGCGGGAGGACCGCGCGTACCTCCCAAATGGTTGCCCCCGACTGCTTACCTAAGCCGTCTTTGCCGAGTTTGAGCAGACCGTGCGCAAGGTCAAGTGCTGAATCCATGCTGGACAGAGACGCGACCGCTTCACCCCACGACATGACTACACAGTGACATATTCAGTCATAAGTAGTCAATGCGAACGCACCACGTAAACGGTCGTGTGGGTGAGTGCGCTCACCGACGACGGAGGTGCGGCCAAGACGCGGCGCTACGTCCGCACCAGCATGGTCACGACGACCGCTGCGGTGTCGCGGCGGACTGGGCAATCATCGTGTGCAACAACGCGTTCAGGACTACGCGCGCAAGCCGTCCTCGGTGCGGTCCACTCTCACGTCGTGGCGGCGGTCGACAGCGCCGACACCAGCGCGCGGGCCATATCGTCGTCGGTGACATCGAACGCGGACAGGTCCGCAGCGGCAAGCTCCCTCAAGCCCGCAGAGCCCAGCGTGCGCAGCCTGCGGGCGCGTTCCCGCTTGCATGCCAAGACCACCTTGCGGGCGTAGCGACCGTTGCCCGCGGCGTCGAGAGCTGTGCCCTCCTTGGCGGGAATGGCGCGAAGACGATCCGTTTCTTGCCGCAGTATCTCCCACGCACTCTCGGCAACGGTGATCTTTTCCTGATCCGCGATTGACCGGCCAATAGCGACGATCTCGTCAGCGTTGTAGCTGTCGAACGTCAACGTGAAGTGGAACCTGCCCGCGAGACCGGGATTGGTTGCCATGAACCGGCGCATCTCGACCGGGTACCCCGCCACGATGACCACGAGCTGGTCGCGGTAGTCCTCCATGTACTTGAGCAACGTGTTGATGGCGTCCTTGCCGAAAGAATGCCCCTCCGTTTCAGGCGCGAGCCGGTAGGCCTCATCGATGAACAGAACCCCGCCGAGCGCTTCTTCGCAAATGTCGCGCATCTTCTCAGCGGTCTGCGAGACATAGCCGACCACGATGTCTTCCTCGGTCACTTCCAGTGGCTTAGGACGATCGATTTTCCCCAGCCCGAACAGGATTTCGGCGACAATCCGCGCATAGCTTGTTTTCGCTGTGCCCGGTGGACCTTCAAAGACCATGTGGTTCTCATTGGCGGTGCCGACCTCCTGCCCTTGCTCTGCAAGAAGAAGATCAATCTCTATCTCCGTGCGCCACACGGCGATCTGTTCCTTCGGCCCCTCCAGGCCGATGAACGCCGCCAGCCGCTCCTCCGCGCGGGCGAGCACTTCCTGTCGCGTGGCATCACGGTCGGCTTGGTCGCGCGCAGCACGGCTGGTGCCAGTCGCCGCGTCCCACTTGTCGGTACGGGAGGCGATCGTCTCCGGGTCGGTGACCTCTAAGCCGAACGTGCGATCGTTGAGAGCGACTTGAGCGCGCTCGAAATCCGGCCATTGCACGCGTATTCCGGTCAACACAGACTCGGATTCCTCATCCTCGCCCTGATAGCGAAGCACCAAGGCGCGACAAAACAGTGCGTCTCGCGTGAGCACATCCTTGATGCCCACTCCTCGCGCGCCCAGCCCGTCGGTAGAAGTTGGCTTGCCGTCTATCACGCGTTGCGCAGCCTGCAGCGCAGGTTGCATCAGCCCCAGGCTGGCCGCCGCCCACGCCTCCAGCAGACTCGCCGCCCGCGCCAGATACGTGTCCCGAGGATTTTGGGTGCACACACCGACTGCCGTCAGCACGTCGGGCCAGCGCTGGGTCTTGGTCGCCAAACATGCGCGCACGTACCCGGTTTCGGGACTATCGGCCGGCAACCGGTCGAGTATGGCGCTAGCCTGTTGGAACTCATTCGAGGCGATCAGTGCGGCCGCGTAGGCCAACTGGGCGGTGATCTGATCAGCGATCGGAAAGCGCGCGTACTCGATTTCGAAGAATGCGCCCATATTGGCCGGGCCCAGCTGGAGCCTGCTTAACCCCTCACCCAGCCGATCGGCATTCGCAGAAAGCTTGGACAGCACCGCCAATGTGCGCTCTCCGGTGGCGTAACGGCCCAACCATCCATCCGCCAGTTCGGGATCGTCTTGGGTAGCAAGAACGAAGACTTGCGCTGCTCGCTCAGGAGCCGAACCCATGACCTTCATCGCTGCGCGCAGGGCATCCAGAGAGCGCTGACTGATCATGTGCGCACGACCAAGTGAGACAGAAACTGTGCCTCATTGCGCGGACGCATGATGCTGAGTCGGACTCCCTGCACACTCGGGGTGCCGAGTACGAGTTCATCGCCGGACTGCTGCACCAACGTCACGTCTGCACTCGGTTCGGCGACGTCGGTGAGCGTGATCAGGGTGTGTCCACGCTCGCCGGCTGTGAGGCCGTGCCCGATGCCGTCAGCGACGATGACGTTCGGAGGGCGCACAGGCTCGCGATCACTGGCGAGGCTGATGCGATGGGCGTTGTCGAGCAGTGGCTGCCATACCTGGGGGCGCTCGGTGTGAATCAGGATGACCGATCCAGCGGCGCTGGCCCTCAACAGCAACGGAATCACGGCGTCCAAGGACGCGCTGACCGATATCGTGCTGGCTCGCAACGGGTCAGTCAGTGGCATCAGGAACGGAACACCTGTGACCGTCATGCCGAGCATCGGACCGCTGGGCCCCACCGGCACTTTCAGCTCGGCCGGATTGGTCAGACGCCGCGGCGACATCTCCAGGCGCAATGCCCGATCACCGAGCGGCAGACTCGCGAGAAGAGAGTCAAAGCACTGCCCGATAATGGGCCGCAGTGTCAGCAGGGGCGGATGCGGTAACGGCGCAGCTGTATGGAAACGGACCACCGCCCCGGCAGCGACGACGCCGGCCCGATCGGCGGTCAGGCGGATCGAGGTGACCGTGGCATCGGAACGCACGGTCCACACATCGTTGAGCACACGCGTAGTGAGGTCGTTGCCCGCGATCCGATATGTCGTGACGTACTGCGACACCGTATCCAGATAGCCCCAGCCCTCGCGAATCCGCTCCAGCTCTGCGCCAGCCAGGAGCGCCTTAGTGGACTGGTCCACCTGATCGGCAGTGCAGGTGATTGCCCGGCAGCCCGCTCGCAACACCGACTGGCGGACCCGCTCGGTGGCCGCCGCTGCTGCGGCCGCCGCATCACCTCGATACATCATTGCCGCCAGGCATGCTTGTGGGCACAGTCGCAGCACCAGCCACGTGCGCCGTTCCCCGACAGCTGCTCGGTCGGCAATGATTTCCTCATACTTTGGGGTGTAACGCCCATCAAGAGCCACCCGGGCACCTGCTGAAACGATGTCGGCAGAATGCAGCTCCAGGCCGGCGAACTGATGGAGCTGGTCGATGACGGCTTGAACGGGAACCAAGCTGGTGGTCTCAGCGCCCGCGGGCACCAGCACCGTCGGTGCAAAAGGCTTGCCGTGCAACGCAATCATGGTGATCGCATACTGTCCGTCCCAGCGCATGCCGACCGCCCCGGCCCCCGGCATGTCGACGGTGAACGCGGGCGAAATCCCTGCTCGCCGTAAGTGAGCCCTGGTGTTGCGCCGAAAATAGGCGTAGCGCAGCGCGCGGACAAGCCATTCCCACGCGGTGGCACCGTTATAGCTGAGGGTGACCACGAGCAGCGCTGCTACCGCAATCAGTACCGCCACCCACCACAGCACTGGGGTGATAGCGGCCAGAACAGCCAGCGCGATTATCTCGGCAGTAACGACCAGGGCGAGCCGAAAGTCCAAGCGCCACCGCCGGATCTGCTCGCTCAAGCCGGCTTTCGGGCCGGGAATATGCTCGTCTAACATCACCATCGGATCGGCCCTTTCAGCCTCGTCGCGATTTCGACATGGCGCCGACTGCCAGCGCTGCGCCCAGCAGCACCGTCAGTGTCGCGGTACCCACCAAGGCCATCACCATCGGGCGGCGGTCCGGCTCGGGTTCAGGCTGTGGCGGACCAAGAGGGCGCGACAGGTTTTCCCGGGGCGCAGGGATCGGCGGCACGTCATAGTTCAGCGCAGCTACCGGGTCGATCGCACCGTAACCCAGGCGGTTGTCCACGACAGCAGCCGGCGAATGCGCGGTCTGCTTGATTCGGTTGATCACCTGATGGGCCGGCAGATCGGGGTACTTTGCTCGGATCAGGGCCGCCAGTCCGGAGACGTAGGCCGCCGAAAAGCTGGTGCCACTCATGGGTTTGAGGGAATTGGTCTTCGTGTCGTGGGTCCCGTTGATGAGGTTTCCTTCTTGGTTGACGCCCTCCACGAACAGCCCTGGTGCGCCGACACCGACCCAGGGTCCGCCCACGCTGATGTCGGTGCCCTGGTCATCTACGGCGGGCTGGCCTTCGTTGTTGGTGGCGCTCACCGACAGAACGTAGTCGGAGAACCAGGCCGGGGTGCTGATCGTCACCACTGAGTTCCAGTTGCGTGGGTCTTCGACACTGGTGGCGTCGATGTTGGGGTTCTGTGCGCATCCCGGAGTGGATGTGTTGCCTGCTGCGGCGACTATCACAGCATCCTTTTCTACGGCGGCGTAGCGTAGCGCGGCACCAAGGGTCGTCTGGTCGACGGGCTTGAGCACCGGGATGCACGCCACGATCGACATGTTGATCACGCGGGCTCCAGTGTTGGCCGCGGCGACTACGGCCCGCGCCAAGCTGCTGACGGTGCCTGCTCGACGGTCCTCCTCCGAGGTCGCAGACGGCGCTACCGGCGTGAACATCTGCGAGGACTGCCGGATCGATATGAGCTCGACTTCCGGTGCTACGCCGACTAATCCGTCACCTTCGGCAGGACTTGAAGCGATGATCGCTGCGACCGTCGTACCGTGAGCGTCGCAGTCCTGCAGACCGTCGCCCCCGTCCATGATGAAGTCGCCGCCGCCGCGTAGTCGGGGCAACCGAGGGTTGGGCCAGACGCCCGTGTCGATGAGCGCCACTGATACTCCTGCTCCCCGCCCGGCCGATTCCCAGAGACGGGGCAGATTCATGAAGGCTTGGGATCCGGGGACCGCTGCCGGGTCGGTGCCCGCAATCAACCCCGTGGGGATGCAGTCGTACTTGTGCTGCATGGGCTCGTCGGGTCGCGGGGTGCCGTCCGGGACCGCCAGCGGATCAACAACCGGCGGTGTGATGGCTGTTGCCGACGGGGCGCCGACCAGTGGCCAGGCTGCCGCCAACATCACCACCGCAGCTACGGCCGACGCACGTTGGCCGCTCATCACATGTTCCTCGCCAGGTAGATGAGGTTCAGAAGCCAGATCGCCAGCGGCGGGATCGCCACAATCAGCAGGTACTCGATCCATTCGATGACCTTGCGGAAGACCGGTGAGAACACCTTGGCCGGCACGACCGCCGCGGCGATCAATCCGGCCGCGCCGAGGCTGAGCACCACCGCGGCCGCGATATACGCAGCGAACGTGCCCTCGCCGGTGAGTGCATAGTTGGCGGCCGTGATGAGCACCATCAGCAACCCGGTGGCCACCACGATGATGGACTGCTCCCGGCTAGCGAACGCGCGACCCCGCATGACCAGGATCGCAGCCAGCACACCGATATACACCGTGGCCAGCCACCAGCGCCCCTGCCCGGGTATCACCGCCCAGATCGAGCCCCCGATGAAGAACACACCAACCGTTACCAGCAGTGCGGTCAAATAGACGTTCGCGGCCTCTGCTGAGCGCCGAAGCTGCTCCACGGTCGGCGTGCCTTGGTGTTCGGCAGCGACCAACGCCTCTGCGGCAATAGCATCGGCATCGGCAAAGGTGTCCTTGCCTGTCACGGTCGGAAACGGCGGTATCGGGATACCAGCCATCCGTGCGGCCAGCTTAGGCGCACCGGTTAGTACAAAGAGGTTGACTGCCAACACCGCAACCGACAGGTTCTGCAAGGAGGCCCCAGTCAGCGCGTAGATCAGCGCCAGTATTGCTGCCGTCGCGGTGACCATTACCGTGGCCGACACCACGATCGGTGGGGCCGGACTCAACCGCCACAACGCCGCCGCGACCGCCGCTGTGACTGCCGCTGCCAACATCAGGTGCCACGACCCCGGATAGCCCGGAGTCACCATGACTGCTGCTGCCGGGCACGCGATCAGCACACCGGAGAGCCACATCGCCGTCGCGGTCACCAGGTCTTTGGCCCGCCACCACACCAATGACCCGACAACCAACAGCACCACTGCAAGACCCGCTGCCGCGACCCCGGGGATCAGATTCCAGTCTTGGCCGCTGTTCAGGTTGCGCCACCATGCCAACCCCAACAGTGCGGTCACCGCCGCGACCGCCGCACCAACGACCACCCCGGCCACTCGGCGTGCGGTTTCTGCGGTCACCACCGAATACTGCTGCTGATTGAGCACCGCCACCGCTGACGAGGGCGACTCGAAGATCGGGGTGAACTCCACTTCGGCATCGATGATGTCGAGCACCAACAGTTCGCCATCACGCACACCCTGCTGCGTGAGACTCTGGGTACGATCCAGCGGTTGCCCATTGATCAACGTCATCCGCACCACGCCCGGGCTGATCATGCGATCATCGTCGGGCTTGCGCATGCCGTCGTCGCTGCCCTCGCGGGTTAGCAAGACACGCACCAACGAATCAGCAACGGCCGCCACGGGCGAACTCGCCGGCAGAGTGACATCGTGTTGTCGACCCTCAAAAAGGACTGCCACCCGAACCTGCTCGGCCAAGCGCACTCGCTCGGCAGCGACCGTACCGACGGGGTAGTTCTCGGTCACCGCAACGTCTGTTGATGTCATCGCCGCTCCTGCCCGCGCTCATCGCCCGACGCCGGCCACTGCGGCCGATACCCCGGGTCTTTGTCCGCCGCACCTGCGAACCCGTCCACAATCGAGGCCGCTGTTTCAATGAATGCCCGCTGGGTCTGCGGCGCCAGCCGATCGAAGTTGATTGCTGTGGCATCGCTGAGATGCGGATCGTAGGGAATGTCATGGACCGCCCGCACAGCACGCTCAAATCCCTCATGGAGATTGCGTACCGCTTTGGTGGGAGTGACCTTGTTGACGTTGCTGACTACCATCACCGCCGAACGCACCAGGTGCGGATAGCCATGCTGCATAAGCCAATCCAACGTCTCACGGGCAGCCTCGGCTCCGTCGTAGCGCGTCGTCGTGGGAACCACCACAACGTCGGCCATCGACAGCACAGCGGCAATCACGTCGTCGCGCATCTGATTTCCGCAGTCGAGCAACGCGATCGGGTACTGCCGAGACAAACGCTGCCATGTCATCACCAACGCGGTGCCGGTGATCACCTCGTCCCCCGGGTCACCCGCAAGCACCTCCAAACCCGAGGAACTATCCTTGCCCAGGTAATGCCGAAAATCACTGTACGAGTGCAAATTCTGATCCATCAACAGCCCGCGCCACGTTCCCGTGCTGGGCTCATTGATTCGTTTCGCGAGGTTACCGCTGGCTGGATTGGCGTCAATGGCGACCACCTTGTCGTCGCGGTAACGCGCTAGCGCAGCACCGATCCCGACGGTGGTAGTGGTCTTAGACACTCCCCCCTTCTGCTGCAACACCGCGATCGTGTAAGTGCCGCGCAGGTTGACCGTTAGACGGCGCCGCAGATCATTCCACTCACGCTCAGCGGGACTGAGCCCCAAGTTGATCCGCATCGTCTGATACACCCTGCGCCGCCACCCGCGCTCAGGAACTTGTTTGTACGGGGTGACAAAGTCGGCCTCTCGGACCTGCGACTGCATCGCCCCCACCGACTCATGGCGCTGCGGGGGCACACCGAGCGGTCCGGGGCGGGCCGCGAACGGGGGCGGCGGCGGGGACTGTGGAGGTGGGCCGCCCGGGTAACCGGCGGCGGGAGGTCCAGCCTGCCAGTCCTGCCGATCGGTCGGCTCTGGACGCGGCGAAGCGCTGCGCGGATCGTACTGTCCCGGCGCCGGTGGCGGGGCGGGCGTGTGCCGCGCAGGCGGGGCCGTATATCCGCGCTGGGAGACGCTGTAGTCGTCCGCATTACCGTCGTGCCGATAGCTGGGTCCTGGGCGCTGAGCGTGCCGAGCTATCGACTCACCGCCGGGCGGCCGCGGTGCCGGATACCCAACCGGGGGCGGGGGCGGCGCTGTGTAGTGGTCTGGTGGTAGGTGTTCGCTGTTGTATCCGGGATCAGCTCTCCACGGCGGGGTGCTGTCCGCCGGCGGTGCGGTGTACGCGCCCGCCGGGTGGTGGCCACCGTCGAATCCTGCCGTCGCCGGGGGCGGCGCTGTGTAGTGGTCTGGTGGTAGGTGTTCGCTGTTGTATCCGGGATCAGCTCTCCACGGCGGGGTGCTGTCCGCCGGCGGTGCGGGGTACGCGCCCGCCGGGGGGTGGCCACCGTCGAATCCTGCCGTCGCCGGGGGCGGCGCTGTGTAGTGGTCTGGTGGTAGGTGTTCGCTGTTGTATCCGGGATCAGCTCTCCACGGCGGGGTGCTGTCCGCCGGCGGCGCGGGGTACGCGCCCGCCGGGGGGACACCGTCGAAACCATCGTCGGGCACGGCCGGGCCCGCAGCGTGCGGTGAGGGCTCTACTCCGATTGGAACAGCTTGAGGGCCAGTCATTCCCGCGCCCACAGGCGCATCGGCGCCGGCCTCAGCATCGTCATCGGACGGCAGCGCGGTCACCGGGTCATCCGCCCCGGCGGCGGGCGTACCCGTCGGTTGCAGATACTGGCTGAAAAAGTCCTGATCGCTCACGGGCTCTCGATTCTCCTGCGCCACAAGTGGCCTACCTCCTCGGACTGATTCACTACAGTACATGATTAATCACTTTTGGGCACCACGTAAACAGCTATTTTGACTGATTTATCTGGTCGTGTTCACCGTGCGGACAGGCTCGGACGTAAGGGACTTAACGGCCGGGTCGGGGGGTAGTCGACCACTCAGCCAGACCTACTGTGGACATGACCGATTTCAGCGCAGACAAGATCGCCGCATCGGACCCTGGCGCAATCAGCGTCCACCATGAACCACTCTCACTGCGAACAGGGCCGCTGACGACCCTGCCAGCACTGGTATCGGTGACCGTGGCGGCTGTCTTGCTGACCTGCATCTGATGGTTGCTGCCGTGCGTCACAACAACCATCGACAACTCCATGACCGGATGATCCGCCGCCAGCGTGACGATCCGATGTTGGTCGGCATCCATGCCCAGACGCCCCAACGCCACCATCGGACTGTGCTCGCCGCGCAGAACCTGCGCCAAGCTGCTCAGCAAGTCCGCCGTAGGGACGGTAACTGCGTCGAAGGAAGCCGGCACCATGGCCGGGCCGCACAGCGGGAGCACGCGTTGGACCAAGCCCGCGAGCGTCATGCCCGGGCCCAGGCTCTCCACCGTGACGTTCTCCCCATGTCGCGCGGCGGCGACCGTCACATCACCGCGGCGGGCAATAGCTACCCGTAGATGCTCGCCGCCGCGGTGGATCAGACACGACAGCACCACATCCGGATTGCCCAGTGTCTGCACCCACAGCTTCACCTGTGGGTGCACGACATCGCCGCCGAGCAGGACACCGGCCTCCTGGAGCACCGCATAGCCCGGGTGACTCTCAGGCAGTCCGCACTCACTGACAAATGGTCGACACACGAGCACCGCGGGCAAGGTCTCCACTGCGCACAATGCCTGCACCAGCCAGAGCCCCTCGGCGGTGATCTCCAAGCTCGTCGCTGGCTGCGGCCCCGCTGCGCGCGGACCCGGACGACCCACAAATGCTGTCCCGCCCATGGTTCTTCTGTTCTCCCCGTCGTGAACGACCTTCTTGCAATGCTGCTCTCAAGCACTCGGCCCGGCCTGCCGACAGAATCGCCAGACCGGGCCGAATACCCGTCACCGAAGGTGGATGGCCACCTACACGTACTGCGCCTTGATCGACGCGTCCTTGGTGACCATTCCGTCCGCGCCGGTCAGCAGAGCAGCCTTAGCCTCCTTGAGCTTGCCGCTCAAGGCATCGACCAAGGTGATAGCGCGGGTGTAGTTCTCGCGGAAGGCATCGCCGCCGCCGCCCTGGAAAGATCCCTCGGTCATGGACTTCAACTTGTTTGCCTCGACGGCGACTTCGGCGGTCAGCGTTTCGCAGGCCTCGATCTGGTGAGCGCAGTCCTGAATCATCGGGACGTTGTATTCGATCAAACTCATGATGTTGCTCCTCTACGGCTGTTTCTGGATGCGGGATGTAGTGGTCTGGTCAGACGCTCATGGCGTCGATGGCGCTGAGGCCCGCGGCGGCGTCCTCGTCGCCTTCCTGCAGGCTCGTCTTCGACACGCCCATCTTCTGACCGTGCTCTTCTTGCATGAGCGCCTGCTGATTGCCCAGGGTCTGCAGATCTTCACCGACCCGCATCAGCGCGGCCTGGCCAGCACCCTTGAAGCCTGGTGCGACCCCTTCGAGTGCCGATCCGAGCTGCTGCACCATCGACTGCAACCGGTCCTGCTTCTCAAAGAGACCCTGCTGGGTGGTCTCCATGAGCTCCATATCGCCGGAAATCGTCATGTCCTGTAAATCCTTTCATTAACGGCTACAGCACTCTTCGTGTGCGGCGCCTGCGTGTCTGTCGAGAATGTGTTGTGCCCGTATCTTGCTCAGGGCACCCCCTTGCCCCCGGTGTTGGCAGTCACCAAACCACCGCCTCCGGTAATCACCGGCATCGTGTCGGTGCCGTTGTAGAGACTGGACGCGGCCGCCATCACAGTGGCGCCGTCGACCTGCTTTTTTTCGGAATCCTGTTGATTAGCGCCACCGGCCGCCGCAGCGCCGTGGGCCATCGGCCCCATCATTCCGCCGCCGCCCATGCTGGCCGGCATCGTCGTACCGGCCCGCGCCTGCTCGATGCGCGACCCCGTGTCGGCGCTGACCGGCGTCGCCGCGCTCACCGACGACGCCCAGGAGCCAGGACTGCGCAGCGCTGAGGCCGCCGACATCGCTCCACCCATGCCCCCGCCCCCACCAGCTCCACCGAGTGAGGCCGCGACTGCTCCCCCTGCCTGCGGTGTTTGGGTCACCCAGTCAGCATCACCCGCGGAAAAATCGGCCCCCAGATCGTCCGGTGACACATTCAGCGACGACGCCAGTGAGCTGAGCTGACCAAACGCTTGCTGCGGTAGCTCCGAGATGCTCTTGAATGGACCGCCACCGCTGAACGCTGACAGCGCCTGCGTCGGCATGCTGAGGAGTTGCGGGAACAGCCCAGTCGCGGTCTCCATCATCTGACTGGGATCGGCAGACTGGGCGCTGGGCTGGGATCCACCACCCGCCGCGCCGACAGTGCTAGGCGGAGGTGGAGGGATTGGCGGTATCGCCTGCACACCAGCCATGGAAGCCGCTTCATAGGCCGACTTGTTGGCCGCTCCCCGCATCCACATCTCGGTGTACTGACCACGATTGGCGACGATGAGCGGAGTCAGCATCCCCAGAAAGTTCGCCCCGACCAGCGCCATGTGTTCGCTCTGATTGCCGACAACTTCACCAGGATTAGGGGTTGCAGCCCGCAGCGTTTCGAATGCGTCCCCGGTGGCCATAATGCTGGCCGAAGCGTGGTTGAGCATGGTCGCCACGGTCCCCAGCCACACCAGGTGCGGGACATGGGCCAGCCTAGCCACCTCGCCCGTGACCGACGGCCAGCTGATCGACATAGCAGCCTCCACAGCCGCATGGCCGCCCAGCATGCCGATGATCGCACCGGCTAGCGCTTCGAGCTGCGCGGCTGAGGCGAAAAACGAGGCAGCTGACGGTCCCAGCCAAAAGCCCGCCGACGTGGTTTCCGGCGGTTCGGCTTGATAGGCCCCCGGTGGCATAGCGGTGCTCCCCGTCTCCCCTGCCTGGGTCCTACAGGACCGCGTTCATCAGCACCGCATTGGCGGCATCTTCGAGCGACGTCACCGTGCCGGCCACCGAGTTCGCCACGCCGTACAGCGCCTGCATTGCAGATGCCCCGGACAGCACCGCAGACACTTCCGCGCTGTACGCGGCGATCTTCGCCGCGTTGGTCGCCGAAATTTCTTCCAACCCCGGCGGCACCACAGCCGCGGCCGCGGCCGCCTGCGCCGTGTGCCCCGCAGCTTGAGCCGAAAGCCCTGCGGTCGCCGCCGCAGCAGCGGCAAGACCCACCGGATTGACAACTACTGACGTCATGGACGCCCCCTAACTAATCAGGACTCCTGCACGATAACACAGGAATAGTCACCCCGTACACATAAAGTGAACAGCCTTCGTGGCCGCCCACTTGTTTGCCAGCCATACACGCGACTAGCTGTACTGACCTGAGAGGTTAGGTACACGGCTGGCTGGTGGTTGACCGCCGAGTGCTGTGTGGCCGCGGTGGTGATTGTAGGTGTGCAACCAGCGCGGGTATTCCTGGCAGCGTTGGTCGTCGCTGGTGTAGAGCCGGGCGTAGGCCCATTCGTCGGCCAGGGTGCGGTGGAATCTCTCCACTTTCCCGTTGGTCTGCGGACGATACGGCCGAGTCCGACGGTGCTCGACGTCGTCGCCCAGCGCGTCCCGGAAGACGTGCGATCGATAGCACGACCCGTTGTCGGTCAACACCTTTCGAACAACGATGCCGTGCTCGACGAACCAGCCATTGGCTCGGCGCCAGAACTCGGCGGCGGTCTCCTTGCGCTCATCGGGCAGCATCTCGGAGTAGGCCAACCGAGAGTGCGCATCAATGGCGGTGTGCAGGAAGTGGTAGCCCCGCACCGGGTGGCGGTGTTTGGAGTGCCGACCCGAACTCTTGTCGGCCTGGGCGTTGCGCTTGCCGGCGGCCCGGCCGAGCTTGCGCCAGCCGCCGCCGGCGGGGATCTTCCCCAGCTTCTTGACGTCGACGTGCACCAGATCACCGCACGCCGCCGACTCCATGCGGCGCACCACGCGGCCGGTAGCGCGGTCGAGCCAGCGCAGTCGGGCGATGCGGTAGCGGCGCAGCACGTTGTGCACCGTGGAGACGTTCAATCCCAGCAGGTAGGCGATTCTCGCCGGTCCCCAGCGGCGAGTCACGCGCACGCCGATGATGCGCCGCTCAATGCGCGTCGGCGTGCGGTTCGGACTGTAATGCGGCCGGGAGCTGCGGTCGGCCATTCCGGCCTCGCCCAGCTCGAGGTAGCGGTCCACCCACCGGCACGCCGTGGTCACCGACACCTGGAAACGATCGGCCGCACGGCGACGCGACCACCCGTCATGGACAACGCATCGAGCCAGCCGCAGACGACCGGTTTCAGACAACGGGGCGTTACGGTGAACCACGAAGACCTCCGAGATCGGGGAGCGTTCCTAGACAGCTCGCACTCCACTCGGAGGTCTTCGTCTTGTCACCTCACCACGCCGTCACCAACGTCCGTGGTCAGTACAACTAGCCTGCCTCTCTTTGATACCACCACGAATTGACGACGTTGTCATGCGCGAGTTTCCACCGCTCACCATTCATCGCCACCAGAGATCGGGCTGTAGCCTTCGGGCAACGGTGGGGTAGCCACCTGAATCACCTGGCGTCCCCCCTTCGGGTAGATCAACTCTCCGCGCCCCGGCGCCCGGGGAGTAGCCCGGATGCCGGTAACAATCGGTCCATCATCGCGGGAACCATCAAGGATGAGCACACCCGACCCAGCCGCGCTCATCCCAGAGATGATCTTGTTGCCACCCGTAGTGGACATCCAATTCTTGACCGCCGAGGCGACCAGGAAGTGGACCCCAATCTGTCTACCCCGCGACACAGCAGACTCCAAAGGAGCCACCAGCGACATCGAGCTGTACCCCGGAACATTGAGCAGCGTGAAGTCGTCAATCACAATGAAATAGCGCGGTCCACTAAAACGCCACCGAGCTCTCTCCTCGGGACTGGCATCTGCCGGCGCGGTGCGCTCGGCGAACTTGGCCGCCAGCTTCTTAGACGCCTCACCGATCTGCTGCGAGTCCGAGCTATAGAACGTCAAGTAGGCAGGATCGATGAACGCCCCCAGCTCCAGACCGACGTCAAAGGCAATAATCTTCGCGGCCTCGGGGGTGAAACTCTGCTGGATCGACGCGATGAGCGTTCTGAGCACCGTGGTGCGACCCGATTTAGCACTTCCCACGGCGTAAAAGTGCGGGCACTCAGCCAAGTTCACCCCCACCGTGGCCAGCGCGACGTCCCCGATCCCGAGCTTCAACATCCCCCGCGGCACATCGTCGAGCTCGGCGTAACTCACCTCAGCGGGCAACGTCGGCAACGTCGGCGCAGGGGCAATACCCAGAGCACTCCACCGCTGCGCGATCAGCGCGCACGTCTGCTGAACGGCATCCTGGCCGTAATCAGCAGACTCCACCGCAGGGAGCACGGCTGAGGCCACTGGCACCCCCGCCAGGAAATGCAACACCTTGCCCTTGTCCTTGATCAGACCCCGGCCTGGCTGATCAGGAACCTTGCCGGCCATCTCACGATCGCCGGCCTCGCTCTGGGTGGGCTCCTGCACACGCATCTCGACACGCGTGCCGCACTTTTCCTTGAGAGTGAGGTTCGCGGTGGCCCACTGGTCATTGGTCACCAGCAAATGAACGCCGTAGTTCAGTGCCGAGCCCGTGCCCAGCGCCACGATCCGGCCGTGCAGATCCATGTCCTCCTGTTTGAGCCCAGGAAGGTTGTCCACGAGCAGGAACACATCGCCATGCCCATCCTCTGGGATCTTGCCGGGCTTGCCGGCGAACTTGCGCGCACGAAACTCCTCCAGGTCGCAACCCGCGATCTCCCAGCTACGCACCCGATCCTTGAGAATCCGTTCGACCTCGCTGACCACGCGGGCCACCTTTTCCGCGTTACCTTGGCCCGCGATCCCGGCCACATGCGGCAATCCTGCTAACGCATCGAGTCGGCCGCCGCCGAAGTCGATACCGTAGAACTGCACCCGTTGAGGACTATGCGATATCGCCAACGACGTGACGATGGTCTGCAGCGCCGTCGACTTTCCGCTCTGCGGGGCTCCGACCGCCATCACGTTGCCCTGAGCCCTGGACAGGTCTGCAACAACCAAGTTCTGGGTATGGCCAAACGGGTCATCCGCGCGGCCGTAGGGCACCCGAAGACCCGCGTCCTCGGTCACATCCAGCCAGTCTCGCCCCCAGAACTCCTGGGCCATCTCGTCCAACGGAATCGTTGCAATATCTTCCAGCGGAGGCAGATACATCCGGTGCATCGGCCTGCACGTACGCCCCGCGCCGGCGAGCCGTCCGACCAGCGTCGAGACCACCGTCGGGGAATCGACGTCTGTCTGAGCGAGTGCCTGCTCCTCGGCCTGCTCCTGCGCAGCGCGATCATCCTCGTCATCGAGCAACTCAATGTCGATCGGCAAGGAATGCACACCCGTTTCGAAGCGGTGCGCGTCGATGAACTGCCCCTCCTGACGACGCCGCTGCGCCTTGCCTACCACCGGCGCAATGAACGGCGCTGACACGTAAAACGACCGGAACAACTGGTGTTCGTCGTCGTGCACCAGAAACCCGGTGCCCACCGGGGCGCCGATCAGATCGGTATACGCCTTCGGCGACCCAATCGCCTGGCGCGACTGCCCGGCGTCCTTGAGTTTCAACCCGATCGAGTAGGTCTGCTGGCTGATCATCCCGGCCATCCGGCCTGACTCAACCCGCTGCGAAGCATTGAGAATATGCATCCACAAACCGCGGCCTTTACGGGCCACCGTGTCGAACGTTCCGGTGAGTGAAGGCCGGATCTTGAGCAGCTCGGAGAACTCGTCCAGCACGATCACGAGAGCGCCCAGCGGCTCCAGCTCGGGACGTGTCGTCGCCCGCGCCCGTTCGTAATTGCGGACATCCTTATACCCAGCGGCTTTCAAGATGGTCTCTCGACGCACCACCTCGCCGTTGAGCATGTCCTCTAAGCGATCCAGCCGCGAGGCTGACTCTTCGAGGTTTGAAATGACACCCTGAACCTGAGGCAGGTCAGCCAGCGCCATCATCGCGGTCTCACCCTTGAAGTCGCCCAGGATCAGCTGTAACACCTCGGGGTTATGCGTCATAGCCAACGCCAGGATGAACGCCACCAACGTCTCGGACTTACCGGAACCGATCTGTCCGGTCAGCATCCCGTGCGGCCCCATACCGCTCTCGTCGGACTCCTTCAAGTCCAGCCACACCGGCTTACCCGAGGTCGGGTTCTTGCCTAATGCAGCCCGCAACCGGCTCTGCACGGTCATTTTCGACCATAACGTGTGCGGATCCCACTGCCGGGCATCCGCAATGTCGAAGAAGTCCAAGAAATCCTGACCCGCGCGAGCATCAGCGGCCCGCTCAGCAAGCAGGCGGGTCGCGGCATCTTCACGCTCGAACCGCGACATCGCTCGAGCAAAAACCTCGAACTCCACCTGCGACATCACGTCCGGTTTTGCGGCGAATTTCAGCCCTTTGGCGTACCGACTCGATACCTCGGTCATCACAGCACCTCCTCAGCGCGCAGCAAGTGGCCCTGGTCATCGAGCACGAAAGCCGTTGCCGACGTCGCCAATGCCGAGAACGTGTCTCCGGTCGCCTCCAGCACACACAGCCCGGCGAACCCCATCGCATCCACCGGCTCGCCGAGGTCACCGCTCTTGAGCACCCCGAGCAGCGGAGCGCAATTCGCACCCGGCAAGTCCACCACCACGACCATGTGATCATCCGGTGGCGGCATCCCCTCCATACGAGCCGACCACGGACCCTTGGATTGCAGCGCCGTTCCGTGCCGATCCATAAACTCACCAACATCGGAATAGATCATCCGAACCGGCCCAGAGGCATCAACCAGAACCGGATCGCCAACGTGCGGAAGCCATTTAGCGCCCTGCCACGCCGCCTCATCATCGGTGATGATCGCCATCCGGACCACATCAGGGCCGTGAAAGGCGCATAACTGGCAGACCATCGCCCGAAGCAACCCCTGAACGATCGGGCGTTGATCATCGTCGGCAGTAAACAACGCCCACCCCATCTGGTCGAACAAATGCAACGGCCGGGCAACATCGTGGACCACATTCTGCGTCAGCAGAAAGTCACGAGCCGCGATCGCCGTCGCCGTCTCACGAAACTCCGGTGGCGGAACCTTCTGGGGAGGAAGGATTTTCGTCCTGAGACGCGTCACCCCGACGCCGATGCGCACATGCCCAAAGTTCCGGTCGTTCGGGGATCGCTCCCACATCCGGGCTGTGCCGACCAGCGTTAACAGCGCCCCCTCAGAGGGGTTGGGATGGTGGTAAGCGATTTCGCGGGCCTGCGCCCGGGCACCGTCGTGGACATCTTCACGCAGCTCATCGAGAGTGCGCGCATAATCAACCCGGCTGGCCGCCAATGCCGCCGGCCGCGCCTTCTCATTCTGCCCACCGCCGCGGTTGCGCATCATCATGAACACCGACATCAGCATGATCGGCAGAATGAACAGACCACCCATGCCCATGGTGCGAGCACCGCTACGGATCATGATCACCAGCAGAACCACCACGGCGCTGACGAAAACCAAGATCCACACCCACATGGGCGGCCGAGATTGTGGCGGGCGCACCAATTCAGCCAGCTCGGGCAATGTCAGACTGCGCTCGCCAAGCTCGGGCGCACGCGCCTTTTCCTTGTCGAATCCCTGCTTGGTCATCGCGATCAGTTCCCCCCGCTCTGTAGCCGCTGCCCCGGAATGTTGATCACCGTGTCCCGTTCCACGCGGGCCGCCTGTTCCGAGAGAAGCGGTCCCGCCGGCAGCCATCGGATAACCGTCCACGGAGCCCGCGTCGGTGTCGTGTCTTTCAACCCCAGGGCTTGCTGAGTTGTACTGCCCTGGCCTGCCACATCAATTCCGAACCGCACCCCGGTGTCGCCGATCCACCACAAGGACTCCCGCCGCGGCGAGTCCGGTTCTACACCGGTAACCTGCACAAAATTCGCGCTACCCGCGCCGAGATAGACTTCATCGGCTGCGTCGTTGGCCTGCCCGGAGACCATGCGCATCACCTTGGGCTCCTCACTGACTGGGATCGGTATGCGACGCCCCGACACTGTTCTCACGCTGGCCTGCGCTTCGTTGGCGTCCTTGCTCCACACCACGCAGGTGACAGGCTCTACAGCCTTGTCCAGCAATGTCAGAGGACCCCTGGGGTACTTCGAGACGTCGAAGCCCACCGCCTGCGGGGCATCAGCCACAACGTGCGGTGCGGCGTCAAGCACACGTCCCTGCCCGGATGGGTCCGCGTTGCTCAACATCAACGCCACCGTCTCGGGTATCAATTGCATGCCAGCAGGCAAGGCCACAAAGAACTGCTGCTGCCCGTCGGCGGACACGGACCGAACTACCGACCCCGACACGACCGGCAGCTGCGCCTCGGCGTAGCCGACAGGCCCCCCAGCGTTCGGCACCGCCGGAACCCGTAGGGGTGCAGTCGGAATCAGCGCTTCAAAGAGCGCTTTGGACATCGGTGCCGGCCGCACGCTTCCGGCCTGAATGCCCAGCGCCAGGGTCACCGGCCGATCAGCGAGGTCGATGAGCGAGCGGTGGCCATCGGTCACCAGATACACCGAACCGCCATAATTCATCAACACTGCCTGAGGGGAATGCATCTCGTGTGACCAATCGCCCAACTCCAAGTCGCCGCCGAGCACCGTCACCGAGGGCTTGCTCTGCGGCCCACCAGAGCCAAGCCTGTCGCACAGCCCCCAACCGGTCGTCTGCGGAGTACGCGGCGCCAAATCATTGGGGGCGCCGACGATGCCGACCATCGGGCCCATCGGACGATCCTCGATCTGAGCCATCGGGACCAGCTTGGGAGACACATCCTGACCCAGGATCAGACGTGCCGACGCCAGATTCAGTACCGGGTGCATCGTTGCGTCGATATTCACATACAGTGCCCCACTGGCCCGATCGGCCACCAGCTTGGAGTCCCCGATCTGGCCTGCGGGCCGCAGCCACGCCAACACAAAGCACACCCCGAGCGCCAGTACCGCAATCACCACACCCACCAGGGTCGAGGCCCCGTAGTTCTTCGACGGGTCGTGCACCAGGCGCACCGAGTGCCGAGCCACCGCGACCGCCATGCGGTGCCACAGAAACCGCCATGCGGCGACCTGCTCCAGCGAGGCATAGGTAAGCCCGGTGCCACGCCGACGCGGCTTCTCAGATTCGTTCGAGCCCGCCACCTGCGCTACCTTCCCCCGCCGATCGACACCACGTGCACGTGATCCATATGGTTCTGCGTCGCACTACCGCGACCGCCCATCATCGAGGCGCTCCCATCGGGCTGAATCATCTGCTGCCGCCAGATCATGTGATCCAACCCCAGCTCGGTCCGATTACGAACCAGAAAGTTGACGACCTCATTTCCCAACTGCCGCCCTTCTGGGGTATCCCAGTTCGGAATCATGACGTCCAGCGCCAGCCCGTCGGGATGCCAGTGCAGCGAATCTTGGCGAACCCCACCGATCTCCTTGATCTCAGGGAACGCCGCACTGATAGCCCGGTTCATCAGCTTCGTGTATTTCTGCAGCCCACGCTCATTGGCGCGGCCGGGCCCGCTCGTATCCAGCCCCCGATCAGCACCGCCACTAGGCTTGGTGGACGCGGCTTTAGAGATGGTCTGTGTAGCCGGGGAAGCCAGTCCGCCCAAGGCGCTCAAGGGTTGCCCCAGCGCAGACAGTCCACCCATGCCCGGCATCCCGCCACCCATACCGCCACCGCCGGGCATTCCACCGCCCATACCCGGCATAGCGCCGCCGAACCCCGCCAGCGGTGACGTGATGCCTCAGATCAAGATGCCCGCGAAATCTGATCCATGCCTCAGGTAAGAATGCCCGCGAAACGGCGTTGGGTCAGGAGGCCTTGATCCGGATGCCTTTGCGGGTGTCGGGTAGGGCGGTGGGGATGCTGGCGAGGTAGAGCTGTTCGGTTTTCTCCTTGGCCAGCTGGAGAAGTCGGTTCTGCAGGTCGGCGATCTGGCGTCCCATCGCGGCCGGGTTCAGGCTGTCGCGGTAGGTCAGGAGCTCCGATTCTTGGGCTGGTGAGAGGACGCCGGCCGCCAGTAGCCGGTCCAGTGGGGTCTTGGGCTGGTCGTAGAGACGGCGGCGCCGGCCGTCACCGCTGCTGGCGTAGCCGATGGGTTTGATGGTGGGGGTCAGGTAGTTGAGCCGGTCGTTGACCAGAGGCCAGAGCCGGTTGAGCACCGCACGTTCCTCGTCGGTGTCGTAGCGGTAGTAGAACCCGTACTTGCGGACGAGATGGTTGTTCTTGGACTCGATGGTGGCCTGGTCGTTCTTCTTGTACGGCCGGGAGCGGGTGAAGAAGATCTCCATCTGCCCGGCCCATTTGATGACGGCTTTGTTGAGGAACTCGGTGCCGTTGTCGAAGTCCAAACCAGTTACCTCATACGGTATTTCATGCACACCTGCTTTCAGGGCGGCCAGGATGTGGGTGTGGGCGTTGTTGCGCACGGTCCGCGTGAAAGTCCAGCCGGTGTGCACATCGGTGAGGTTGAGGGTGCGGGCGAACTCGCCCTTCAACGTCGGCCCGCAGTGCGCGACGGTGTCTCCTTCGAAAAAGCCTGGCGCAGCTTCGATTTCGTCGGTGGCCTTGCGAATCTTGACCGACGAGCGCAACAGCGGCGAGGGCTTGGTGGTGGACTTGCCCTTGATCTGGTCTTTGGCTTTCACCGGCGCCAGATAGCGGTCGATTGACGCCGCGCTCATCGCCAACAGCTCCTCGCGCACCGTCGGGCTGTAACGGTCACGGCCAAAGACCAACTCGCCGTGGCGCTCCAACCCGTCGAGCTGCAGGGCCATCGAAGCAGCCAGGTACTTGCCGCACTGCCCACCCGAGGCGGCCCAGACCTTCTGCAGCACCTTACGGGTGTCATAGCTGTACTTCGGCGAGCGCGGTTTGCGCGGCCGTTTTGCGACACTGCGGCCCGCACCCGGCGGGCGCCTGGCCGCTACCGTGAGCCGCCGGCGGGCGTTATCACGCGACCAGCCGGTCACCTCGACCACCTGATCCAGAATCCGGCCCCGGTCCTTCTTCGAAGCCCTCACATACGCCTTGGCGTACCTGGCGGTGACCTCGGCACGAGACGCCATCGACAACCCACTTCCCATGCTCCACGACTATCACCATTTCGCGGGCATTCTTACGTGAGGCACCGAGGGCGTTTCGCGGGCACTTTTCGTGAGTCAAGCCGCAGCCTTGCACGGCTGGTGCGGTTTACCTAGACTTACTGGTGAGCCGATGCATCGTGGTGTCATCGGAAGTGGACCCCAGGAGTTCCTGCCGGAAGACAGGGCCTGGGGCCGCGTCATTTCTGGGGCACTTCCAGCATGGTTACCTTCGACTCAATGATCCCGAAGTGCTCGGGGTCGCCGCTGCGGAGTTGGGTCACCGCGCCACAGCAAGCATCGGGTATCCACAGCATCGCCTCAGTGGGGCCGCCAACGTGATCGAGATGCAGCCGACCCCCTAGAGCGCGCTTTCGCCGCAGGTAGTCCAAGGTGCGCTGGTCCTCCCGGTCGTCCTTGGGGCCGCGGGATTCCACGATCGCCTGCGCGACACCCAAGGCCACCAGCTCGGGCAGTAGCAGTTCCATGCAGATCCGGCGCCGACGTTCCGGGTGCTCGGTGATGCCAGGCCGGGATCGGACGACCACGAGGTGCTCAACGTCGAGCCCTGCGACGGTCTTGGCAATCGTGCGCTGCCGGCCGCGGTCCTCATCGCGCCAATGCAGCTTGCGATGTCGACTCCCTACGAGCAGCGCCCGCATCGCCTCCCGCGCATGCTCAGCACGGCCTGCTTCGCTGATGACCGCGCTGAGGATGTACGTACCGGGATCAACACGTTGATTAGACCCCGATTCATCAATCCAGGCATCGAACGGACTCATGGGCGGTGACGGTATCGGTCCAAGGAGCAGGTTCGCCGGGATCGCCACTCGTGCCGAACCACTAATTTCCAGGTTTACGGAAGACAGCGCCCAACAGTCGCACACCGCTCCCCGCCATTTCATGGCGGGCAGATCGTCAGATCGAGTTCAACGTTGAGGTAACGACAGGCTTGAAGCCCGCCGCTACCGCGCAGTACACGATATCGGCCAACGCCGGCGAGGCCGGTTGCCGCCAGAAACGAATGAGCTCCGCAATCAACGCCGTCCGATAGAACGCCATGTACAGCAGACGCTGACGCAGCGAGTCCGCCGAATCATCCAGATCCAGCGGACCGTTCATATGCGGACTGGTCGCATTGCCGTCGTGACGCTGAGCGACCTCGGCATCGTACGAATCCCAGTCCACGGCGCCCTGGCTCAGCTGATTCAAGAACGTCAGGTCCGCCGCCTCGGCAACGTGAATCGGTCCATCCGCGCCACGCACCGGACCATCCGGGCCCACCGCACCCGCCGTGGCCACCGCCGACTCCACCACACTCCGAGTGATCACCGCAGCCACCGATATCGACGCCGGACCCGAGCCCACCGACGCAATCTGCTGAGCCAGCGCCGGATCAATCGTCGCCAACCGATGCTGATGAGCACCATCAAGCACAGGCACAGACCCCGGCGAGTGCAAAATCGACCGCAGCGTCACCGTCTCGAAATCCGACCACCCCGCCGGACGCGGACCCTCCGCAGTGGTCACCAAAGCACTGCGCACAACCCCAGATACTCTGTCGGACAACACATCCGCATGCGCAGTCAACAGATCCGCCGGTCGCCGCCAACCCAAAAACCCCGACGCCCAACTCCACGGCAAAGCAGGATCAATGGGGGCCAACCGCGCCGTCGTCGGAACGAACACCGAAGCAGGCACATACACCCCACCACCAGCACTAGAACCAATGACAAGCTGCGGACCCAGATGCGTACGCACAACGGCCACAGCCCAATTCACAAACCCGGCATCGATCGTGTTCCACGCGGCATCGGTACCGCGAACCAACCCGTCGATCACTTGCCGAGCCAACATCATGTCCGCGCTCACCTCGGGCTCAGGCATGCTCGCTGCTGTTGCCGCACCCGACGTGCCCGCCATCACCGGAGCGGCACCGCCCTGCTGACCCGACGGTGCCGCCGAAGCCGGCGCGGCCGCCGCCGACGCAGGAGCCGTCGGTCCCGCAGCCGTCGGGCTCGCCGCCGACCCACCCCCAGGCGGAACAAACGGGGCCAGCGGGCCACCACCGGAACCTCCAGCCGCGGGCGGATGCGCCATCATCGGCATACCACCGCCACCACCAACCATCGGTCCCGCAGCAGGGCCCGCAGAACCGCCACCAGCAGCCGCCACCGACGGCTGCACCGGACCCTGCAAAGGAGCTGCCACCGCAGGCGCCGCACCCGGATGCTGGGCTACGAACTTCTCCAACGGAGGCGGCGACACCGCACCCGAAGAACCAATACCCGACGCCAACCCCGAATTGAAGCTCGACGCCGCACTCGTCAATGACCCGCCACTACCCAGCGAGTCTGCTGCCGACGCAGGCGAAGTGAACGCATCCGACAGTGACTTGCCCCCACTGCCCAAAGGATTGCTGAGCCCGGAGGGCATCTGCGGCGGCCGCAAACCACCCATCGCCGAACCCGCCGATGGCATGCCCCCACCCGCAGAGCCGCCACTTGCACCGCCCATCGGCAATCCTGCCGCTGGCAGCCCTGTCGTAGTAGACGGAAGCCCGGTCGCGGTTCCTGGTGCGACGGGGGATCCGTCCGTCGTCTCTCGGACGTCGGTTGCGGTGCCGTCCGGTTCGGTACCGAGCTGCTTTACGTCGCCACCATCCTTCCCCGCAGAATCACCGTCTGCGGGGGCCTCCTCTCCGGGTGAATCTGGCACCGGCTTCTCGTCAGCTTCTTTTTGCTCAGTGTTGCTGGCTGGCTCTGCGACGTTATCCCTTGGTGCGTCGGGTGTTTCGCCGACTGGTGCTTCGGGGATGGGTAGGACGGCGGGTGTGGCGGCGATGTCTTCGAGTGCGGTGCTGTAGAGGCTGGCAGCTTCGGCTTTGAACGGGGCCATGGCTGACACTGCGGCCGAGGTGCCGCCGCTGGATTGGGCGGTGTCCCATGCTTCGGCTGCGGCGTCGGCGACGCGGCTGAGGTCGGTCTTCAATCCGGAGACGATTGCGCGGAATGAATCTGCTGCCGTTGCAGTGGATTTGAAGTGGTTGGCGCCGCCATCGGCGTGGTTGACCATTTTGCGCATCAGCGCGATGCGGGCTTCGCCGCCCTGACCTACCAGTAGGCTCGCGCCTTTGGTCATCTCATTTTGCACGGTGTCGGCGTATCCGGATACCGATGTGGCCATGGCTCTTTCGTCGTCGGCCAGTGCCTGCAAATCAGTTTCGCTGATGGACGGCCAATAAGGTAGGACAGTCAGTGACGATGCTCGCCCTGACGGCCGCTGTATGTCCCCTGCGTTTCCGACTACCGCCGCCATTGAAACCTCTCCGGCCTACTCTTCATCCAAACCGCAGGCCGTCCACACCTGGTCCACGGCGTTCTTTTCTGCATCCAAGCTGTACGGCGGGGGCTCAGCCAGCCCACGGGTACGGACCTTCCCATGTTCCGCAACACGGGCTTGGTACACCGAGGCGATGTCAGTGACAGCAACCCTCACAGGTGCGCTGGCGTCAGGATTCTCGGCCAGTGCAACCTTCAGAGCGGTCACCGCGGGAAGAAGGTCAGAGCCAACTCGATCAGGCCTGGGAATGGCGCTATTGATGATGGCGTAGCTGGTGCACAGGGACACGTCTTGGGCGTGTACTTCCGCCGCTGACGGGGTGACACCACCCGGCGCATTGGTTGGTAGGCCTGCGGTCGGCGCAGCGTCGCTGGCCCCGGAGTCACTTCCGCTGCTCGCGAAGACAGCTCCCAGTGTCACGCCAGCGATTAGTGCGACTACTGCGGTGCCAGCAACGCCAGCTGGGATCAGCCAAGGTCGACGTCGCGATGATGCGGACGGCAGAGCCTCTCCAGGCCGTGGTGTCGGCGGTAGCGCGCCATACTGGCCCGGAGCAGGAGGCAGAGGGGCAGCGCTGTACTGCTGATTGGTGCGCATGTCGTGCATCACTGGGTGGTTCATGTTGTCGCGCCTCCCTGCGGCGATCCCGATAACGGTTGTCTACAGCCTACCAACGCCCACCCACTTTGGTCTACACGCTGATCGTTGCCGGCGCGACGGCCGTTATGTCTGCTGCGTTCTCAGCGTCCTGCGTTTCCAACTGTGTCGCGCTGCCGACGTCCCCGGTGGCAACGGTGCTTGCCGCCCGGCTCATGTCCGCCAAGAACGTCGTACGTTGGGCGGGCCATGTGCTGGTGATGGCATTGATTGCCAGTGAAACCCCATCGGGCTGTGCCGCCCCGCTGGCCAAGCTCCCGACACCCTGCGCAGCTCCGGTGGCGCCGCGAGCAGCGACTGTTGCGGCCTCCGCGCCGGTCGTCGCGCCAGATGCAGGCAGAGCAATCGGGTCGACCTTGATGAGATCTCCCGAGCCACCCGACGGTGTTACTGCTGGCATATCGTTATCCCCTCTGCCCCTTCATGGCTGCTGAAAGCTGGTCAGCAACAGGATGTTTGCGAAGTTCCTCGGGGATCAGCTCAGCGCAGCGCTGAAATAGGCGCTCGGAGATGGCATCGATTCCCTTGCGGGCACGTTCAGCGTTGTCGCCCAGGGCCGCGTTGATCTGATCGTTGAGTTCATCCACGGTGAGTTCACGTTGAAGGCCTTCACGCACATCGAGGTCGATCAACCTGCCGCGGGAATCGTGGACCACGATCACGTCGTCGTCATCGTCGCCGCTGGACAAGAACTCTTCGGCTTCCTCGATCCAGTCATAGATCAGTCCCAGCATCGCGTCGTTGGCCTTGAGAGCCGCCGCTGCCGCTGGGTTAGCGGTCGTCGTGGGCGTTGTCACCGGTTGTTTCCTCCTGAGTCGCGGCCGCCCTGCGGCGGCCTGGACGCTTCCTCAACTGCTCCAACTCACCGAACACTGCCTCGGTATTGGCAGGGTGCCGGTGTACCACCCGTCGATCTGGATGGAGATCTCTATCTCGTTCGCCGGTCTGGCCGCCACCCAAGCCGCCCATCATCGGCGGCATCATGCCGCCCATCGGCATACGTGCCCCCGCGCCGCCAGCAGCACCTGATCCGGCAGCCGTGGGTGGAGCTGGTGGCATCGCCGCAATACCAGGAGCCGCAGCAGCAGGCGACGACACCGACGGAGCCGCAGGAAGACCACCGCCACCGCCACCGCCACTGCCGCCAGAACTTGCTGGGGTCGTGCCGAACGTGTCCTCGAAATCGAAATCGTCTTCCTCAGAGCCCAGTTCGGGCGGACTCATCGAGGGAGCTCCACCTAGGCCTGGGATCGACGGCAGCCCTGACAGTGCCGACATGGGAAGTCCACCGCCACCACTGCCGGGCATCAATCCCGATGCCGCTCCAGCGGATTGACCGACTGTGCCCAGAATCGTGCCCATCACTTCACCGGCAGTGTTCGCAGCCGGATCGACAGCCGACGCCAGCGGCTCGACCGGGGGCTTCGCCTCGGCAGGGGGTGGACCCGGCTCGTCAGTGCCGCTGCTGGAGTCCAGGGGCTGCTGCTCGGTGGAATCGGCGGCGAGCTTTGCATCCTCCTCGCTGTCGGACCCCTCGCCTTTGCCGTCCTTGTCAGCGCCCTCTCGCTTCTTGTCAGCACTGGTCTCGGCCGGGTTGTTGTTGTCCTGGTCAGCGCTCGACGGCCCGCCACCGACGATGGGCGGCGGGGCCGGCGGTGGGTCAGGTGCTGTCGTGCTGTCGACGTTGGCCGCGGCCGCATAACGTGTCTGTGCCGCCAGCGCTTCGGCTTTCGCCTCTTGAAGTTTTGTCGTCGCGGTCATCAAGGGTTCGGTCACAGTCCCACCGCTGGAGGCGTACGTCTGCTGCGCCTTGCGATACTGCGCGTTGAGCGCTGTGAACGTTTCCGGTGTGGGCGTCTCGTTCCGCGCCGTCTCCACGGTTGCGCTGGCGGTCTCAGCCGATGCTGCGAGCTGTCGGGCATAGTCAGCGGCGCTGTTCAACCACTGTGCGTGACGCCGGATCTTCTCCCCGGCGGGCTGATCACCCTCATCCCACGCGGAATCGACACCCGCGCCGGTCCGCTCGATGTCTCCTGCGACGGTAGCGAGGTTCTGGGCCGTTGTGCGTAGCTGCCCTGCCAGCGTCCTGAGCGGCTCAGCACCAGCCCCGCCGTGAATCGTGCGGGACCACACTTCCCCGGTGCTCGGATCAGGCACCGCCGGCACCGGCGGCGCCACAGGTAACGACGGCGCCCCGCCACTTTCGCGGGGTAGGTTCGGCGCTGCGCTGGCCGTGGGGGCTGTCCCACCGCTGGCAATGTGCGCTGCGGCCTCCTGGTCGCCCTGTTGCAACGCTGCCCCGGTGAGATCGACTGCGAGACCGCCAGCGGCACGCTGCAAGGCTGCATGGGTGATCAGCATGTCCAGCCCGCTCGCCCACGCCGTGAAGGACGCGGCCACCGCAGTGGACACGGTATCGGAGGCGGCCGGCTGACACTGGGAGCACTGCGCACCCGGCGCGTGACCGGCAAGCGCGCGGCCATGCGATGCCAGCGCCCCCGGATCAACAGCCACCTTCGCCACTACCAGTCCCCCGCTCCGCTATCGGATCGCACCGCCACCACCCCTATCCGCGCGGGCCCTAGCCGTTGCCGGTGATCGCCGAGATCTGCCGAGCCACATCGTCGTCGTGCTGCTCAAAGCCGATCTTATGGTTGCGCAGTTTGGCCGCGTGTGCACGCGCTTCGGCGGCCACCCGCTGATACGCCTGCTGGCGGGCCAGGTTCTCTCCAGCTTTGGACTGCACGAACGGCTCGTAGATCGCCCCGAGTTGTTCGCGCAGCGCCTCGGGCTGCACAGGTGGCTGGCCGCTGGCCTCCACCGCGTCTGCGTACTCCTCCCACTGCGCCGCCAGTTGTGCTTGCGCGTCGGTGTCGAGGGCGATTGCTTCGCCGCCGCTGTTGGCCATCTGAGCACCTTCCTGTCACACATGAATGTATAGAACTGTTCACGTACTGACTCATTGTGTACGGTACGTCTGAGTAAGTGCAACCCTTTCCGCGTGTCGCTAACAGTTAGCACCGCTCCGGTCTGAAAGAGTCTGAGTTTATGGCGATTCGCAGCACACACAAGGGCGACCGAGCGCAACTCGGACCCCGCGTCGATCGGGTTGTCTACGACGCAGTGGCCGCCAACAGCGGTCAGTACGGAGCCGACGGCATACCCATGTCCCAGTGGGTTGCCGACCTCCTAGCAGCCATCGTTGGCCACCCCGAACTCATGCGCGAACTCGACGGCGAAGACGTCGCCCAGATCCTGGCCCGCGCCCTGGACAACCCAGAGCTGCGGCGCACCCACGGCCGCCGACGCGAGGAGGGCCTGCCGCTGGCGATGTAACACACCCAGCCCCTGACTAAAGAAACCTCGTGGCCGGCTAACAGGGGCTACACCCGAACATCTGAATACCGGATCGCGGTAAACCCCCGGAAATGACAAAAGCCCCCGAAGGGGCTCTGTCCCGGTTTCAACCGAAGTGTGCAGCTTCGGTTCGGATTACCGATATCCACATCCCCTCTGGAAGGGACTAGTCTTGATGGACTCGTCTCACGATAGCGCATATCCAGACCTTGTGCCAGACCCGGCACAGGCTGCGTTGGCAAATCGTGATCTTCGTAAAATCAGCCCCACTGGCCAGCTACCCACCCGCCCCGCGGCCGGTGATGCGCGGCCACTATGAGCGCTGCGCTACACACCACTCCCGCAGAGGTGCACCCCGCCGAGGTATGGGCTGGTCTGGCACCTTTAGCTGCGGCTCCAGGCCGCCACCAAATGCGCCTGTGGACCCCCGATACCGGCAAGTTCTCCCAGACCGCCAAACTCACCGCCAAATGGCCCACTCAGCCAGCGGCCGTGTACCTCTACTCAGCAAACGCAACAACCGTCCTTCTAGCGCTAGATTTCGACACAAGCCGAGGCGACGCCGCCGCCGTCGAACGCGACCTGCGCACCGCCGAAAACTGGCTCATCCGCTGCGGTGCCCGCGTCGTCACCGACTACACCGACGACGGCGGCCGCCACCTGCTGTGCCCCCTCGCCATCGGCACCACCGCCTCACTGCCCGAAGTCACCGCCCTCATGCGCGTGCTCGCCGGCCACCTCCCCACCCTGGACATCGCTCCTGCCCTCAACCCCGCCCAAGGCTGCATCAGCCTGCCCGGCACCCTCACCAAACGCGGCGGCTACCGCCATCTCGATGGCACCCTCACCGCCGCCCGAGCAGCCTTCATCGAGCGTTCAGAACCCGGCATGCTCCCCCGGCTCTACCAGCTCCTCGGCATGCTCAAACCCGCCACCCCAGACCCGTCACCTCCCGAGGAGCCACACGACGCCAGCGCGGCCGGCTACACCACCGGGGAAGGTGAAGACCGCCGCCTCACCCCCGCCTACACCCGCACCGACCCCCTACCCGACAGCATCGCCGCCTTCGCCACCCGCGGCGACACCGCCCCCACCGATCGCCCCCACTGGAAAAGTCCAAGCGAAGCCCGCTTCGCCACCGTCGTGGCCGCACTCGACCGCGGCCACACCGCGGCAACGCTGCGCGACCTCATCGCCCCCGACGGCCCATGGCACGACGGCCTCGGACACGCCTACAAACGCTACGGCCACGGCGCCGACCGAGCCCTACTCCGCGACATCGACCGCGCCTTCGACTGGCTCATCGCAAACCCCCTTCTATACCGACGCCCGCAGCACAAGCAGAAGTACACACAGGGGGGTTCTTTAACAACCGCTACTCACAAGAGCGGGTTCACAGGCCCCCCCGAGCTACGCCACTGGCTGGCCAACGCGTTCAGATGGGCCGACCTTGAATATGCTGGGCAGCGTTACCGCTGGACCGTGCACGCTGTGTTGCAAACTCTCGCCGTGCACGCCCTCAAAGCCGGCGACAAAAGCACGGGAACCTGGGTGGTAGGGGTCGGAGGACGAAGTCTTTCCCTCGGCGCTGGGCTACTCAGCCCCGACGCTGTGTGGCGAGTCCTGCGAGATCTCAGGGACCGTCAAGGATCACCGATCGTCCTCGTGCGCAGCCACATGGGTCTAGAGGCCGACTACTACGCTCTGACCAGCCAGAACAACGTAATCAGAGGCCTCAACCACCACTGCGAGCGTGTACGAATCGAAGCAGTCCACGACATATGGCACATCCTGGGACACCACTTACGCCGAATCTACGAACTCATCGCCCACCACGGCCTGACCCATCGCGAAGACATCTACGCCGCCGCTGCGGTATCCCGAAGCACCGGAGACGACGCGGTGCGCCAACTACAAATCCACGGACTCATCGCAGCCACAGCGCCCAAAATGCTTGGGCCAGGGCCAATCACCCCCCACACCCTGGCCGAAGCACATCAACTCCCCCACCTACGAGAACAACGCCAACAGACCTACCGTGAACAACGCGCGCAATGGCAACAATGGCTCGATATCCGGGAACGCCTGAAAAACGCGGACGTCTCTTTCGCCGCTGCGAGCGCACCGGGAGGCGACGCAGACCAATCATCTCCGCCGTACAACGCATTCGCTGACACTAAGGACTACCTGGAGTCAGTTCTGCGCACCGGACCTCCAGAGGACATCGAACGTTTAGAAGATCACGCGATCGGCCTGATCGAAACCATCATGGGGGCAACACTGCTCACTCGACGCGCAGCAGCCCCGCCGAAACCGTCACAGTGACGATACGCGGCCCTTGGAGATAGACGTGCCCAAACCATCACGAGGCGAGGGCATGCGACTGCGCAATGGGCTTGTCGGACGCCTGTGCGAGCATGAGCGCCAGAAGCTAAATGCTAAATGGGGAAAGGGGGTCTCACAGTGGACACCATCGTGATCGCCGTCGGGATGCCGTTTTGTCTCGCATTCTTGGACCAGCCCATCGATGAAGTCGTGACCCTCTGGGAGTCGTGGGTCGAGTCAGGCGAACTTGTTCGCGCGCGCCACGAAGACCCGACCCGCGATGCCGTCATACGACTACGGCCCGCCGTTCTGGGAGCAATGATCAGAACCTGTGGATGAGCCTCGGCGAGGCGGCGTGAAAGTGGGCGCACCTTCCCGAGGATGATCTGAAAGTCCAGTAGCTCTGATCAAGACCGGCGTTGGCGCGCTGGTTGGGAAGGTACGCCCATGCTCACCGTAGTTCACGATGCCCGGGAGGCCAACGACAAGACGGCCGGCCACCGGTCGTTGCTCGATGAGATCGTCCGCGACGGTGCCCGCCAGATGCTGGCCGCGGCGCTGCAGGCCGAAGTCGCCGCCTATGTGGAGCAGTTCGCCGACCAACTCGACGAGGACGGCCGCCGGCTGGTGGTGCGCAATGGCTATCACCAGGCCCGCGAGGTGCTGACCGCGGCCGGCGCCGTCGAGGTCAAAGCACCGCGAGTGAACGACAAACGGGTCGACCCCGATACCGGTGAGCGGCAGCGGTTTTCCTCGGCGATCCTGCCCGCGTGGGCGCGCAAGTCTCCGCAGATGAGTGAGGTGCTGCCACTGCTGTATCTGCACGGGTTGTCGACCAGCGATTTCGGGCCGGCGCTCGAGCAGTTCCTCGGGTCCGGCGCCGGGCTGTCGGCCACCACGATCACCCGACTGACCAGCCAGTGGCAAGACGAGGCCCGTACCTTCGCCGCCCGGGATCTCTCCGGCAGCGACTACGTCTATCTGTGGGTCGACGGCATTCACCTCAAGGTGCGTTTGGACCAGGAGAAGCTGTGCCTGCTGGTGATGCTCGGCGTGCGCTCTGACGGCCGCAAGGAGCTCGTCGCGATCACCGACGGTTATCGGGAGTCCACGGAGTCGTGGGCGGATCTGTTGCGCGACTGCAAGCGTCGCGGGATGACCGCCCCGGTGCTCGCGGTCGGCGACGGCGCACTGGGGTTCTGGAAGGCGGTCCGCGAGGTATTCCCGGCTACCAGAGAACAGCGCTGCTGGTTCCACAAACAGGCCAATGTGCTTGCTGCGTTGCCGAAGTCAGCGCACCCGGCCGCGTTGGCGTCGATCAAGGACATCTACAACGCCGAGGACATCGACAAAGCCCAGGTTGCCATCAAGGCCTTCGAGGTCGACTTCGGCGCCAAGTATCCCAAGGCGGTCGCCAAGATAGTGGACGACGCCGATGTGCTGTTGGAGTTCTACCACTATCCGGCCGAACATTGGATCCACCTGCGAACCACGAATCCGATCGAATCGACCTTTGCCACAGTGCGTTTGAGGACGAAAGTTACCAAGGGGCCTGGATCGCGTGCGGCCGGGATTGCCATGGCCTACAAGCTGATCGATGCTGCCCATGCCCGCTGGAGGGCCGTCAACGCCCCACACCTGGTCGCCCTCGTGCGCGCCGGAGCGGTCTTCCACAAAGGAAAACTGCTCGAACGACCCACCGACATCACCCCACCACAACCGACCTCAGACGGCGATCAGCATGCCGGAACGGAGGTCGCCTGAAACACCCGATCCACAGGTCTTGACAATTTCTCCGTTCTGGGTGTCGCGGAGTTCATCGCGAACGAGCCAGCCGGTCGACTCTTTGCGGACCGGATGCTCTGGTCGCTGCCATCCCTGATAGCGCTCCCTGGCGCTGCTGACTACGCACCGCAGAATTCCCACTATTGGACGCTCCAGATGAACGGATTTGCGGCGAGACCAGAAGTCGCCGCAGACGGGTCGACCGGCCTAGTTTTGTGCAGATGGGACTTCGGCCGGCTGTAGCCACGCGAACCAAGCGCCACGCTGAGGTGGGTGGTTCACCTCCAGCTCAGCCAAGGCCTGGCCCCTCCGCTTGCAGGTCGACTCGTTGCGTGCGGACCTGGCCACCCACCGACGGCAGGCTGACATAAGCCGTCGATGGCGGTCGAATTGCTCTTCGGGCGTCCCGGGCGGACGGGAACCGAGGGGAAGCGACCGAAGAGCTTGTCCGGCCCTCCCCCCCGTGCGGGCGCCGGGGCATCGAGGATCAGCAACCTTCGATCATGTCGCGCACGGGGCCCAGGTCTCGCCCGGAGCCCCCCCGGATCGGCCGAACTATGATCGGGGCGACCTTGGGGCTGGACACCGCCGGTGTGGACGCCTCCGGGCCGCCAACCTCGCCGCATGGGGCGCTGGAGGCGCTTGACCATCGGTCGCTCAACCAGCAAGTCGTGCGTCCCCATCTCTGGCCACGTTGACCCCCCACCCCAGCAGAAGGTTCCCCCCCGATTTCGCTCTCGGTTGGTACCTAAACAGCTTCGCTATCAAAATCCTCCGTCGCACACCGGTAGGCAACGGGTTAGGCGCTATAGGGCCACGTCATCGCTTTGCACTAGGCTCGCATCGCTCCATACTCGTTACTAACGTCACTGTGACGTAAGCCGCGCTAGCTAACTGTTGCCAGCGGCATATCTCCTGGTAGTCGCTGTTCACCGTGCCGTACAGCCATTCTACATTAGAACGCTAGAACGGTTGTACGATACATTCGTTAATTATTTAACGCTTCCAACGTACTATCGTTTCAGTCTTCAACTGTGATAGGCTTACAGCGTTTGATCGGTACAGCGTTTGATCGGTACAGCGTTTGATCGGTACAGCGTTTGATCGGTACAGCGTTTGATCGGTACAGCGTTTGATCGGTACAGCGTTTGATCGGTACAGCGTTTGATCGGTACAGCGTTTGATCGGTACAGCGTTTGATCGGTACAGCGTTTGATCGGTACAGCGTTTGATCGGTACAGCGTTTGATCGGTACAGCGTTTGATCGGTACAGCGTTTGATCGGTACAGCGTTTGATCGGTACAGCGTTTGATCGGTACAGCGTTTGATCGGTATCTCAATGCTTCGATAGAAAGACACAAACCAATGGCGAAGATTCTCGTCACCCACTCACGAAAGGGTGGCGTCGGAAAAAGCACCAGCGCGTACGAAGTCGCATATTCGCTCGATGCCGTCCTGGTGGACCTCGAGCACGACATCGCCGGCGTCACGTCGATATGGGGGGACCGGCCACTCGACCGAGCCAGGGTTCCAATCCTGGACGCACTTGCGACCGGCCGGACCCCGAAACCCCTCAAGGGGTACCGCAAGCCTCGGCTTGTGCCAGGGCACCCGCACCTTGACAAGGAAGCGCCCAGCCGCGAGCAGATGTCAGAGGCCCTGCTGAAATGGGCGGCGGAGTGGGACACCGATTGGGTCGTTGTCGACACGCATCCGGGGGCCGGTGAGCACACGCATGGTGCCCTTGCTGTGGCAGATGTCGTCCTGGCGCCTACAACCCTAGATCTCCTGGATCTTCGAGGGTTGGAGCAGCTGGTGGACGAGATGGTCGACTACCCGATTGTGGTGCTGCCGACCAAGGTCCGCGCAGTCCCGGCCGCAGTCGGGCTGAAGAAGCTTGAGCAGATCACCGCTGGAACTCCCGTTCAGATCGCACCGCCGATCCCGTTGGTCGCCGACCTGCCCAAACGAACCAAGCGGATTGCTATCACGTCTGAAGAGCCGCCCGCTAAGCCGTTCCGGCTCCTGGCTGAGCGCTACAAACTGGTGTGCGAATTCGTGAAGGAGTACGTGAATGAGTAACGGGATGGACATCCTCAAGGCGCAGCGGGACAAACGCAAGTCGGTGGGCAACGAGATGCCCAAGCCGATGCACGGCCCCCGGGCTACGCCGGTGAGCATCCCTGTCACGAGTGAAGGGGCGGGGGAGCCCACGTCGCCGTCTGTGCCGGCGGCGACGGAAACGCCCGCTTCGTCAGTGGCACTGTCGGCCCCGTCGACTGAGCCTGCCGTGACGCCGAGCGCCAAGGCGAAACGTCCAGCAGCACGGGACAAGTCGGACAAAGCTGCGCCGAGCCAGCCAGCTAGCAACAGCTCCGAGCTTTACCCGACAACGGCGTACCTGGAACTGGAAGAGGACAAGTACATACGTCGTGCGCTTGAAGCCGGGCGATACGGCAAGCCCAAGGTCACCTCGGCAAGCGCGGTCATCCGCTATGCGGTGCGTCACTTGGCCGAACACATGACTCCCGAACAGGTTGTCGCCGCGATCCGCGAAGCTGCGCCCGAAACGTCCAACCAGGGGAGAATCCGCCTTTAATCGCTCTACCGTTCTATCGATAGAACTCGCCGACGCGCCACGATCATCCATTGTGCACTGTTGCGCTATATGTATGCCAACAGTGCATGTAAACTCTGCGGCAACGTGGCGGCGCGGGCACTCACCACCACGTCCACTAAGTGACCACTGCGCAAGGGGACTGGGAGGCGATCATTACGGCCGTCGTGGACCAGGACCACCCCGGCGACCCCGATGTCGCCCTACTCGCACGCCACGTCAAAGCACGCCTACGTCGGCAGGGAATGTCGGTGCTCGCCGCATCGGAGTATGGAATCCTGTCGCGCTCGACGCTGACGGCCATCACTCAGGGTGCCGACCGGGTGCCGAGCTACCGGACGCTATCCAAGCTCGATGACCTGCTGAGCTGGGAGCCTGGATCAGCAGAGCGGGCTCTGCATGGCGGAGAACCGGTACCGCGCGAGGACGGCGTCTACGGCAAACTGCCGGCCCCACCTACCGACGCACCGGAAGAGGACGTCGCCGCGGCGACGGCAGCGCTCAACGATGTCTTCGACACGAGTTTCGAGGACCCGGCCGGCTGGGACTATAACCACCTGCTCCGGTGGATTGATCAGCGCCTACGCGAACTCAACATGACGAAATCCAAGTTCGCCGCCATTGGGGGACCGGCCCGCGCGACGCTGGCGACTCTAGGTAAGCGGGGCTTTGGCCCGAGCGCAGAAACCCTTGATCGGATCGACACATTCTTGCTGTGGGAGCGTGGATCTGCACTCACAGCTCTTCGCGGCGGCACGCCGGTGCGCAAAGGCCCCAAGGTGGCGCCGAACCCGGCACTGGTCCCGCTCAACGGTGCCCTGGACACACTCAATGCTGTGAAGGTGCGTCTGACCCGCCAGAGTCAGAGCCTTTCTCAGCTACATTCGGATGTAGACGAGGCGCTGGAGCGTGTCAGCGTCGCGATCAGTGAACTTGGTGACAGAGAACGCCTTGATGCGTTGCTGTTGTCGGAGATGGGCGACCCCGAACAGGGTGATGCCGCAGGAACGGGAGAAATCCATGACTAGCGGTATTGCAGTAGGGGAGCGCCGACTATGGCCGACACCGAGGACCAGGGTCTGTTCAGCGTCGAGGAATCGGAGCACAGTCACAGTGACCGAGTGGATGCGCCAAGCCGTCGAACAGGTGTACCGCCAACAGATCGGGACACCTCCGGGGTGGTCCCCGGAGCAGACAGAGCTGTTTCTGAGCCTGGTGACCCAGCGGCTGGACGATCAGGCCGCGGCCCTGGCACTGGAGCTGGGGGAGCAGGCGGTGCAGAGCTGGACCCAGCAGCACAACGGCCAGCCGGACCACGAGACGACAGTCGGCCTGCACGAGACGGCTCTACAGAACGCACGCGAAGCGATCGTGCGCCAGAGCCTGTACGACCTCATTCCGCAGCCACCGGAGGGACGCGACAGCCCGCCGCCAACACCGGCCGATATTCCCTGGACTCAACGGTGGCGGCATCTGATCTATCGGGCCGAGCCGAGCGAGCAGATCGAGGAACTCGCAGACCATCTGTGGCCGGACCGCAGCGCGATGTTCCGGGTCAAGGCGGCATTTCTGCTAGCAACCCGGCTGGAAGAAAACCGGGCGATTCCCACCGCCCCGGGCCAGCGCCTGACCCACGACCTGGGAGTCGAGGTCGCCGAAGCGATGACAGCCGAGGGGTATCCGGGCGAGTAGCCCGCAGGCGTAAAGCTCAACCTCTGGCCGAGGACGATCCGCAACTTGCGCTGTTCGCCGAGGACTCCTTCGACCTGCCGACCGATCCGCGCATCATCGACCCCGGTGGCGCTCCACTGCCGCCGCTCATACCGGCAGCACCCGACCAGGACAGCGCCCAACCCGACCACGGGCACTCAGCCGCTATCGATGCCCTGACCCTCAAGCGGCCCGCACGCACCGTACCGATCGGCGACGACACCACCGCCACTACGCTCACCGCTGCCTCACTGGCCACCGCCCCGGCCGCGACGGCGCAGCCTCCCGCAACCCCTACCGTCGCCGCCAGCGACGCGACCGTCAGTGACCCCGAGACGGGCGCATTGCCATTGCCGCCGGCCATCGACTACCGGCCCGGCACCACCATCGCGGTCCCGTCAGGCGCCAAGGCCCGGCTCACCGCCAACCTTGCCGCCATCGACACGCTTATCGCGCTCCAAGGCCAACAGCGCCACGCCACCGCCGCCGAACAAGACACCTTGGCCCGCTGGTCGGGGTGGGGCGCGATCCCCGAGGTCTTCGACACCCGCACCGACACCTACGCGGCCCAGCGCGACTACCTCAAAGAGGCACTGGGCACCGACCAATATCAGGCTGCCTCTAGAAGTACGCTCAATGCCCACTACACCGACCCCGCCATCGCTGAGCAGATGTGGAAAGCGTTGCAGCACGCCGGATTTACCGGCGGCCGGGTCCTGGAGCCCGGGTGTGGCGCGGGAACGTTCATCGGCCTGGCGCCCGAGGCGGCGCAGATGGTCGGCGTAGAGAAAGACCCCATCAGCGCCGCCATCGCCGCCCACCTCTACCCCTCAGCTCAAGTCCGAGCCGAAGGCTACGAAACAACCAACGTCCCCAACGGCTCCTTTGCCGCGGTAATCGGCAACGTCCCGTTCGGAAACTTCGCCCTACGCGACCCCGCCTACAACCCTCGCCGACTGTCCATCCACAACCACTTCATCGTCAAGTCCCTGGACCTCACGGCCCCCGGCGGCTACCAGATCGTTCTCACCAGCCGCTTCACCATGGACAACGCCGATCCCAAAGCGCGCCGCGAAATCCTGTCCCGCGCCGATCTCCTCGGAGCAATACGTTTGCCGTCCAACGCCTTCCGGCGTGTGGCGGGCACCGAAGTAGTCACCGACATCCTCGTGCTGCGCCGCCGCGAAGCCGACCGAGTTATCGAAGACGGCGCTGACGACTGGCTACACACTGCACCGCTGACCGTGGCCGCCGATGACGGCCCCGACACCGAAATCGACATCAACGCCTACTTTCACCGCCACCCCGACAACATCCTCGGCCAGCCCAGCCTCGGCCACGGAATCCACGGCCATCAGACCCTTAACGTGGCTGCCGACGAATCCAGTCCATTGGCCCTGCAAGTCGGGCACCGCCTGCGCGCCATCATCGACGGTGCACTGGATCGCGGCCAAGGGCTCACCGCCACCGCCGCCACGTTGACCGAGGTCAACGACGTCAGTTTCGATCCCGGCCTCATCACCGCCGCTACCACAAGGCTCCCGGCGCGCGACACCCTGCGATTCGATGAAGCATCCGATGAGTTCCAGACCTGGACAGAGGACACCTGGAAGACCGCGAAGGTCTTCAACACCCGCAAGCAGGAGACCATCCACCTGCTCAAGCTGCGTGACGTCGCCAACGCGGTCGTCTCATCGCAACGCGCGGGCCAGCCCAGCGATGTCCGTGAACAACTGCGCGGTGAACTCAACCGGCTCTATGACACCTACGTCGCCAAACACGGACCTATCCAACGCTTCAAGTGGAGCAAGCCGTCAGTCATCACCCAGGACCGCCACGACAAGACGCTAGCGAAATCCATCGAACGGTGGCGGCAGAAAAACCCCGAGCAGCACACTGTGCCCGCCGAGCTCCTCGAAACGTGGGACGAGCAGGCATGGGAAACACCCAGCCAGTACAAGATGCGCCCGCACATCGTCACCGCGCTGCGCAACGACCCCGGTTGGACCACAGTTCTGGCGTTAGAGGGCTACGACGAACTCACCGGACAGACACGCAAGGCACCGATCTTCTCGGTAGACCTGCTGAGCCCACCGCAGGTCCGAGACCGCGCTGAGACCGCCGAAGAGGCCCTCGCTATCAGCCTGGATCAAAACGGTGGCGTGGACATCCTGCACATCGCCGCCCTGCTGAACATCGACCCTGCTGCCGCGCGAGAAAAGATGCGTGGTCTGGTCTTTCCCTCCCTGCGCGACCCCGACATTCTCATCCCCGCAACGCAGGCACTATCCGGCAACGTCCGCCAGCAGCTACGACAAGCACAGGCAGCCGCCGAACACGACCCGCGCTTCCACGAGTACGTCGCTGCGCTGCGCGAAGTCCAGCCAGTCGACCGCGAAGCCAGCCAAATCAGCGCTCGCCCCGGATCACCCTGGATCGACGCCAAGTACATCGCCCAGTTCGCCAGCGAGACCTTCAAAGCCGCTGACGCGACACCAGTGGACGTCAAGGCCGACCACGTACAGGGAGTCTGGTCGATCGAATGCCAAAGCCGAAACACTGCCGCCATGACCGAGACCTGGGGTACCCGGTTCCCTAAACGCGATGCCATCTCCTTGCTCGAAATGGTCTGCAATAACCAAGAAATCGCCATCCGATACACAAAAGAGGAGACCGAAACCACCGGCCGGACCGGTGTCAACCGCAACGCCACCGTCGCCGCGCAAGCCAAAGCCACCAAGATCAGCGATGCGTTCCAGAACTGGGTATTCGCCGATGACACCCGCCGCACCGAACTAGTTGCCACCTACAACGAGCGCTTCAACAGCCTGCGCGCACCCAAGTACAGCGGAGCAGCATTAACGCTGCCCGGTCTGTCACACCGGTTCACCCCACACACCCATCAACGCGACGCGGTAGCCCGCATCATCGCAGAGCCCAACGTTCTTCTCGATCACGTTGTGGGAGCAGGGAAATCGGGAACCATGTTCATGGCAGCCATGGAACTGCGCCGCCTCGGACTGGCCCGCCAACCCTGGATCGTGGTCCCCAACCACATCATCGAACAAGTTGGTAAGGAAGCCAAGTGGTGGTACCCCGGCGCGGAAATCCTGCTCGGCACACCCGGAACCGATGCAGTAGGCCGGCGCCGATTCGTGGCCCAATCAGCCACCTCGGACTGGGATATGGTGATCGCCCCCGAGTCGTTGTTCATGGGTATCCCCGTCGGCCACGACGCCCAGCGCGACTACATCGCCCGAGAATCCAAGATGCTGCGCGAATCACTGGAGAACATCACCGGAGATAACGCCACCGCCGCCACCGTCAAACGGCTCGAGGCGGCACTGCAACGCTACGAATCCAAGCTCGAGAAACTCACCGACCAAGAAGGCAAAGACACCGGACTTCTGTTCGAACACACCGGGTGTGACTACCTGATGATTGACGAAGCCCACATGTACAAAAACCGGACCCGCCTGAGCCCCGTCAAGGAACTCGCCTGCCCGGACGGCTCCGACCGCGCCGACGACCTGGCCATGAAAATGGAACTCCTACGCAACCGCCGACGCGAGGACGCCATCGCCGCCGGCCGCACACCCACCCCCGCCGACGAGCGAGTCGCCACCTTCGCTACCGGAACCCCGATCGCAAACTCCCTCGGCGAGCTATACGTCATGCAACGCTACCTACGCCCCGACCTGCTCGAAGACGCCGGAGTGCTGCACATCAACGACTGGGCAACGACGTTCACCGCCACCGTCAACACCGTCGAAGTCAACGCGACCGGCACACAGCTCAAGCCAGTCACCCGAGTCGGAAAATTCTGCAACCTCCAAGAGCTGCTGCGTATCTCGTCGGTCTTCACCGATGTCATCACCCGCGACCAAATCGGCTTGAAACTGCCCGAACTCAGCAACGACGGCAAGCGCACCATCGTCAGCATCCCCGCCGACCAAACCCTTCGGGACTTCATCACCGACCTCGGCTACCGAGCCGGCACTCTCGATCCGAAAAACCTTGCCCGCGACAACATCCTGAAAATCTCCAACGATGGCCGCGAAGCCAGTCTCGACCCGCGCATGGTCCACCTGCCCGAACCAACCCACTCTCGGACCGCCGCAGTCGCTGAGAACATCATGGCCGTGCACCAGCAGTACGCCGACACGATCTACAAAGACCCCCAATACGGTCACGACATGCCCACACCCGGCGGGCTGCAAATCGTCTTCTGCGACCGCGGCACCCCCAGCAAAGGCAGCAAGAAAAAGAACGACTTCAACATGTACGGCGCTATCCGCGACGACCTGATCGCCCGGGGGATGCCCGCCGAGAAGATCCGCTTCATCCACGACGCCGAAAAAGCCGAAGACAAGCTGCGCTTGTTCGATGACTGCAACCGCGGCCAGGTCTCGGTGCTCATCGGCTCCACCGAGAAAATGGGCACCGGAACCAACGTCCAAACCCGCGCTGTCGCACTGCATCACGTCGATGTTCCATGGCGGCCGGCCGATCTCGAACAGCGCGAAGGCCGCATCATCCGGCAAGGAAACCAAAACGAGACCGTCAGCATCTTCAACTACGTCGTAGAAGGCTCCTATGACGTGGTGATGTGGCAGAAAATTGAAGCCAAATCACTGTTCATCGCGCAGGTCAAACGTGCCGACATCAGCGTCGATGAAGTCGATGACATCGGTGGCAACGAAATGACTGTCGCGGCCGCCGAAACCAAGGCGCTGGCCACCGGAGACCCCCGCTACGTCCGCCAGGTCCAGCTCCAAGACGACATCGAACACCTCGCCGCTCTCGAACGGGCCTACCACGACGGCATGGCGGCCCGCGACCGCGATATCCGACAGCGCCAGCGCCAACTGGACATCACCACCTCCCAACTTGACGCCCTCACACCCACCGTGGACGCCATGGCGTCCCGGCCCGCCGACGCCCCCGTCGACATCGTGGTCGAAGGACGTCGCTACCCAGAACGCAAAGACTGCGCCGCCCCCTTCGCCGAAGTCTGCCGCCGCGTGTACGGCTCGTTGAACAACTCGGCATCCTGGGATAGCCAGCCCCTGAACACCGCGATCAACGGCATGGCTCTACACGCCCGCCGCGACCACGTGGGCGATCGGCTCTGGATCACCCTCGAAGGCCCCTCGGCAGAAATCGCGTTCACCATCCAAGACCTGCACGACAGCGCACCCAAGGTAGGGGAGACCAACGGGGCCAGCAGCGCCAAAGCGCGCGGCCTGCTGACCCGAGTGGAAAACCTTTACAAAGACCTTCCCGCCCATCGCGATCGACTCCAGCTCCAGCACGACCACCTCACCCACGCACTCACCGATCTCACCAACACCGAGGTCGAACCATTCGACCGCGGCGACGAGCTGGCCGCCAAACGCGAAGAACACACCACCCTGACCACACTGCTGCAACTGGAGGCCCAGTCCGAAGCAGCCAAGGCAAAGGCCGCCGAAGCACAGCAGCGATTGTTGGCCGCCGGCCGCCAACCAGGCTGGTCACTGCACCTGAACCCCACCCCATTCCTGATCGGAGAATCCGGGCTCGCCACCGCCGACCAATACCGGTTCGCGCAAGGGCTCGCTGAACAGGCCCGCGCCAGCGAGTACCGAGACGCCCAGCGTGAGGACCACCAAGAGCGCAGTGACGATGGGAGGACATTGTGAGCGCCCCAACGCCGCCCTCAGCAGATCCATGGTGGAGCTACGCGGTCGGAACCGCCGCCGCCCTACGGTCAGGCAAGGAACCGCCGACCGTGGCTGTACACGGCCCATTCCTGAACTCCAACGAGGTCGCCCGACTGAGCAGCCCCGCCACCTACAGCCGTCTCGCCGCCGGCGACGGCAACTATGAACGCGCCCAAGCACCGTTCATGGTCAACCCGGTCCTGATGGCCGCCGCCATGGCCGGCCAAGGTGTCGTCAACAGCCGACGACGACGTGACGCGGACCGCAGCAGTCAACCCCAATGGACCAACTACCGCGACGCCGCTGTCTTGACCACCAACCAGCGGCTGATGTGCAGCCGCCCCCAAGGCGGGTGGACATCGTTCTGGTACAGCGAAATGGCTGAGTTCTACCCCGATCCCCACCGCCGGGCAGTCACCATGTCCTTCGCCGACGACCACACACCGCCACTGCAACTAGCCGGGCCCGCGGTCCCTGCTATCGCGCTCTGGGTCGGACACTCCGTCTACGGGGACCGATGGCACGAAGACCCCCGCTTGGCCGCCCTGCTGCCCAGCCAGGCATCCCAGGAGACCACCACACCCCAGCAGGCCGCCGAGCGCCCCGCTGCTGCAAGCGAGGACGGTCTCACCGCCGAGCAGCAGGCCTGGTGGGAGCGTCACCGCCCCCGCCACAGCCGCCACCACAGCTCCCAGGGCGGGCTGGAGCTATGAGCACCCGCACCCTGCCGCCGCTGGTCATCGCCGCCGAGCTAGGTCGCTACGCCAGCTCCCGATTCGACCACCTCACCGACGGGCGTCCGCTCTACATTCCCGGCTTTCGCGCCGAAGCTGACCCTGTGGTGGCCGCCGCGCAGGCCTCGCTCTACCACCACCCATACAGCGTCAGCCAACTACCGCTGCTTACAGTCCACTTCGACACTATGCTCGACCCCGAACCCGCCACCGCGTGGTTGGTCAGCCTGGCCCACCTTGCCCACCACGACTGCCCCGCATGCGTGAGCACCTGGACAGAAGCCGAGCGCTGCGCCCAGGAACTACCAACCGCCAGCCCTCAGTTTCACGTCGTGGAAACCCCGACCGCTGTCGTGCTGCTGCACTACGAAGACCACCCCTAGTTAGCGGTTCCCACCTTCGGGAAGATACACCGGATGCGACTCCAGCCCACGCGATGTGACAGCACAGCTGCATACTGCGCACCGACCTGCTGGGAGGCATCCGACATTCCCGGAGACGGCATGGACATCACGACCCCTTTCCGCTGGCCACCTTCGCCGGCAACACCACATCGACAGGAGAGCCATCGTGCGTTCGCCAGGTCGCAGTCATGCTGTCAGCGTTCACTTCCAAGATGCTGGAGATCTGCCCTGACAAGGCCGAAAGCCACGGTCCCTCCATTTGTCGCACGTTGAGGACAGCGTGCAGATCCAAGCTCCGCCCTTGCCGCAGCAAACGATTCAACATGGAGACCGTCTCCTCGGACTCCGCTCGTGCCACATAGCCTTCGCGCGTTAGAACTGGCGGGAAGCCGTCAATCAGGTGATCGTCAATGTCGACAACCACCACTACCGCAGGGACGTTCTCGCCCAGGTCGCGCTGCTCACCGGCGCGCGGTCTGTGCAATTCAGCGAAATCCCTTGCCCCAGCCTGCAATAACGTACGCGCTCGCTCTTCGATCAGGTGGTTGACCTGTCCAACTTCCCCCTGTGTGGTCAGCACCTCAACCCCACGCCGAGGAGGCCGTGCGGCCAGCGACTCGACCATCAGCTCGACTGCCCTGCAACGACCGAACCGCGACGCACCGATCACCGCCACGTGCGGACCGTCCCCCCCGGCAGCCATCTCCTCGATACCAACCCAGCAAGGACGACCAGCGGCCTTGCCGATCACGACCTGGAGGGCGCTGTCAGCGTGAGTGACGGCACGCAGAGCCACCGGATACGGCGTACCCGGGAACCGTCGTTGATGGTCGCGCGCTGCGCGTTTGCGTGCATTCGATGACGCCATGAAATCACGAATCCCTTCAAAGACACGTGTGCGTAGCTGCCCACATCAACCGACGCACGATCTTTGTCGGGAGCGCGTGACCCGGTGAGTCTGGTCCCCGGAAAGTAGTTCGGTTCGGTGGCAATTCCGATGTGGGCGGAACTGCGACGCGACCGGGGGAGTCCGCCTTCGCGCAATGGCGTTGCCTGCCAAGATACCTCATCGACTGCCTAATCTGGCGCTATGCGGTGGAGCCGTCGAGGGCCTGCTCCAGTTCGTCGGCGTAGTCGGTGATTTTGTCGCGCTCCGCGCCCAGCGCCCGCATCACGGCGCGGGCTTCCGCGCTCTTGAGGACTTCGGGCATCCGTGTCACCACGGCTCCCAACTGCTCGGCAGCGTTGCGCAGCCGGTATGAGCGCATCCGCGGGTCGGTCTCTAGCGGGAATACGAGGCTGTGGACCGGGTCCACCTCGAACTCGACGGGCGTCTCTTCGTTATGCCGAGGGTCATCACTACCGGCGATGATGCGTGCATAGGTGTGATCTAGGACAATCAGCCGCCGCATCTCGGACTCCATCCGCGCGACGAGGATCAGCAAGGTTCTCGGAATCTGCACATAGACGTCACTGACGGCATTTTCAGGTGAAAAGCCATACGCCCGAACCGTTTCGGCCGCCTCTCGCACCTCAGCGATCAGGTATCGCACACCAGCGACGTCACACCGAATGACATTCCCACCCTCGCGATCTCGGCGGATCTGCTCCACTGTCTCGCGACTCCATCCCTGAAAGCGTCCACCGACGACAGCATCCGGGGCAACAAAACGGCCCGCCCTGATCTCCGAGTTGAGTGCATCCCTGCTAATCCCCAGCTCATCAGCTACTTGCGTGCTGCTCAAATAATTCTTCATGGGCCAAGTATAGAGCTAAACACATTTGTGCGCCACAATTGTGCGACTACGTTGTAGTGTGTCCTCCACTCGGAGTGGTCGTTGCCGACAACCGAGCCCGAGACCTCGGTAAACGACAAATCTGCATCAGATCAAATGAGAAAGCCATGCTGTCCCCAGGCGTAGCGAGAAGGCCCCCGGGCAGATGGGCGACCGGGCATGCATGTCCGCCATGCCGACAGCTCGCGCCGCCCCCGCGGACGTTGCGTCACTGTGACGTTTTGGCCCAGTTTCAGTGCGTGCGGTAGGCGTGTGCGCGATGCTCGATCCGGCCGACGTAAAGCGTGTGGTCGTCGGGGAGTAGACGAAACGTCACCCGGTAGCTTCCTCGCCGCGCTACACGCCAGCCTTCCAGTTCGAACCGCAAGGGCTTGGACATGAGGTACGGATCTGTGGGCAACGTGGCGGTGATGAACTCGGCCATCGCTGCGGACACCTTGTGTGGCAGGCGGTCTAACGCGCGCATCGCGCCCGGCGACAGCTGAACCAACCATGGCTGTGGTTCGCTCACCGCAACCCGTACCGTTGCCGCAGGTCCGCACCTGACACGGCGTTGCCGGCCGCATAGTCGGCATCGGCTTGTCGAAGTTCCTCGACCAGTCCAGGTGTGCGCAGCGCGTGCAAGGTTTCATTCAGTGACTCCAGGTCGTCGGCAGACATGATCACGGCCGCGACCCGTCCGTGACGCGTGATCTGGATGATCTCGTGCGTCGTGTCGGCTTCCTCTACGAGCGCCGACAGCTTGTCTTTGGCTTCACTCAGCGGTACATTCCTCATGCGTCGAGTATAGCCAGGTTTCTGGCCTGTGACTAGCCTGATATTTGGCCGATAACATAGATTATGTCAGCCGAAAGACCGCGTATTGCATCCTGTGAATCAATCGGACGCTGCCCCATTTGAGCATAAGTAGCTCTGCCTCGAGGCAGCAATCCGTCTGCCGCGCCCCCGACCAGCGGCCATGGAACTAGGTACCAATTATCCGCTGGGACCGCTTGCCTGGGCTAACCGCTGGTCACCGCGTTACGTGCTGGAGATACTCGATTCGCTACACAGCGAATACGGCGATTCCCGATACCGCGCCAGCCAGCTGATTCGCTCGTCGAACCGCAGTAAACGCGGCCGCCTCATCGGGTGTGATGGAGAACGGAAACTCAGCTGACGACACTGTGTCCACGAAAAGTTAAGCGACGTAGGATAACACCCGGCGCCTCCTAATTCCGCGCCCAGTCCAGGCGTGCTCTCGTGGGCGAACGACGATCAGGAGTGCGCAAGTTGTCGGCTCACCATTCCGAGATTCGAGAGCTCTTTCTCGCCTCGGCGGATGCGTGCGCGAATCTCATCGACCACCCTGGCGTCGACGCGCCTGGCTGCGGCCTTCGGTCTTGCACAGCGCTTCGTGTGGCATATGGGCCTTGACCCCGGAGTGTGGACACGGGATTTGTATTACGCGGCTTCGGGCAGCGTAGCGGGTGTGTGGTTGTTTTCGTAGGTGGCGGGGCTGATATAGCGGCATCGGGAGTGCCGTCGTTTGATGTTGTAGCGGACCAGCCACAGGAATACCTCCCGGCGACAGGTGCTGGCCTCGGGCCAGGCGCTTCGGTCCTGCAGGACTTCGCGTTTGAGGGAGGCGTTGAACGATTCGGCCAACGCGTTGTCGGCACTTGACCCCACGCCACCCATAGACTGAGTGACTTCCAGCTCCTTGCAGAGTTTCGCGAAATCGGTTGAGGTGTACTGACTTCCGTGATCTGAATGGAACACCGCACCGGCTAGACTTCCGCGTAACGCGTCAGCGGCTTTGAGTGCATCCTCGACGAGTTCGGTGCGCATGTGATCGGCGATCGCCCACCCCGCCACCCGGCCCGAGTAGCAGTCGATCACTGTGGCCAGATACAGATTTGAGCCGGTCGCCAACGGCAGATAGGTGATATCGCCGACATAGCGGCTGTTGACCTGCTCGGCGGTGAAATCCCGTTTGAGCAGATCAGGGACCTTCTGCTTGGCGGGATCCGGCGTGGTGGTCTTGACGCGGCGTCTACGTCGATACCCGGCGATTCCGGCGCCCCGCATCACCCTGGCCACCCGCTTGTGATTGACCCGTTTACCGTCGGGCGCACCGTCGTTGAGTTCGGCGGTGATCCGCGGCGCCCCATAGGTGTTGTCCTCGTCGTGCACGGTGCGGATACGCGCCTCGAGCGCCTCGTCGGCGGCCTTGCGGGCGAGGCGGCCCTGGGCACCGGCCAGCCAGGCGTAGAACGACGAACGCGCGATCTCCACGACCGCGCAGAGCCACTTCACCTCAAAGGTGTGCAGGTGGTCGGCAACGAACTGGAAGCGGCTCACCAGTTCGTCTCCCCGGCGAAATATTTGGCCGCCGACCGCAGAATGTCGCGTTCGGTGGACAACCGGGTCTTGTCGGCACGCAACTGTCCGACCTCGGCGCGTAGTCGGGCCAGCTCCTGGTCAGCGGCCTCCACGCCTGCTGCGGGCCCACCGACTGCGGTGGGGTTGCGGTGCCGGATCGGCACCCCGGCGGCTTTGCACCAGGCCGATAACGTCACCCCGCTGATGCCGAGCTCAGCGGCGATCTGGGTGATCGTCGCGCCGGCAGTGTCTCGATAGAGCGTGACTGCGTCACGTTTGAACTCGTCGGGATAATTTTTCCTTGCCATCGTGGTGGATCATCTCGCTTCCCCCGCCAATCTTGCGGGATTAAGCGTGTCCAACACACGGGGCCAAGGCCCTATGAGTGTCAGAGCCGGACTATCACAGCCTTTGACTGTGTATAGCTGTGAAGCGCCTCGATCCCTTTCTCACGCCCATAGCCCGACTTCTTGAATCCGCCGAACGGCACTTCGACCCCGCCGCCGGCGCCGTACGTGTTGATGTACACCTGGCCTGCGTCGATGCGCGACGCGAGACGATGAGCGCGCGGCAGGTCCTTGGTCCACACCGAGCCCATCAGCGCATACGGAGTCCCATTGGCCAGTTCAATCGCCTCGTCGTCGTCTGCGAACGAGTTGACCACGAGAACGGGTCCGAATATTTCTTCCTGCGCGATGCGGGACGTCGGGTCCACACCATCCACCAGAGTAGGTGCAAAGTAGGCGCAGGACGGGAGCCCGTCATGAGGAGCGGACCCGCCCGTCACGACGGCACCGGTCTTCAGATCCTCGAAGAACGACTCGACGCGGACGCGCTGTTTCACCGACACCAACGGCCCGAGATCTCGATCGTCAAGGCCGGGACCGATCGTCGTGCGCTCGAAGATGCGGGCGACCCGGTCGACGACCTGCCGGCGTCAGCCGCATCGTGGAACGGTGCAGGCCGACGACGGTGCAGGCGCGGCGCTCAGAGACCCCGAACCGCTCACGCAGCGCTATGACGGCGCTGCGCTTGCGATTCGGGGTCAGAAGTTTCCCGCCGAAATCTCCTTCAGCATGTCGATGTCGAGGGCCTGGTTGGCGACCAGCTTCTTGAGCCGGGCGTTCTCGGCTTCGAGCTCCTTGAGGCGTTTAGCCTCGTTGGCCTTCATGCCGCCGTACTGGGCAATCCAGCGATGCCACGTCGACTCGGTGATCTCCAGGTGCCGGCACACCTCAGCCAGCTCCTGGCCGGTCCCGAGCAGCTTGTTGCCCTCGGCGAGCTTCCGGATGATCTGGTCCGGGGTATGCCGCCGGCGCTTGTTCGATGCCATGTCGTTGTCGATTCTTCCTTGCCCGCAGACCGGGCAACAGAGTCGCATAACAACTTGATCTGGCCCCGCCGTTTCGAGCCGTGGTTATGCGAGTTGAGGGATCGAATTGGTGGACATATAGAGCGCTTCGAACTCTACGGGGCTGATGTTACCGAGATAGCTGTGGCGTCGTTCGACGTTATAGAAGTTGTCGATGTAATCTGCCATGGCGGCGGCCAATTCGATGGTGGTGGCCCACTTGCAGGTGTTGAGTAGCTCGACCTGCATCCGTGCCCAGAACGACTCCATGGCGGCGTTGTCGAAGTCTCCCACGGTACCGAATGAGCCGAGCAGTCCCCACCGGCGCATGTTCTCCCCGAAGCTCCAGGACGTGAACTGACTACCGTGGTCGGCATGCAGAATCGTTGGGCCACTTCGGTTTCTGCTGTCGGCGGCCATGTTGACGGCGTTGTTGACCAGGGCGGTGTCGGGAGTGGTGGAGAAGGTGCGGGCCACGATCATCCGTGAGAAGCAGTCCAGGATCGCGCAACAGTAGACCTTGCCGTCACGCGCGGGGTGTTCGGTGATGTCGGTGCACCACAGTTCGTTGGGCCTGGTGGCGGTGAACCGCCGGTTGACCAGGTCAACAGAAGTGTAGACACCGATCAGGTTGGGTTTACGTCGCCCGGGACGAGGCAGCCCGTAGAGGCCGTGCTCGGACATGATCGAGTTGACCAGCTTGTGGTTGACGTTCATCTCGTAGTCGGCCAGCAGCGCAGCACGGACCCGCTTGCGTCCGTAGGTGCCGCGTGATCGCTGATAGATCTCAGTGATCGTGTCGGCGACGATCAACCGCCGCACCTCACGGTCCGGAACTGGACGCCGCCGATGGTATTGCAGCAGTGATCGCGCTAATCCCGTTATACGACAGGCGGACCGGGCCGAGTGTCCTCGCGCGATCAGCCCTTCAGTGATCGCGCGACGGCGTTTTGGGGGCACCACCGCCTGCTCGTCGAACAATTCGCACGCGTCCCGGGTCAGGACCAGCTCTGCCTCGAGCTGCGCGATGCGCTTGTGCGCCGCGGCCAGCTCGTCGGCCTCTATGCTCGGGGTGCCCTCCACGACGCCGGCGTCAATGAGTGCTTGGCGTTTCCAGCGGAACAGGGTCGCTTCGCAGATCCCGGTTTCGACCGCCACGCCGGCTACCGGTTCACCCGCTCGCAGCCGGGAAACTATTTGCCGACGCACCGAGGATGAGTACTGACGGGGCATGTGACCTCCTGCTGATCACTCTGCCCTCGACTCTCACAACCATGGACCAACAACACGGGTACAGATCAACTGGACCACTCCGAAGGGCTCACCTCAGTAGACCCGGCGACAGTGCATAGCTTTTCGTGTACGTCACCCGCTCAAGTCACTACGCCACTCTCATATCATGGATAATTGCTATTATCCATGATATCCGACGGATGCCACTACCACCTCTCTACGCACCTAGAGCCCATTGGAGCCGTAACCGGTTGTTGGGCAACATGTTCCGCGAACGTGAAACTACGATAGAGGCCCACTCGGTGGGTCGCACCAACTCCTGTCAACGCTCGCAATGACGGGCGAGCGGACGAGTGCTCGCGCCACGTTCCTACTCGCCGGCACGAGCCTCGACGAGGCCTCAGGGGACGTCGGCGGCCAGCTTGGAGATGTCGGCGAGGGCGCCGACGTCGACCAGGCCCCAAAGTCGTAGTGGAGGCAATCAAGGAGATTGAATTAGACTGTGCCACTTTTATAGAAGATCTGCTCACCGGTCCGCTGATCGTAAATAATTGCTGTCACTTCGGGCGTGCCACCTGTTGCCTCCGTCCGCTTCGGCGCGGAAGAAGTCGCGGAATGAAATGACGTGCGGCCGGTTGACGAGGAGCTTGAGCGTCGTCCCCCAAAACCCACCCGGAGCGGTCATCGATGCTCCGGCGTCGATTCGCGGCCATTGATGTACTGGTCGAGGGCATGCGCAGTAGCGACCCGCAGTGCGCGACTCGGCGTCTCGAAGGCGGCCGCCTGTCCGACGATCTCGACGATCGACGCGTGGGCTGATGCGATGTGACCGGCGTCAGTGGCGATCGAGCCCGCAACGACGAGTGTGGGAATTCCGTGCTTGCGTGCTTCCGCTAGCACGCAGCCCGGCCCCTTGCCGTTGATGGACGTGTGGTCGAACGCCCCCTCTCCGGTGATGACGAGGTCGACCTCCCGCAGAACCTCCCACAGCCGCAGGTAGTCGGCGACCACCTCGACACCGTCGCGGATCGTCGCGCCCGCCGCGTACAGCGCGCCAGCGAGACCGCCCGCCGCGCCTGAACCCGGCACGTCGCGTACGTCGATTCCGAACCGGTCGAGCCACTCGACGGCATCCGCACTCAGCCGGCGGGTCAAGCGCTCGATGAGTTCAGAGTCCGCTCCCTTCTGCGGCCCGAACACCTCTGCGGCCTGCAGGAAAGGGGTGGACGTGTCGACCAGTACCTCGACGGTGCCGTCGGCGAACGGAACGTCGGACGTCAGCGCCGCCAGCGCGCCCCGGCCTCCGTCGGTTGTCGCCACGCCACCCATCCCGACGAGGATCTTGGTGGCTCCGAGTTCAACTGCTTCCCTGATTAGTTCGCCGGTTCCGATGGTCGATGCGGCCCACGGATCGTTCTCGGCCGCGCCGCCGACGAGCACCAGGCCCGAGGCGGCTGCCGACTCGATGATCGCTGTACGGTCGTCGAGCCGCCATAGCGCTCTCGCCGTACGGCCCAGCGGATCGGTCACCGTCGAGGTCTGGTTGGCGCCCCCGAGTACGGCTACCGTGCCGTCGCCACCGTCGGCGATCGGCAGCTGCTCGATGACGACGGTGCCTGCCCCAAATACGTCAGCGACGGCCGCCGCCATCGCATCCGCCGCCTCGGCGGCGGTCAGCGTGCCCTTGAACTTGTCGGGTGCGATGAGCACCCGCATGGGTTCAGCTGGAGACATACATGACCTTCACCTGAGCAATGATCAGAACCTGTGGATGAGCCTCGGCGAGGCGGCGTGAAAGTGGGCGCACCTTCCCGAGGATGATCTGAAAGTCCAGTAGCTCTGATCAAGACCGGCGTTGGCGCGCTGGTTGGGAAGGTACGCCCATGCTCACCGTAGTTCACGATGCCCGGGAGGCCAACGACAAGACGGCCGGCCACCGGTCGTTGCTCGATGAGATCGTCCGCGACGGTGCCCGCCAGATGCTGGCCGCGGCGCTGCAGGCCGAAGTCGCCGCCTATGTGGAGCAGTTCGCCGACCAACTCGACGAGGACGGCCGCCGGCTGGTGGTGCGCAATGGCTATCACCAGGCCCGCGAGGTGCTGACCGCGGCCGGCGCCGTCGAGGTCAAAGCACCGCGAGTGAACGACAAACGGGTCGACCCCGATACCGGTGAGCGGCAGCGGTTTTCCTCGGCGATCCTGCCCGCGTGGGCGCGCAAGTCTCCGCAGATGAGTGAGGTGCTGCCACTGCTGTATCTGCACGGGTTGTCGACCAGCGATTTCGGGCCGGCGCTCGAGCAGTTCCTCGGGTCCGGCGCCGGGCTGTCGGCCACCACGATCACCCGACTGACCAGCCAGTGGCAAGACGAGGCCCGTACCTTCGCCGCCCGGGATCTCTCCGGCAGCGACTACGTCTATCTGTGGGTCGACGGCATTCACCTCAAGGTGCGTTTGGACCAGGAGAAGCTGTGCCTGCTGGTGATGCTCGGCGTGCGCTCTGACGGCCGCAAGGAGCTCGTCGCGATCACCGACGGTTATCGGGAGTCCACGGAGTCGTGGGCGGATCTGTTGCGCGACTGCAAGCGTCGCGGGATGACCGCCCCGGTGCTCGCGGTCGGCGACGGCGCACTGGGGTTCTGGAAGGCGGTCCGCGAGGTATTCCCGGCTACCAGAGAACAGCGCTGCTGGTTCCACAAACAGGCCAATGTGCTTGCTGCGTTGCCGAAGTCAGCGCACCCGGCCGCGTTGGCGTCGATCAAGGACATCTACAACGCCGAGGACATCGACAAAGCCCAGGTTGCCATCAAGGCCTTCGAGGTCGACTTCGGCGCCAAGTATCCCAAGGCGGTCGCCAAGATAGTGGACGACGCCGATGTGCTGTTGGAGTTCTACCACTATCCGGCCGAACATTGGATCCACCTGCGAACCACGAATCCGATCGAATCGACCTTTGCCACAGTGCGTTTGAGGACGAAAGTTACCAAGGGGCCTGGATCGCGTGCGGCCGGGATTGCCATGGCCTACAAGCTGATCGATGCTGCCCATGCCCGCTGGAGGGCCGTCAACGCCCCACACCTGGTCGCCCTCGTGCGCGCCGGAGCGGTCTTCCACAAAGGAAAACTGCTCGAACGACCCACCGACATCACCCCACCACAACCGACCTCAGACGGCGATCAGCATGCCGGAACGGAGGTCGCCTGAAACACCCGATCCACAGGTCTTGACAATTTCTCCCTTCACCTTGGTGAAGAAGTCCTGTGCCGCATGCCCGATCGAGTAAGGGCCTAGTCCGCTGGCGCCGGCCCCTCCGAACGGGACGTGCGCCTGACTAGAGGTGCCGTGGTTTACGTGAACCATGCCGGTGTCAAGTTGGTTCGCATAGCGCAGCGCGGTCGCGATGTCGCGGGTGAAGATGGACCCTGCCAAGCCGTACTCCGAGTCGTTGGCGACTCGGATCGCCTCACCGGCATCAGCGACCCGAATCACCGCGAGCACGGGGCCGAAGACCTCTTCCCTGGCGACGGTCATGTCGGGCGTCACCCGGTCTAGGAGCGTCGGCGCGAGGTACGGGCCCGACGGCACCTCGGTCCGCTTGGTGACCACTTCCGCGCCCTCTGCGATCGCTCCGTCTAGGTACGCGGCGACCGATTTCCGCGCGTCCTCCGAGACCAGCGGACCCACGTCCACGGAATCGGTCCCGGGGCTCGGATGCATTATTTCGACGAGGGATCCGCCGATGGACAGGTGGTGCTGCTGTTGCACGGTGAGCCATCGTGGTCCTACCTGTACCGGCACATGATCCCGGTGCTGGTCGACGCCGGCCTCCGCACCGTCGCGATCGATCTCGTCGGATTCGGGCGAAGCGATAAGCCAGCAAGCCGTGAAGACTACAGCTACGCAGCGCACGTCGCGTGGATGTGGGCCGCGTTGGAGGCGTTGCAATTCAACGCGATCACGCTCGTATGTCAGGACTGGGGCGGCCTCATCGGGCTACGCCTGGTGGGTGAGCACTCTGACCGATTCGCCCGGGTGGTTGCTGCCAACACATTTCTTCCGACCGGTGACCACGCTCCCGGCGAGGCCTTCCTAGCGTGGCAGCACTATAGCCAGACCGCACCGGAGTTCGCCGTCGGCAACATCGTTGACGGCGGATGCGTGTCCCAACTAACGCCCGCCGTGCGCGCCGCCTACGACGCGCCGTTTCCGGATGACAGCTTCAAAGCCGGTGCCCCGCAGTTCCCGCTTCTCGTGCCGACGATGCCCGATGATCCCGCCGCCCAGGCTAACCGTGCGGCGTGGGAGGCACTGCGCCACTATGACCGCCCGTTCCTCTGCGCGTTCTCCGACTCCGACCCGATTACCCGCGGCGCCGAACAAGCACTCCGCGAACACATTCCGGGTGCCGCGAGCCACCCGCCGGTCACCATCACCGGTGCCGGTCATTTCCTGCAGGAGGACAAGGGCTCAGAATTGGCGCGGGTCGTGGCGGACTTCGTTGCCAGCACCACGGATGATTCCTGACCTAGACTGAGTAGCAACCAATTCGGACCCGGGTTCGGAAACGCCTGCGCCCATCCACGCCAACCCGGATGCGTAGTTATCTACGTGTTGTTCCAGCCGCTCAGCGCGTCCAGCAGGCGATTACGAAAACCGGCTTCGAGCTCATCAGCATGGAGCGCTCCCAGCGTTCGCACGGTCACCCGGAACTGCTCGAGATAGTTGCAACACCCATCGCAGTCGACCATGTGGCTGTCGAAGCGGGCTTGCGTTTCCCGGTCCATTGCCCCGTCGAGGTAATCGGTGACCAACTCTACGAATTCGTTGCAATCCAACGCTTCCCGGCTCATTCATCCCCTCCTTTGAGGTAGCTTTCCAGGGCTTGGCGCACCGCCGCGCGGCCACGGTGTAGTAGCACGCGCTGATTACCGGCGGTGATGTCCAGCATCTCCAAAACTTCTGCCGAATCAAATCCGAGCATGTCGCGCAACGTGACCACCATGCGCTGCGCTTCGGGGAGAAGATCGAGTTCGGCACGCGCCACGGCCATGAGTTCACCACTGAGAAGAGACCCTTCCGGTGATTCCGGGAAAGGCGAAGGTGTCTCGGTGTCCTTCCAGTGGCCGGACCACTGCTCACCCTCGGCGCGGAACCGTGCGGGATCAACTGTGCCGCCGGTGTATGCCGCGATCGCGGTATCGCGATCGCGGCGTTCGCGGACTCCGCGCTTCTTCGCGATGTTGATCATCACGGTGAAAAGCCAACTCTTCAAAGAGGACCGGCCCTCGAAACCGGCGAGCCCCTTGATGAGCGCGATCCAGGTGTCCTGGACGACCTCCTCCGCGATCTCGACACTTGGGACATAGCCGCGCGCCACACGCAACATCGACGGGGCATAAGCGTCGACGAGATCGGCGAAGACACGTTGGTCGCCGTTGCGCAACGACGAGATCAACGCCGCTTCATCCACTGTCTTACTCATCGATCACAATTCTAACGTGAAGCCAGACGCTGGTAGGTTTTTAGCTCGTCCGTTCTTGTGACCGATCCAGTCTTGAGGTGCCGCCGCGTAACCGCCCAATAAAGGCATCCGAACCCAGCAAGTGCAGGCACAGCATGACGTAACCCACCGTCAGCATCGTCATCACAGTCACCACCGCGATTATCAACGGACTGACCGCCGCTGCGGCGATTGGATGTCAGGAGTTCGCTGAAGGTTTACAAAGGACTACTTCGAGTGCATGGTTGAGTGATATCTCGAGCGACTTTGTATCGTCATGCACTGCGGACATGAGCACTCCACCTTCCGGCTTCGCCCGCACCCGAGTCTTTTTCGCTAAGTGCGGCTGCGCCGAAGAAGCGCGGATCCGCGACTACTACGAACCTCCGGCGACGATATGATCCTGTTCCGCAAGGACCTAACCGCTTACACACATGACCGACCTCGCCGTTCAGGACGCTCTCCTCATCGGCCTTGGGTTGCAGGTCGCCACGAGTCACCGATGACCGATGACCTATTGACTGCCCTGGGTCACTGGGCAACGAACGTCAAGCACCGTGGTTGGAAGGTAGTTGGCTGGGAGACGGCTTCTTGGCCGTGCACGGTTGCTTGTGCCTCGGCCCCGTTTCTACCTGGTGGACGCCGCAGTCGGGCTCGTTGAGCCGAGACTCGGCTACCGAGGCCATCAGTGGCCAACCGATGACCCGCTCTTGACCAGGCAAAGTCCGATCTCTGTCCGTGTGGTTGTAACGGTCGGCGGTCGCGCAACCACGACCTCAGGAGAGCAAGAAAAACCGACGACGATGCCGCTGTCTCCCGAAGCCTTCGTCGCACATCCAGAGAGGGAAAGCCGATGTCACGTCCACACCGCCTAGTCAGAGCTGGCTTGTTTGCATGTCGTCACATTGAGCACGCGGAGGTCGGGCAAGGATCGGCACAAGACAACGGCGTCGTTCGCTGTCAGGAGTTCGTCGAACTCGTCACGGACTACCTCGACGACTCCCTCGATGCGCCCGCGCGACAGCGCCTTGACGGCCATCTCGACGATTGCGCGCCCTGTAGCGCCTATCTTGAGCAGTTTCGTTTCACCATCGCCGCTATCGCCCGTGTCGAGAACCCACCGGTTGATGCGTTGAGAAGTCGCCTCCTGGCCGCGTTCTCCGTCGTGAATGACCGGATCTGACCAGTACCGGCGCGTCTTCGCGAACGGACCACGGTGTGGATATCGTGACAGGTGGCTCATCGCGCTTCTCTTTCACAGCGAGTGCATTGCAGCCTCTACATCCTGAGTGGACTATGGAGTACAGTGACGGTGCGGCAGCGGCCGAGCACAGAGATCGACAACGGCGTTGGGCCCTCTGAGTTAGGCCGTTGTGTCTAAACCGATTGTAGTGCTTCCCGTTCCGGAGGCGATCGTCTTGCAGGCGGCGCTGCTGGCTCCGCGTATCCATGACTAGAGGAGAGTGAGTCGTCGTTGATCGAGGAGCATTTCGACATCGTCGTAATCGGTGCCGGCCCTGGCGGCGAAGTCGCGGCCGGGCGCCTCGCCGAATCCGGTCTCACCGTGGCGATCATCGAAGCTGATCTCGTCGGTGGCGAGTGCTCCTTCTGGGGATGTATGCCCTCCAAGGCATTGCTGCGGCCTGCCCAAGCGCTGCATGAGAGCATGCGGACTGCCGGGGCGCGCGAAGCGGTGAGCGGCTCGGTCGCCGTCGCCGGGGTACTGCGCCGCCGCGACGAGCTGGTTGGCCATCTCGACGATGCGGGCCAGGTGCCCTGGCTGGAGGCGCGTCAAGTCAAGTTGTGGCGCGGACGAGGTGTGATCGTCGGGAAGAAGCAGGTCCGCGTCGGTGATGCCCTGCTGAGCGCCAGGCGCGCGGTAATCGTGGCCACCGGCAGCTCGGCTGCGCTACTGCCCATCCCAGGTCTGGCGGACAGCCAGCCCTGGACGAACAGGGAAGCCACCACCACAGCGACGATTCCGGACAGCCTCGTCGTCTTGGGCGGTGGAGTCGTCGGCAGTGAGCTTTCTCAGGCCTTCCAATCTTTGGGCTCCGCAGTGACTTTGGTTGAACCTGGCCCACGATTGCTGGGCCGCGAGGAACCCTTCGCCGCCGAGCAGGTCGAAGCGGCCCTCGCCCGCGACGGTGTCGACGTCCGAGTTCAGACGACCGCCACCAGCGTGCACCGCACCGAAGCCGGCGTCACCGTAGAACTCTCCGATGACAGCACCGTCACCGCCGAGAAAGTTCTTGTCGCGGCCGGCCGCCGAGCGAACACCGTCGGGTTGGGGCTCGAATCAGTCGGTCTGAACCCCGACGGACCGATCGCCACCGATGTGCACCTGCGCGCGATCGGCGCCGAAGATTGGCTCTACGCCGTCGGTGACGCAAACGGACGGGCGCTGCTCACCCACCAGGGCAAGTATCAAGGCCGCATCGCCGCCGACCACATTCTGGGCCGCTTCAACCCGTCTATCGTCTACGGCGGCGCGCTATCACCTCGCGTCGTGTTTACCGAACCTCAGGTCGCGGCGGTCGGACACACGTTGGCTTCCGCACATGCCGCGGGTATTGACGCACGCGCAGCGGATGCGGACATGAATTCCACTGCGGGATCTGCATTCGTCGGCCGCGGTGAACCCGGTACAGCCCGGATCGTGGTTGACGAGAATCGCCGGGTTCTGGTCGGAGCGACCTTTACCGGAGCCGAAGTGACGGAACAGATCCACGCTGCGACCATCGCCATTGTGGCCGACGTCGCCATCGACCGTCTCTGGCACGCGGTGCCGAGTTTCCCTACCCGCAGCGAGATCTGGCTCAAGCTGTTAGAAGCCTACGGCTTGTAACAGTTTGCCGCCGACCGGGTCAGTCGCAACCCGGTCGGCGGTCGGCGGGAGGCCCGCCGCTTCACTGCTGCAGGGGCGGCGGCACGAAGATGGCCTTGCGCGAGCGGAGCAGCCCCGCCAGCATCAGCGCACAGTAGGTATACGGAAGCAGCATGACCGGCTGGCCGGTGGCCTCGAAGAATCGGGTCGCCATCGCCGCGTCGTGAATGCCCACCCACACAAGACAAAACGCCAAAAACCACCACGCCCACCGATGCCCGGCGCGAAGGCCAAACCACGCCACCACGCTCACCGCCACGGCAGCGGCGACGACGTTCACGCCGCCGACAGAGCCCGTCAGCTCGACAAAAGGTTGCGTCTGGGTCCCCGCCTGCCTCAGCGACGTGTACGAGAAATCCAGGCTCCCCGCGCCGGTCCACCAGAAAGTATCGGGGCGCGCGACCGCGAGCCAGCTGGTCACCAACGTCATGACACCCGCGATCAGCGGAACGAAACCTGCTGCGAAGTTCAATTTCCAGCCCGGGGTCGGCGTCCCCCCCGTTGCGGCGACTCGACTGGCCCCGTCCGTCCTCATCGACTTGCTCGGCATCATGGTCATCCTCTCGTCAGAAACCCGGGGCGCGTTCAGCACCATGTGACGGGTTAAACCGTTGTGTCTAACGGCTACTCAAGGACGTGTCGCGTCGAGAGCTTGTCGTTACGGGCTGAGGCCCTTCAGCGAGAGTCAGCTTCAGCGCTTTCAGACCCGCGGAAACCCATTGAGCGAGACCACCGTGCGCGCCGTACGGCAGTTGCCGCGACGTAGCACACCACACTGATCAGGTAGAAAGCCGCGACAAGCATCAGCCACCGACCCCGGTAAGGCTCCTGTGTCAAACCTGTCGCGGCCTCGTAGGTGAACGCGCCTTGTCGGATGATCCCCGGCAGAAACATCAGCAACAGCAGGCCCGAGGCCATAGTCGGAACGCGCACGTAGTTCACGACGGGAACACGAAGGAAACTGGCTGCGGGCGCTTCACCCATGCCCCGCTTCGCGGCGCGGGGAATGAGCCGGTCAAGCAACGAGTACAGGGGGAACAAGACCAGATCATGGGCGATGACAGCCACCGCGAACCAGACCGCTATGGATTGCCACCACGTCGACGGATTGAACAAATTGTCGATGCCGAGCGTAGCCACAGCGTAGACGCCGAAAGCCAATGCCACCAACACGACGAACAGGTGGAACAGGCGGTCGCCGTAGAGTTGCCCGGCCCGATCGACCAGTGCGCGCATCACGTCGCCCGGAATTCGATGCCGGACACCCACTTGGTGCAATGCACGCCAGGCAACGCCGGAACGATGATTCTTGCCGGATACCCGTGATCCGGGGACAGGTCGGCACCGTTGACTTTCAGGGCCAGCAACGAATCCGGGTCGAGAACCTGGTTGGCCTGCAGCGTCGCCCGGTTGAATGCACCGTAGCGTTCGACCGACGACACGAAGGCTGAGCTTGGTGCCGGGCGACCGGCCGCAGCGGCCAGATCAGCAAGCCTGACACCCGTCCACGTCTCTGTCGTCGACCACCCCTCGACACAGGCGATAGGAAGAACGGCAGTGTGCTGGGGCATCGCCTCCAACGCCGCGCGGTCCAACACGATCGGTTGACCTGCGCCTGTCAGCGTGAGCCGCCATTTTTCCCCGGTGAGTTCGGGTGTGATGCGTGCTGACCTAGCGGTTCGGTTCACTTGGAAGTCATTGGGGCCGTTGCCATAACTTCGGCCACGCGGAAGCAGCACAGCCGCGTCGCGCGCGAAGCCACCCAGGGTCTGCCCCGCAGTGAGGATGGCAACCAGCAGCGATCCACCTCCCACCACAGCGAGAACGCCACGCCGACTCAACGTCGGCGGGTCGGGATCGGCAGGTACTAAGCCGTCTGCGTCGGGTGGTTCCGGAACGGTATCGGCCCGATTGGTCGTCAACACGCTGCGCATGCTCCGTGAGCGCAGACTACGGATCATCGTCGGCAGCTTGAGGCAGACGTGGGCAACAAACCCGGCGATGAACACCCAGGCTCCAAAATAGTGAGCGGTGTAAAAGCTGAACCCAAAGATGTAGTCGTACTGGATGTTTAGAACGCCGGTCACGATCTCGAACAGAATGCCGCCCACCAGCATCAGCAGCGTGATCCGTTCCAGCACTTGGGATACCGAGCGTGCGGGAGGCCAGACGAAGAGCTTCGGAATCACCGACCACAGCTTGGCCAGGACCACCGGTATGAGGATCAGCCCGACTCCGACGTGAAGCCCCTGGGTCAGCCGGTAGAGCCACGACGGCTGCGTCGGCCAATCAAAGGTCGGAAGCTTCAGCCAACCCACGTCACGCGGGATCGCCTGCCCGAAACCCGGACCGTAGGCAATGTAGGACAGCAGGCCGGTGATCGTCACGATCGGCAGCCCTATCAACAACACCAGCCCGAACACCGACGTCAACCATGGTCCCCGCAGCGGACTGCGCCACCGAATACGGGCCAGTCCCGGAGGCGGGTGACTCTCCAACGTCCTCCAGAGGCCCCCCGGAAAGCCCACCCGTGGCTGTGTGTCCGTGGGCGGAGGTCCATCGGCGTGTTCAAGACTGGCGCCGTCAACCGACGGTGTAGCGGGTGAATCGCCGGGTTCGGTGTGGGGTGGCGTCATCGTATGGGTCGTTCCTCCACAGCGGATTGTTTGGCACCAGCGTAACCCGGGTGGCACTGGTCGGCTCGATGCACGATTAGTGCCACGATTAATGCTCCGAGGGAGGCTGTCACTGTACTCAGAGGTACACTACCCTTTCCTGCACTGGGTCCGCTCAATTCACGGAAAAGCGTCCAACTTCGTCAACTCTCCGCCTCCGCTTCGGTGACCACGCTTCCATGGTTTGACGTGACCACGGACAGAAGATCGCCGGTACAGGCGGCAGACTCGGTCGCGGCGTTTTTGACTGAGAATCGCAAGCTCTATTTGCGCCAAACTATTTGATCGATCCGGGGATTTGCCGCTCGACCAAGCGCTGATGCAACCAGAGTTGGGACTTCGCCGCGATTGGACTGCCCCTCCTTCGATGCCTTGGCCACACCGGTCAATAAGGCTCGAGAACGACACCGGTGGCGGCTCGACGTGGCATGCAAGCCAGGCGTTGACGACGAGTTCACGTGCTTTGGACGCCCCGCTTCCACGAATGTCGTTGCGCGGCAACGGTCGCCGCGATCCCGGACATACGACCGGGTTGCACATTGGGTTCGATCAGGTCGAAGCGACCACCGTGGCAGCGTTACTTGTGTACTGTGCGGTACAGAGGACCCGACACTCGTCGGTTGGTCAGCCCCGCCGGCACGGCCAGGTACGTCCCACTAGGCACGGAAACGAAGGAACGCCATGACCGAGTTCGCCGTCATCGATCCCACCTCCGGCGACACGCTGGCGACGTACCCCACACTCAGCGACGACGAGTTGCAGGCAGCCGTCGCCAAGTCGGCCGACGCGTACGAGCGGTGGTCGGCCACCAGCATCGACGATCGGATTCGCATCATCGGCGAAGTCAGCGAGTTGCATGCCGCCCGAAGTCGGCAGTTGGCCGACATCATCGGACGCGAAATGGGCAAACCGGTCACGCAAGCGCTTGGCGAAGTCGAATTGTGAGACCGCAACCTGCGATGTTGTCGCTGTGCTGGTAGCTCTACTCGATAATGACCGCTCGCCTGTCGTGTTTTGTGATGACAAGTTCGGCGTGGTCGATACCTGCGGCGCGCAGGTGAAGTATGCCACCGGTCATGTAGGACAGAAGTTCTTGTAAATCCATGCCGGTTAGCTGAATGCGGGTCACCGGCAGAGCGCGGCGGGTGTCGGCGGAGCTCATGAGTTCGCGGACCACGTCCCCGGTCGGGCTGATGTCGATCGAGCGGAGGTCGACGACATCGAGATATATTTCGTCCTGGGTGCGGTTCCGGCAGGCTGGTACCACAACGAGGCCTACTGCGATCCAATCTTGAGGGTTCAACCCTGCTAAACCCTCAAGGCATTGCCCACGTGAGATATCCACTTGCACGGCCGCGGTACCGAACCAGTCGTGAAATCCATTGCGGTGGTTTGTAAATCGGTTCGGGTGCAATGTGTCGGGTCCTTCTCGCATTAGCTTCAACTGCCCAGCTCGCGTGGCCCAGACGGCGACAGCCCGATCTGCGTCGTGGCGGACCGGGCTGTCGTCGCGGGTCATGCTCTACTGGTGGGACTGTTGGCGTGCTTCTTCGACTTTCGCTTCGCCGCCGGCCTTTTCGGCTTCGGCCTCTTTTTCGGCCGCCTCGCGTTGGACCTCGGCCTTGTCCTGCTGGGCCTTGCCCTCTTCGGTCAGACGTCGCGCCCAGTGACGGTGCCAGTGACCTCTTTGGCCTTGCCCTTGACGTCCTCGACGGCACCCTTGATGGCTTCGGTGGGGCCACTGTTCTGATCAGCCACTGCGTGTTCTTCCAATCATCTACTGGGACGGCATGCACGCCGCTCAGGCGCGGTGTTCCCGGTTTACCGAGTTCGCAAAACTCGTCGGTGTGAAACGCCTTGCATAGGTCGAGCACGGTGAGACCCCCCCGCGGTGAGACCGTATAACGAACGTTGAATCCGCCCTGTGATTTGGCCACGGGCCGCGCGGCCGAACAGGGCAGATGCTCGGACCCGCCGAGGGCTGATCGGAGCGCCGGTCGTCGTTACAAGGTCGTAGTGGCCATTAGGGATCGTTGGACTCTTTGCCCCACCCCTGTTTTTGAACGCGGCACTGCTAGGCGTGATGCCTCAGATCAAGATGCCCGCGAAATCTGATCCATGCCTCAGGTAAGAATGCCCGCGAAACGGCGTTGGGTCAGGAGGCCTTGATCCGGATGCCTTTGCGGGTGTCGGGTAGGGCGGTGGGGATGCTGGCGAGGTAGAGCTGTTCGGTTTTCTCCTTGGCCAGCTGGAGAAGTCGGTTCTGCAGGTCGGCGATCTGGCGTCCCATCGCGGCCGGGTTCAGGCTGTCGCGGTAGGTCAGGAGCTCCGATTCTTGGGCTGGTGAGAGGACGCCGGCCGCCAGTAGCCGGTCCAGTGGGGTCTTGGGCTGGTCGTAGAGACGGCGGCGCCGGCCGTCACCGCTGCTGGCGTAGCCGATGGGTTTGATGGTGGGGGTCAGGTAGTTGAGCCGGTCGTTGACCAGAGGCCAGAGCCGGTTGAGCACCGCACGTTCCTCGTCGGTGTCGTAGCGGTAGTAGAACCCGTACTTGCGGACGAGATGGTTGTTCTTGGACTCGATGGTGGCCTGGTCGTTCTTCTTGTACGGCCGGGAGCGGGTGAAGAAGATCTCCATCTGCCCGGCCCATTTGATGACGGCTTTGTTGAGGAACTCGGTGCCGTTGTCGAAGTCCAAACCAGTTACCTCATACGGTATTTCATGCACACCTGCTTTCAGGGCGGCCAGGATGTGGGTGTGGGCGTTGTTGCGCACGGTCCGCGTGAAAGTCCAGCCGGTGTGCACATCGGTGAGGTTGAGGGTGCGGGCGAACTCGCCCTTCAACGTCGGCCCGCAGTGCGCGACGGTGTCTCCTTCGAAAAAGCCTGGCGCAGCTTCGATTTCGTCGGTGGCCTTGCGAATCTTGACCGACGAGCGCAACAGCGGCGAGGGCTTGGTGGTGGACTTGCCCTTGATCTGGTCTTTGGCTTTCACCGGCGCCAGATAGCGGTCGATTGACGCCGCGCTCATCGCCAACAGCTCCTCGCGCACCGTCGGGCTGTAACGGTCACGGCCAAAGACCAACTCGCCGTGGCGCTCCAACCCGTCGAGCTGCAGGGCCATCGAAGCAGCCAGGTACTTGCCGCACTGCCCACCCGAGGCGGCCCAGACCTTCTGCAGCACCTTACGGGTGTCATAGCTGTACTTCGGCGAGCGCGGTTTGCGCGGCCGTTTTGCGACACTGCGGCCCGCACCCGGCGGGCGCCTGGCCGCTACCGTGAGCCGCCGGCGGGCGTTATCACGCGACCAGCCGGTCACCTCGACCACCTGATCCAGAATCCGGCCCCGGTCCTTCTTCGAAGCCCTCACATACGCCTTGGCGTACCTGGCGGTGACCTCGGCACGAGACGCCATCGACAACCCACTTCCCATGCTCCACGACGATCACCATTTCGCGGGCATTCTTACGTGAGGCACCGAGGGCGTTTCGCGGGCACTTTTCGTGAGTCAAGCCGCTAGGTGGCGCGCTGCCTCGTCTGTAGGGCATTATGGCTTCACGCCGTGCCACGCCAAGGGCGATGACGCATCCTAGTGCCGCGCCGTTTGAACAAGCTGAGTCCCCAGCCGCCGCCATCGTCGGTGGTGTCGTGTGAACGCATCACCCGTCCCGGGTTGGCGCCATGGCGCGACGAGCCGACCGACACGAAGGTCAGATATTGACTGAGGACCTGCCAGCAAGCAATACAGATGCCGTCTCGGGTCGAGATGGGCTCGGCGTCGACGACCAGTGGTTCGATCAGGTGGTGGTGTTGGCCGTCTCGGGCTCAGTGGATGCGCTGACCGCCCCCCAGCTCGCGGTGGCCATCAGTGCAGCCCTCGGAAGCTCCCCAGCCGGGATCATCATCGATTTGTCCAAGGTGGACTTTTTGGCCTGCGCCGGGATAAACACCCTCCTCGCTGCGCACGCCGACGTCACGCCGGATACACGATTCGGGGTCGTTGCTGATGGCCCCGCCACCAGCCGCCCGCTCACGTTGCTGGGTGTGGACCGGGAGCTCGGCCTGTACCGGTCCCTCGACGATGCGCTGAAGGCCGGCAGGGACGATGTGTCACCGATGTAGGTTGTGGTTTTGGAGCGGGTACACAGGCTGTGTGCACGGTCAATGGTCAGGTGAACCGCTGACGGCCTTCGGCCGCCGATCCCGCTACGACCGCACCCTGACCGCGGACGCAGCCAGTGCCACCCACACCCGGATTGACTTTGCTGCCTGGCTACAACGACATTTCTGGCTTCGTGAGCAACAACTCAGCGACATGGTGCTGGCCGTCAACGAAGCGCTGGCCAACGCCGTCGAATTCGCCTACCTCGATACTGCAGGGGCCGGCACCGTTGCGCTGGCCGCCACCTACACCGACGACACCGACACCCTCGCCGTCACCATCACTGACGGCGGCCGCTGGGCGGCCAGATCCGCGACGCCGAGGCCAGGTCACCGCGGCCGTGGACTCATCCTCATGCGGGCGCTGGCCGATGACACACAGATCGACACCTCCGCCTCAGGGACCCAGGTCTTGCTGAGGTGGACCCACCTAGTCACGCATGGCTCGTGACGGTTGTCATGGTCATGAGCGCCGGGGTGGTTCCGGGGCAATCCACGCACAGCCCCTTCAACCGGGGCCTTTCAAGTTCGGGTGGGACGTTGCAGATGAAAGGAATACATGACAGGTCATGACGGGCGAACGATGTCACACCGTGCCACCAGCCGCCCTTGGCATCCGATGAGCCGCGCCCCGAGGCGACCTGACCCGCGGGCCAGTCGCGACGCCAACTGGACGGCGGTGAGGACAGTTGTCGACGGCGGCGTTACCTACAGAATTCTGTGATCAGCCGAGTACTGCGTGTACATCGGGCTGTGCGACTCATACCCACAGTTGTCCTGGCGAGCGGAAAACGAAGATGATGCACTCAACGGAATTCGCCGCCAAGCCAGAGCGCGACCCGCGCAGCGATGAACCATGAACAGGTACTCCGAGAAAAGTCCGCTGGCGTACCTCAGTGGTTACGGTAAACCGAACCCCGTCGCATCGAGTCCCCCTCATGATGCGGCGGGGCCCGCGCATACGCCGAGCGGTTACGTCTGTACCGAAGGCTGCGTTTCGTCAAGTGATTTGGCCCCACCGCCGTCAGGCGGATTCCAGTCAGCGTCGCAACGGGACGGGTTGCACACTAGTCGGGTGAGTGTTTTGCCGGAGACTGACGTGGCCCGAGTGCAGCGGTGGTGCCGTGACAGGGTGCCCGAGCATGTCCGTGATGAGGTTCGGGTCGAGGTGGATGTCGCCGCACGGCATGTGACAATCGTGGAATGCCGGCCGCCGTGGCGGGCGGACATGGGTGAGGACTGGACCCGGTTCCCCATCGCCCGACTGCGCTATGCGAAAACCACCGGCGTGTGGTCGTTGTATTGGCGCGACCGCAACCTGCGGTTCCATGCCTACGATCGAGTGGCGTCTACGGCCAGCGTCGAAGAGCTACTCGCTGAGGTGGATCGCGATCCCACGGCGATCTTTTGGGGTTGACCGGCTCTCGTTCACGCCGTCCTGATGGACACACCTGCGATCAGGGCTGCGGGCCGGGCCCAGCCCAGTGTCTTGCGGGGTCGGTCGTTGAGTTCGTCGGCGACGTGCTGCAGTTCCGCGGGCGATATGGTGCTCAGGTCCGTGCCTTTGGGGAAGTAGTCGCGCAGCAAGCCGTTCATGTTCTCGTTGCTGCCCCGCTGCCACGGTGAGTGTGCGTCGCAGAAGTACACCCGTGCGCCGGTGTTGGTGGTGATCTGCTGATGCAGCGCCATCTCCTTACCCTGATCCCAGGTCAGCGTCCGCCGAAGGTGAGGCGGCAGGCCACCCAAGGCACCGGCGATGCCGTCGCGCATGTTCTCAGCGGCCGGCCGCCCCGCAGGTAGGTGGACGAGTATCAGGAATCGGGTCGTGCGTTCGACAAGAGTGCCTATGGCCGAACGGTTTCCGCTACCCATGATGCAGTCACCTTCCCAATGCCCGACCTGTACCCGATCGTCGACCTCGACGGGGCGATCGGCGATCATCGTCATGTTGGTGATCCGACCCCGTCGCTCCAGGCCCTGGACGTGACGGCGGCGCCGTCGCCGCCGCCGCTTGGCCGGGCGGTTCACATCGATCCGCGGATCGTAGATCGCCTGATAGATCGACTCCACACACAGATGACGCTCAGGTTGATCAGGAAAGTGCGACCTGAGTTCGTGGCTGACTTGCTCGGGGCTCCACCGCTTGCCCAACAACGCAGTTACGACACCATGAAGCTCGTTGTCGCGCAACATGCGTCGCGTCCGCACCGCCCGGGATCGCCGCTCAACGCTGAGCCGCTGCGCGGTGGCGGGAAGATAGCGGCCACGACCATCAGCGTTGCGACGAAGCTCCCGCGACACCGTGGAAGGTGCCCTGCCCAGCTCCTCGGCGATACCGCGCACTCCGACGCCCGCACGGTGCAGATCAGCAATCACCGTGCGCTCGGCCAGTGACAGATATCGAGGATGAGGCGCTGTAGGCGCTGTGACTCTCACTGGCAGATAGTGCACTGCCTCACCAGCGGTGTTGCGGATGGTGCGCCCGTAACGCCAGCGGATCCCCGTTTTGCGGTGGATTCCCACGATCCGGCACGCCTCGGCATTACTCACCCCCTGCGCGACCAGCCGAGCGAACCACTCCCGCTCTTCCACCAACAACACGCCACCGCGAGTCTTCCGTACAGCAACCACCGCAACCTCCCAACAATCACGATGTTGCGACGTTCACTGGAATCTGCCTCACGAATTTTGGCCCCACCTGGTTTAGATGCCGTGTTTGGTTCGGGTGGTGGTCTTGCTGGTGCGTAGTCGGTAGGACTTGGTGCCGGTCTCGATGATGTGGGCGTTGAAGGTGACACGGTCGACGATGGCTGCGACCAGGCGGGGATCGGGGAACACGGTGCCCCATTCGCTGAAGGGCAGGTTGGTGGCGATCGCCACGGAGGCGCGTTCTTCGCGTTCGGTGATGATCTGGAAGAGCAATTCTGCTCCGCGAGGGTCGATTTGGACGTAGCCGAGTTCGTCGAGGCAGAGTAAGTCCAGGCGTCCGTAGCGGGCCACGACGCGGGAGAGGACCCGGTCGTCGGCTGCCTCGACGAGTTCGTTGACCAGTTGGGCGGTGGTGACGTAGCGGACTCGGCGGCCTTGTTCGCAGGCCGCCAACCCCAGGCCTATGAGCAGGTGGGACTTGCCGGTTCCGGAGTCGCCGAGCAACACGACCGGCTCGCCGGCATCCAGGTAGTGTCCGGCGGCCAGATGTCCCAGGATGGCGGGCGCAACGCCGGGCACGGCGTCGATGTTGAAGTCCGCCAACCGTTTCAGCCTCGGGAACTTGGCATCGTTGATGCGCCGGGCGCGGCGCCGTTCGGTGCGGTCGTCGACCTCGGCGGCCAGCACTTCGGCGAGGTAACGCAGGTGGGTGTGGCGTTCCCGGCTGGCGATCTCGGCCAGGCGGGCTGCTTCGGTGCGCACGGTGGGCAGGTGCAGCTCGCGTGCCGCGGCGCCGATCGAGGCTTGTGCGGCGGCATCGACGGTGGCCGGCTTGCTGCTGGTGGTGGTGGTCATGATTCGCTCCCGGTGAGCAGGTCGTCGTAATCGGTCAGAGACGGTGGTGGTCGGTCGTAGCGAGCCAGACCGCCGATGGGGACCGCGGGTGTGAGGGCACTGATGTGGCGGCGGGCGTCGATGATCACCGTTTCGGGGTCCAGGCATCCTGAGGTGACGGCCCGGTCCATCGCCGTGATCAGAGCCGCGGCAGCCATGGTGCGGTGCGCCAACAGGATGGCGATCAGAGCGCGGGTTCCGGCGGCGTCGCCGCGGGCCCGGCGGGCCGCGTCCCAGTAGGACTGGTGGGTGATGGTGAACACCCCGCGGGCCTTCGCTTGGGCCAGCGCGGTCGCCCCGGGTAGTCCACCAGGTTTGGTCTTGAGAACCTCGAGGTAGTGGTCCAGGCACAGCACTTCGACGTAACGTCCGACCGCCCGTTCGTGGGAGGCCACCAGCCGGGGCCCGTCATATATCTCGACGGTCCGTGCGGCCAGGCGCACTGGTAGACGTCGCCCGGCGTAGCGGGCCGGCACAGAGTAGAAGCATTGCCGCACAGACACTCTGGACCGGTTGTCGACCCGAGCGTGGAGCAGCCTTGCGCAGTCGAACGGCTCGGCCGGCAAACCCATCAACATCGGCGTCTCGGCGGCGAACGCGGCGCCGATGGTGATCGGGCGGCCGGTGATCACCCGGGTGTCGTCGACCAGGTCGGCGTCGGCGATCAGATCGTTGAGCTCTGCCAGGGAGGCGACCGTGGGGACCGGGACGAGGTGGCGACGTCGGAAGCGGCCGATCTCACCTTCCACGCCACCCTTCTCATGCGCCCCGTCGATGCCGGGGCGGCAGAAGAAGGAGTCGAACCCGTAGTGGCTGCGCAGCGCGGTGAACCGTTCGGACTCGGTGCGGTCGCGTCCTTTGAGGACCCGGATCACGGCGGGTTTGAGATTGTCGTAACGGATCCGGCCAGGGACGCCGCCCAGATAGGCGAAGGCCAAGACGTGGCCCTCCAGGAACGCCTCCTGCGCTTGGGTGGCGAAGGCGACGTGAAACGCTTTGCCCGAGTGCGACAGTCGCATCACGAACATCCAGCACTTCACCACTAGTCCGGCGATCGTGGCGTAGAACTCGCCGAAGTCGACCTCGGCCTCCGCGCCGGCCTCATGTGTCTGCGGGATCGACACCTCCTGCCGGAGCAGTCCCAACTCGATCCGACGGCGCGCGACGTGACGCGACACCGTCACCTCCGAGCACGTGGCCTGGTGCTCGGCGACCAGTCGCTGCCAGATCCGCCGGGCGGTGTGTCGTTGTTTGCGGGGGGCTTTCTCGTCGGCGATGAGCCACTCATCGATCACCGCCACGTACTCGTCGATCGCTGGGCGTGGGCGCGCCGGATAGGCCTTTCGCGGCGGCGGGACCGCGTCCTCGAGGGCTTGGCGCACCGTCCGACGATGCGTGCCATGACGATCCGCCAACTCGCGGATCGACACCTCACCGAGACGGTGGTCTCTTCTGATCTTCTCGAACAGCTCCACGCGTGACCGCATCCTGACCGACCTCCCTGACGGCCGCCAGAGACGACGGACGACAGGAACGATCTGAACGAGGGTGGGGCCAAAATTGGTGACGACACACCGCGCCCCACCTGGCCGGAATGATCACCACCCCGGGGCCAGAATTCGTGAAGAACGACGACCGAAGTGGGGCCAAGTCAGGTGACCACACGCAGAAGGCAATATTCGTACCAGTTGGCTTCGCAGCGTCGCACGCCAGACTGACCCAGTCGCCTCGTCTGGCCGCCACCGGTGAACCCGTCAGCGGGGGCTCGTTCGGCCGGGCGACGACTTACCGCTATTGGCCCTGGATGCCGAATTCGGAACCGTTCCATGACCGGCGCACCGCCATTGGGCTTCTCGGGTGGGATGATGGTGTGACCGCCCCCACAGCCACGTTGGAACCAAACCGGTCGAGGTGCTGCACCAGATCTGTCGGACGTTCCGGTCGCCAGCCCGGTGCCCGTTGCGATGCACCGGGCACTCGCCGTTGCCCTGGTAACGCCGGGCGCCGGTCGCCTCGGTGGCCTCGGCCTCGATCAACGCCTGAAGCCTGGCGCGGATCAGCTCGGCGAACACCTTTCATCCCAGTCGACTAGGGCAGATGCCGCGGCCTGTCGACAGCGCCGGTCACCACTGTGCTTCACAGCACGCGCTAACACTCGTCAGCCGCCGGAGAACGCCCAGTGGGTAAAGCATTTTCCCCTCGGTTAGCGCTGCCCCCGTCTTCCCTATTTCGTCACTGTGACGTTTTTGGCGTGACTCAGAGACGTGCGCCCCTCTCGCAGATATCTCATGGATAATCTTCATTATCCATGATATACTGGCCGTGTGAGAGTGCGCTCTTCGACGACCGACGTCGACGCGGATGCCACTCGGCCGGCATGGTTCGAGGCATTCCTGGCCGACCGCGGCACCCGCAAACCGTCGGTCCACACCATGAAGGCCTACCGCCAAGACTTCGACGCAATCGCCGCACTCATCGTCGGTGACGAGCAGCCCGTGGCGGGCATGCCCATGAGCGCGATCACCACCGATCTGCTGCGCACCGCGTTCGCCCGCTATGCCGCCACCCACGAAGCAGCCTCCATTCGTCGGTGTTGGTCAACGTGGAACGTGCTGTGCACCTACCTGTTTACCGCCGAGCTGATTCTCGCGAACCCGATGCCTCAGATCGGTCGACCCAAGACCGCTAAGACCATGCCAAAAGCGTTATCCACCAACGTTGTCACGGAGCTGGTCGCGTCAATGGACGACGAGATCGAGCAGCGCCGCAGCGACTGGCCCGAACGCGACCGGGCCATTGTTTTCACCGCGCTGCTAGCCGGCCTGCGATCCGAGGAGCTCATTAACACCAACATCGGCGACATCCGCCGCAGCGCCGACGGCGCAGTCATCCACGTGCGCGGAAAAGGCATGAAGGACCGACGCGTTCCCATCGAACCGGCGCTCGTCGAGGTCATCGACGATTATCTCAACAGTCGCCATACTCGATTACCGCCCAGGGCTAAACGTCGCTCCCCCAGCGAGGGGGTGACGGCGTGGTCGCCCAACGCGCCACTTTTCGTGGGCACTGATGGTGAGCGTATTACTCGCGGGACTCTGCAGTATCGGGTTCTGCGCGCCTTCAAGAAGGCCGGTATCAATGGAGAACGAGTCCGCGGCGCCCTAGTGCACGGATTGCGGCACACCTTCGCTACCGAACTCGCGAACTCTGAAGTCAGCGTCTATTCGTTAATGAATCTCCTTGGGCACGAATCGATGTCGACATCGCAGCGCTACGTCAGCGCCGCCGGCAACGAGACCCGCCATGCAGCCGCCAAGAACCCCCTCTACGGGATACTTGACAAAAGCGAGTGAATGCACACAGCCGCAATCGCACTCAAAGATCCGTACAAGTCGGTCTGCCAGAATCTGCCGGCAAGTAATGGCGCGCCCGCGGATTGGAGAGACTTTGTAAACACCGGATGATTGGTGCCGTCGACCCGAATACTCCAGATCCTCCCGGCTCAACACAGTTGGTGGCGATTGAGTGACGCCCTAAAGGTTGATCGCCGATAGCGCGGCGCTCGAGTAGTCAGAGGCACGCCGAAGGGTTCAGCCGAGGCTCCGAGCTCTCCTTTGCGCCAGACCCACGCTGTCAGCTTCTCAGCCCAGGAGCCACCCATAGTTGCTTTCCTGGAACGATGGAGTGCGGTCAGCCTCTCCAAACCCACACAGGAGTCATCATGCCCGAACCTCAAATCGTGGCATCTTTCGAACACTTGCACGAGTCGCCCACGGTGCGAGCACTGATTGAAGCTGCGCTGGAGAATGCACGCTCGCTGATATCGACCCGATAGCGTCCCGTGGAGTGGTGGACTTCGGATCTGGCGTGGTTCACGCGTTGTGATCAACGAGTCATGTTGAACGCTAGGCGATTTGGTGTTGTTTGGCAAGTGCTGCCGCAGCGTGTTTGGCGGCAATGACGGCACGTAAATCGTCCATGGAGACATCGGAGAGATAGCGGCGGGTGACCTGCCACTCGTCGTGGGATTCGATGACCACCGCAGTCGCCAGCCGCAGGAACGCCGCCGGATTCGGAAAGATCTCCACGACATCAGCGCGGCGCTTGATCTCCTTGTTCAACCGTTCGATCGGGTTGTTCGACCAGATCTTCTGCCAATGCGCCTTCGGGAACGCGGTGAAGGCCAGCACGTCGGTCTTGGCCTCGGCCATCATCGCGGCCACCTTCGGGAAGCTGGCCGCCAAGGTATCGGCGACGCGGTCCCACTGGTCGGCGACCTCGGCGGGGTCGGTGTGGGCGAAGATGGTCTTGACCGCCGCGGTGACCGCCGGGGCGTGTTTGGCGGACACCGCGGTGTGCAGATTTCGCATGAAGTGCACTCGGCACCGCTGCCACGATGAGTTCGCGAACTGTTGTGCCACAGCCGATTTCAATCCAGCATGCGCATCAGAGATCACCAGGTGCACACCACTGAGCCCGCGGACCCTCAGCGAGGCGAGGAATTCGCGCCAGAACTCGTAGGACTCGCTGTCACCGACGGCGGTGCCCAGCACCTCGCGCGTGCCGTCGATGGACACCCCGGTGGCCACCACGAGCGCCTGAGAGACCACGTGCGCCCCGATGCGCACTTTGCAGAACGTGGCGTCGCAGAACACGTACGGGAACTCGGTGTGGGCCAGGCTGCGGGTACGAAACGCCTCGATCTCCTTGTCCAGGCCGGCGCAGATCCGTGAGACCTCCGACTTGGACACGCCGGTCTGCACACCCATCGCGCTCACCAGGTCATCGACGCTGCGCGTGGACACCCCGTGGACGTAGGCCTCCATGATCACCGCGTGCAGCGCCTTATCGATACGGCGGCGCCGTTCCAGCAGCGACGGGAAGAACGATCCGGCCCGCAGCTTGGGGATCTGCACCTCGACGTCACCGGCGGTGGTCGAGATGGTCTTGGGTCGGTGCCCGTTGCGGTGGACGGTGCGTCCGTCAGTCCGCTGATAGCGGCCGGCGCCGATGGCCGCCGTGGCCTCGGCCTCGATCAGCTGCTGCAACCCGGCGCGGATCAGCTCGGCGAACACCGCGCCGACATCGGCGGACTTGAGCGCATCGAGTTGGGCAAGCAGGGCAGAATGATCCTGGGTCATCGCGTGGTGTGTCTTCCTGTTGAGTCACTTGGTAGGTAACTCACTGACCACTACGCGATGGCCCACCCCAACAGCGTCAACGACACACCCAGCACCGTCGTCCCCGCCCCCCGAAACTCCACCACGCTAGGGGACTTATCCATCGACCCTCCCCCCACCTGACCCAGACAACATCCCTATCGCAACAGATGGCGGCCCGAACTATGCCACGAAGGGCCTCGGCTTTCGCTTCGGCAGCGCTCTACAAGAGTTCGATGAATCCGAGGATTATTAGCCCGGTCCGCTTGAGAATGGCGCGGACGCACGATTGTCCAGAGACGTCGCTAGAGTTGGCGTCGCTCTGATCGCTACACGGCTGCCACTCGTCGTGCTTCTGCGCGACAATAGTTGCAGCCCAGATCATTACATCAGGCGCCGTTTGCCGACTCACTCACGCAGCGCCAACCGGCCGATGCCTCGCCCCCTGGCGATACGCGCGTTCTTGACGCCCCCGTCGCTGGCGGCCATCACCTAGGCAACCCGCGACACTTCTGCAACCGCAGCACGAACGCAGGAGCAAACCTCACCTTCTGATGTGCAACACCTCCAGAACCTGCGACCTGGCACTTCGATGTGAACTAGCCGTCGATAACGTTGTACAACAACATCTTTCATCGGTAACAGAGATTATGTCAACCTGTCAGATAGCCCCATGTCCGACACCCGAATTCGCGCGGCAACAACAATAATTGTCCGGACTCGGTTGCATCTGGCGGCTTTCGCAATGAACCTGGCGGTCGCGGAAATGAGGCGGGTGTCTCGATTCGAGTTGGCAGGGCCGGCCTTCGGCATGGGCAGCAGCCGTCTCGGTTGCGCTGTCGGTGGGTAGTGTCATGATCGCGTACGTGGTGACCCTGTCTTCGTCAGTGCTACGACCCTCCTTCTGGCTGGTCGCAGGCTTAGCCTGGTCGGGCGATGCACTGAGCGGAGCTCCATCGGCTATCGCTATCGCCCCAGACGCTTTGCAAGTCCAACTGCTCAGGACGCCGACACGCCAGGTCTTGGACCTCGCGCGCTACTTCGCGAGCCACAGCCAATACCGCGTTGTATTCCTCGCCGAGCTGACTCGCTGGCTCGACCACTTTGGACGCACGTGGTCCTCGGATGGAATCGACTTTGACCAGGCTCTCTACGACATCACCGAAGTGCTACCCGGGCTCTACTTAGGACTTGATCATCGCTCGTACTGCATTGTCTGCGACGCCTCCCGCCAAGGCATGGTCATCCATTACCCCGAGAGCCGAGAACAGCTCACAGAAGCCGACCGCAACACAACCCGACTCGGGCTTACTCAAACAATCACCGAGAGCTGGCCAGCCTACATCCAATCCATCCAGGGCGACTAACGCCGACACGCGGGCTCGATCCGCCATCTCAGATGAGACGGCGACCCAGGTATGCGCCTCAGGCGAGCTGGCGTACCTGCATCAGGCCGCCAGGTCTGTTGAGAACAGACAGCCGCCGCCGATCCACCGGCTACCGCAACAGGCTCGACGCCAACCCCCGGAACGCTCACGCTCAGGTTCTACGACGGGGGCTGGCGGTGTCGGTAGGACGCGGTCGCGGGGTCGGGTTACGTGGCCAGGTCCTCAGCGTGCTCGGTAAGCCCTGGACGGGGCCAAATCCCGTAGTGCCGGCGCACTGCTCGAATGGCGTTCAAGTAGGCCTGCTCGTCGGTGCGCCGTTCTTTGGGCGAATCCCAATTCTTGCCGAAACGTAGATCTGCGGCCTGGATGTTCAGTATTTCCAGCGGGTACGGGTGTACCCCGCCGGGTGACGACCACAGGTCGATGCGATATTCACCGCGGTGGTCTGCCCCCACCCGGCGCAAGTTCGCATCAAGTAGCGGTTGGCCGTAGTGGCGGTCCAACGTGTAGACGAGGATTCGCTCACCGGTGTCGAGGTTGTCGAACTGGGCGCCGGACAGGCTGAGGTGCTCCGGGTCACGGACAGTCGCTGGTAGGGGGATGCCGTTAGTCTTGGCAACCGTGCCGCTCGCAGCAGTTTTCGTGTGGGTCCACCCACTCGCTGGCCGTGCCAGCGGGCCGTAAACAGCTTCTACCTCAGCGGTGACGTATTCACGCTGACGGTCATCACCTAGCCGCATGTCCGAGCAAATCGTCGGGTACATGCCCGCGTCGACGAGATCGCCCACCCGATTACGCGAAACGCCGAGAGTTTCACCGATCGCTTTATCGGTGAGGCCCTGTTCGCGCAGGCCCCACGCCAGGGCGCCAGCGATGCAACCCGCCGCAGTCCGTGCGAGCTCTTCGCGATACTTAGCTTCGGCCAAAACATCCCGCGCTTGGTCGATCATTGTCGTCCGCCGCTTGTCTGTGTTCTCCACACCAACCATGAAAGCACACACTAGATGCAATGCACCAAGCGTTTGCAGTGCACACATTGAGTGCACGATGGAGCGCTCAACGATCCGTGGCGGTGGGACTCTCCGCCGAACTTTTCCAACATGGGGACTACTCATGCTGCGCGACGCCCGCCAAGCACGCGATGTCAGACCTCGGTGGCGTCAATATGGCACCGCGCCAATGGTTTTAGCGAGTTCTCACTCCCCTACCCGGTGCCAGCCAAGTTGACCGGCTGTGGTTGGCGGGTGGCACAGCGTCCAGGGCATAGACCTCAACGCAGCGGCGTTAACTGGGGGTGGGTGAAGGAAACGAACCCGAGACCCGAGATATGTACTACACAACTACACGGTTGTGTAGTACACTACTGGGTATGGCCATCGAGTTCACCGAGAGTCCGCTGATTGAAGTCATGGCAGAGGTCATCCCGCCGTCAACCGTGAGGATCTTCCATGTCATGGCTGTTCGCGTGAAGTTCCTCGACCGACTCGATCAAAAGGAGGGCGACCGATGAACATCGACCAGGAGGACCGATACAACAAGCTTGCGGATTGGGCCGAAAGTGCCGACCGCGGCATTCATCCCGAGCGCGGCGAAACGGGCACTGAGGCAACGCGATCAAGCCGTGAACTGATCCGCCGGGCCGGTGGTCGGCCCAGCGTTGACCCCGCCTCCGAACCGGGAGCAGTCTCGCCACGCCGGCAAGTTCGGCTGCCCCGTGCGCTTAGCGAGCGTGTCGACCAGCTAGCCGACCGCGAGAACCGAAGCGCCAGCGATCTCATGCGCGAGGCCATCGCCCAATACGTCGCTACGCACGATGAGCAGCGAGCCGGAGACGAGAAAGGCGGGAAACTCGTGAAAGACCCCGACGTTAGGGCGACGGTCGAGCGTGCACTTGAGGCGGGCCAGCGGCGCGAGGACATCGACATGGTTGTGCGGGCTCGGTACACCTACGAGTGGGGCGGCGGGGATGCGTTGCACCTGGAGCTGGCGGATGAAGTCGAGCGACTGCGCACCCTCGTCGGCAAGCCATAGTCCGCGAAACGTACCAAGAGGAAGAGAGCGATAGGTGAGTGAGGACAAGAACAATGAGGACCGAATCGAGTTTGAGATGAGCACGACCTCCACCAACAGAAACACGCTCGTCCCCGATGTAGAGGGCGTGCTCGACGCGCAGCTCGCCGCCATCTGTGTTGCTCTCAACCAGCGGCCATCCGTGGAGCCACGTTTGACCGCAATAGCCGCAGCCTCGCAATACCGCGAAAAGCTGCGTAAAGCGATGGCGCGCCAGGCGGACGAAGACAGGGAGACCGAGAAGACACAAGGCGCGGCGCCGATGCCTCCGATGCCTCAGGTTCCGTGTTCGGGCGACGACCCCGCTCAGCCCGCAATAGAATACGGAGAGAACGGAATTCGTGCATGACTGGATCCGGCTTCGACAGTGGGCGGTGTGAATCTGCATCGGAGAGGTTGCCACAGCAGCAGGGGCGGTTGCGCTTCGGCTATTCCGACCTGGTTGCAGAGCAAGGAGATTCGTCAAACATGAGACTTGAACGCCCGAGCCCATGGCCTCGGGCGCAGCGACTCGGTGCACCGGCGAAGTGGGCCATTCTTGCCCTCGCCGTGTTTGTGGTGGCGCTCGGCGGCGTAGTCGCTGTTCAGAGGATCACGACCACGACATCGCCTCCTAGCCCGTCGCTGCCGGCCCAGTTCGCTGAGTGGATGTCGGCGAATACTAGAAGCGACATCCAGATCAGCAGAGTCTCCTGCCTAGACCCCGCCGCTGGCGGAGCGCTCGTCACATGTCAGTTCACCGCGACGGTCGACTCTCCCGGCGGGACGTCCACCTATTTTCACGACTTCAAATGCCCAGCCACTCTCGACCTCGCAGGCAAGGTCACGCACGTGGAATGCCCGACCGACAGTGCGTGGATGTTCTCGGAGACCACTGCTGTACCCGCAGTATGAACCGTGCTTGGAATCCCCCCGGCTTTAGCCGTGGGGAGGACCCCTGGGAAATCTGAAAGGCGGAACGCGTTGCCGGACAAACAGGCTTGGCTAGATGAACGCGCGGCGGTCCTGATTGCCCGCATCAGTGATCGTGGCATGGTGCTCTCCCACGAGGCGGCCTGCACGCTCCTTGCTGAGCGCCACGCCACCGTGGCCAGCCAGCTAGGTATCAGCGAACGGTCCGCACAGCCTCTACTCGATCACGCCGCCCTCGATGCTCTCGCCGACGAAATCGTCGCCTCATTCACCGATGAGGAACCGGGCGAGAATCTCTTCGCCCTTGCCCGGACGGTGCACATCAGCGTGTCGGTGTTCGGACGCTTGATCAGCGGCCTGGCCGAGACGTTGCTGTTCTACCAGAGCACGACGGCAACCACCGCCGCAGAACGAGCCGCGCGCCAACGCGAGACGGCGCAACTGCTGTCCATCGCAGGCATGATTCAAGCCGAGCACACCCAAGGTCCCATCGCCGCTCCCCCGGCGCTGCTTGCCCGCATAGCGCGGACGTTGACCACCGCAGCCGATCTGACCGACAACGACGCATTAACCCAGGCGCTGCGCCGCGATGCCACCCGAGCACGGACCGCGGCCACCGCGGCACGTCCCTCGCATTGAGTAGCGCTTTAAGTACAGAGCCCGGCAGTTCCTGCCGTTGCCTTTTGTTGAGCGAATGTGAGTGTGCTCGTTCATTAGGCAGCCTCGCCTTGCGGTGAGGCGGTCCCCGTCTGGTCCACCGGGTGGTGGTGCGGGGTTGACGTTTCATCGCCCGCTGCGTCGCCCGCTGGTGCGGGTTCGGTCTCACGCGTGGCTCCACGTCCTGCCACCGGGCCACTCCCGGCGGGACTCTGTTCACCCTGATGTGTGGGTACGCCGAGTCGGGCGAGGTTGGTCGCGGCACCCAGATCGCGATCGATCCGCATACCGCAGTCGTCACATTCGAAGACTCGATCGGCCAGGGTGAGGTTTGACTTTCGCCTCCCACAGGCCGTGCACGTCTTCGATGACGGGTAGAACCGATCGGCCTCCACTAGATGGCTGCCGTACCAACGTGTCTTGTATCCGAGCATGCGCCGGATCTCGGCCAGGGCGGCATCAGCCAAGGCGCGGTTGAGCCCGCGCTTGCGAGCCCCGCCCTTGGCGCGCATGCCCGCGGCGTTCAGAGTTTCGACCACCACCACCTGGTGCTGCTGAGCCAGTGCAGTGGTGGCCTTGTGCAGGACATCGCGACGCACGGCCGCGGCGTGGACGTGTGTGCGGCCGATCCGGGCCTGGGTGCGCCGCCACCGCTTCGACGGCACCTGCTTGGTCTTGGTCGCCGGATCGTAGGGGCCGTGCTGGCGGGCGGCGCGGCGCTGCAGCGCCCGCAACCGGCCCTGCGCAGCGGTCAGCGACTTCGGCGCAGCAACGCGATCGATCTCGGTCCCCCCGGGGGTCGCCACGACGAGCAGGCTGTCGGCTTTCACCCCGACATCGACACCCACAATCGGATGGATTGACCGCCGCGCGTGCGCGGGCCGGGCCTTGACCGCGACGATGACCTGCAGAGCGCAGTACCAGCGTCCGGCACTGTCTTGGCGCACGGTGGCCGACAAGATCCGCGCCGTCCCGGCCTCTATCCGGCGGGCCAGTTTGCGCGTCGATTCATGGCTGCGGACCGCGCCGAGTCGCGGCAACGTGATGTGGCGACGATCGGCCTCGCACCGGATGACACCGGTGGTGAACCGCACCGAGCGCGGGGCGCGGGCCGTTTTGAACCGCGGAAAACCGGCTGCGCGGCCGGCCCGCTCACCTTTTCGGGACTTCGACCACGCGTCCAGACCGTGGGCCAACCCATCCAGGCCGGTGTTGTAGGCCTCCTTGGAGTTCTCGGCCCACCATGGCGCGCACGACGGTTTGCGCTGATTCCACACCTTGCGCAAGGCCGGCAACGACCACCCCAACACCGAGGTCAACCGATCCTCAGGGACGCCGTAGCTGCGTTCGGCGACCCGCTGATCCATCACTGCCTTCACCAACGCCAACATGTGATTGTGGGCAAACCGCGCAGCACCAGCATGAGAAGCCAACGCCCGCAACTGTGTCGGTGTCGGATCCAGTGCGTACCGGTAGGCCTGCGCGGTCCAACCCTCGGGTATCTCGAACTTAGCCACCACCAACCACCCCGACAGGCTCAGTCTGTTTGGTGGCCGTCACCGCCCGCATCGCACGGTTGCGCGCCCCCCGGCGTCCGTACAGGCGCGCGCACATTGAGGTCAGCACCTCAATCATGTCGCGCACCAAATCATCGACGGTCTCGCCTTGGTCGGCGACGATGATCGTGCGGCCCTGCGCAGACAACGCGGCTTCGAGATACTCAACCCCGAAGCGCGCGAGCCGATCACGGTGTTCCACGACCACCACTGAAGCAGACGGGTCTGACAGGATCCTACGCAACTTGGGCCGCTTGCCGTTCAGACCGGACCCGACCTCGGTCACGACCTCACCGACCACATACCCGTGCGACGTAGCCCAATCAGTCAGCCGTGCAACCTGGCGGTCCAGATCGGCCCGCTGATCATGCGACGACACCCGCGCATACACCACAGTCCGGCCAGCCACCCGGCTGGCCGGAGCATCGACCCAGATCGTCCCCGACTCCAACCGGCGAGCAGGCACCGGCATCCGACCCTCACGAAACCACCGATACGCCGTCTGCGGATGCACACCACTCGCACGCGCCCACTCAGCCAACTTCACACACTCACTAAAACACACATTCGATCACGAATACTCACATTCTCACGAACAGTTCAGTACCCCTAAACTTCGCGATCAAACGACACCGAATCTCATTCCTGCACGTAAACCTGCGGCGGCGAGTCTTCTGCGTTGAAGCCAGGCCACCACCGCTACTTCCACGTTGCCCCCCCGTAGTTCCTGGTTCCTGGTACCTGGCTCAAAGGTGCGAATCGCTGGCTGCCCATGTTTCGTTTCGTTACGTTCCGTTTCGTCTTTCGTTATGTGCTATTCGGTGACGAAAGTGATAAGATGGCGGTATGACTGATGCGAACGCAGCCGCGGCGACGGCCGTTGACCGCTGTCACTACCCCGGTTGCTCTCGTCCTCGCCGCCCAGACCCGGCCACTGGCCGTCCTTCTCGCTACTGCGAGCGGGCCGACGACAGTGGCGGGCCGGTTCACAACCGCGCGAACGCATGGAAGGCACGCCGCACGCAGGCCCCTTCGGGCGAAGCGCGACACACTGAAACCGAGCAAGCCGATGCACCGGTCTCGATGGCGCGGGCGACCCTTGAACAACGTCTTGCCGAGTTCCCTCAGAGGGTGTCTGAGATCCGCCAATATCTCGATGACGTGCTGGTCGGGATTCGCGCGGCCGGCGATGTCGAAGCCGCCGGGGCCGAGGTCGAGGACGCCCACCGTGACGCCCTTGCCAAAGTCACCGAAGCCGAGCGCCGTGCCACCACTGCCGAGCGCACCGCGCGGGCCGCCGACGAGCGAGCAGCGCAGGCACACCAGGAACGCGAGGAAGCCGACGCGCTCGCCGAAGACGCTCTCACCGAGGTTGAGCGACTCCGCAACGCTACCGAGGCTGAAATGGCCGAACTGCGCTCGCAGACCGACTCAGCTGTCGCAGCGGCAGAAGCCAGCCTTGCCGATGCTCGCGCTCGGTTCGGCGAGCAACTCGCAGAACGGGACCGCCACGTCGAGACCGCCCGCGAGGCAGCCAAAGCCGCACAAATCGAGGCCAGCGCAGCCCAAGCAGCACTGGCCGCGGCGAATGAATCGGCCGAGCGTGAACGGCAGACCGCGGCGCAGTTGCGCGGCCAACTCGACCAAGCTCGAACGGATTCCGAGGAAAAGCAGTCCACCCTGCGCAGCCAGATCGACACTGCGCGCGAGGAAGTCCGCGCGGCCACGGCAGACGCTGCGGCGCTACGCGTCGAACTCGCTACAGCTCAGGCACGCGCCGAGTCGGCAGAACGAGCCGCAGACACCGAGCGCGCCACAGTGTCCACCCTTACCGCCGAACTTGATCGTGTCCGCGTCGAGCAACGATCCGAACGTGAACGCTTGCAGACTGCCCACGCTGAGCAGCTCGCACTCGTACAGCGCAGCGCAGATGACAGAGTGCAAGCCCTCACCGACGCGCTCACCCTCGCGCGGCAAGCGACCGGAACCGCCAGCAGCGATGGCCCCGCCAGCCCCGAGAAGAAGGCACCCCGGGAACGTCCTGCGAGCAAGAAGACGCCCGCCCCGCAGGCCCCGCGCGAGTAGCTACCGGCACTGCTCCCCTGCCGAAGGAAGGCGCGTGAGAAACAGCACATGATCCCGAATCAGCTGCCCAGCGTGTGGCTCGGTGAGGCCCGTGCGAACCTGCATGCCTCGGTGAGGGCAATGGCTCAACCGCGACTGCGGATCGTCCACGCCCGTAGGGCCTGGACTTTCGCCATGTACGTCATGGTGAATGAGGCCGACGATGCCCAACCCTCTGAACTCGACGCTGCCACCGTCTTTGCCGACGAAGCTGTCGGCCACATCACCGCCGCGCACGCCGAACTCGACGGCCCACATCCCTCAGGCGTGCGCAACTAACCCTCTTCTCCTCGGCCCCGAGAACGCCGGCGAGCTGCGGCAAGTGCGCGGTCGCGGACCCATGCCGATACGGCCTGTCCGTCGGCTTCGGCTGCGGAGTCGATGATTTCGCGCTCTTCCTCGGTGAACCGGACCGGCACGGCAGCGCTTCGGCGTTGCCCCGCCTTCAAAGGCGGTCTTCCGGGAGACGGCATACGTCGATGATAATCGACTACACAATCCCTATCCGCCGACTTCATTAATCGACTACACTAAAAGCCATGAACGCAGCCGACCAAGACGACCGTGCCGTGGGTCGACTCACCGTGACTGACCTCGCCGGTGTGGTCTATTCGTCGGGCAGAGTGTTCGACGGACTGTCCACCGGCCGGCTGGACACTGAGAACTTCCTGCGGACCGGCAGCCTTGACGGCGTGGCATCGCGCGCTGACCTGGCACTCCTGGAAGATCTACGCGATGCGGCCCAGTTCGTCATCGACCACGCCGCGCATCGAATCGACGCCGGATTCGTGCAGGCCATTAACGCCACCCTCACCCGCAGCGCAGCCCTGCATCCAGGACGGTTACGAACCCAGGAACAGGCCATCGGTGTCACTACGTCCTACGGTCGCCACGCCCCCGACGCGCTCACCGAAGATCAGCTCCAAGTCTTGCTGGACAACGCGACCCGCAGCCCCGACGCCGAAGAAAACGCACTGGACTTGTTCGTGAACCTCGCTAAAGCGCAGCCGTTCGAGGACGGTAACAAACGCACGGCCGTGTTTGTCGCCAACAGCCTGCTCATCGGCGCCGATGCCGGTGTCTTGCTCACGATCCCGGTCGATGACAACGACCCAGGTGTAGCGAGAGCATTCAACGACCTCCTGGCCAGGGCCTACCTCTACAACGAACACGAGGCAGTGAAAACACTGCTACGCCGCGGTGGGCTCACCCAGATCAGCAGGTAACCCCGCACAACGGTTCCTGCGCCATGCCTGGTACCGACACCGCGACTCAATACCCAACGGATACAAGGAGACAGAGTGACATGGGAGCTGACGGAGCTACGTCACTGTGGACGTTCGAAATTGAAGGTCCAGGATACCCAGGCGGGTACTACACCCCGGCCGAGGAATGGGTGAAAGCCGAGTCCGCCGCCCGGTGGCTCGCGCTGGCACTTCACGACTTTGGCGCCATTGCAGGTGACCGCGAGAATGAAACCAAGCAACGCGCGCGTGAGTTTGCACCGCTGATCGAGCAGGTGACGACTACGCATTCATGGGTTGAGGGCGGCCACACGATAACGGTAATCAGAATGGATTCCTCAGCAAGCGACCCCAGCCGCATGGGAACGATGGCAGTCCGTCGGCGGATTCGTCAACGACAACGAGATCTGGCCAGCTCGGGAGGCGGCCCCGACGACACCGCTACCGTTCATCCGTAACACCTCGCAGCAGAGCAGAAGGGACAAAGTCACATGGACAATCAGAGCAGCAAACAACCGCACGTCGCCGGTGAAGTATTCGAGGCGCGGTCGCCTGTGGGTGCCGAGGCGGTGCGGGCGGCGTTGGCGGGTTCGTCGGTGTCTGAGTCGTATCAGAAGGCTGGGGTTACGTTGCCTCCTGCGGGGACTCCGGTGACGGAGCCGATCCCGCCGACGAAGTTGCAGGCCGGTGATGTCGGTATGTGGAAGGACCACCAGGTGATGGCCTTGGGCAACGGCAAGGTGCTGGTCTCAGGTCAGGAACAGCCGTTGGAGAGCGTCAGCTCAGGGCCTGACTTCCTGGGCTGGTTCGACCCCACCGCAACACAGAGGGGTGCCGACAATGGCTAGCAATCCGGTCACGCGTGGGCTGGATCAAGCGGAACGCTGGACGCAGCGTTGGATGTTTACCCGCATCGGAACGCTATTTCTCCTCGCGATGTGCACGGCATGGGCGATAGCGTTTGTAGGCACGCACAAGGGCGCCTGGAGCCCAGTGGTCATGATCGCTGCGACCGTTACCATGGTCGCATTTTTGTGGCTGTGCTCCTTGCGGCGCATCTGGCGCTCCATGCGCTGGAAGCCCGAGGCCCACGAACATCGATCGTAGGCCCGACCGTGCGGCCAGTTCCCTCAAAGGCGTCCTATGCCTAGATTCCATGTCGGGCAATCTCATCCGGCACGATAGCCAGGTTCCCGCATGTCCCAACCCATAGTCGAAGACTCGACGCGACCGCTGGGCGAGCTCATTGAGGACTTCGACGTGATCGCTGACCAATTGATTCCCTACAGTCAGCTTCCACCACGCCTGGCCGCATACGCCAAGATGTATCCAACGTGGCGTGATATCGGTGCTCACACCGTCAAACACCTTGCTGCGCAACCGGCCATCGGGGCCAGTGCTCTCGACGCGATCGTCGGCGCTGCCCGCCGCGCGATTCGCAGCGCAACAGCCGGCCACCCCGATACCGCCCCTGGTGCGGCGGCCAAGCTGCTTGACCAACTTGACCCCGAGACCCGCACCATCGTCGCTACCCGCGTCACTCCACTCGATCCACAGTCGACCGGGCAGGTGGCAGCGATGCTGGGCTGCGCCAAAGCCAGCGTCTCCCGACGGACTCGGCGGGCCGAACGCAAACTCACCGGACTCCTTGAGCACGCCGAACACGAACCCCTGCACCGCCACGCGCAGCTGCTCGCCCAGCGACTTGGCCCCTATGTGCCCGCCCACCTGGCCACCAAGGAACTTGGCCAGTCAGACCAGTCACTTGCGTCCGACACCACAGCGCTGCTGCTGTACGTCGCCGGACCGTACCGCCGCCATCGCCAATGGCTGGAGAACACCGGACTTTGCGGCCGTGAAACCATTGATCGCGTTGCCGCGCAAGCCCTTACAACAGGTGCAGGCGCGCTGCGGACTACCGAACTGACCGCCATCTTGCAGGCCGCGGGGATGCACCCTGACGCGATCGACGCCTACCTCGATGAGACCTACCTCCACACCACCATCGCTGGCCGACGCATCACCCACACCGCAGAGACCACGGCCAAGATGGCGGCGGCGGTACTGCACGCACACCAACGGCCACTCACCGTCGATGAGCTCCGCGCTGATATCGGCATTCCCGCCTCGCCCGGCTCGGTGACAACCGTGCTCTCGGCCCACAAGGAATTCGCGCGGGCCAGCCGCACCACCTGGGCGCTGCGCGCATGGGAGCTACCCCAGTACACCAGCATCAACGAAGCCATCGCGAGATACATCGATGACCATGGCGGGCACGTCCCCACCACCGAGCTACTCAATGACCTCCAGGCCGCATACCCCGACATCAGCGCACGATCCCTGCGCACCTACCTCGCCACACCCCGATACATCACCCGAGACGGCTACAGCCGCCGCCGCACCGCCGACGACCCTGCCCCATCCAGCAGACCCCTCAACCAGGCCCGGGGCGTGTACCGCACCAACACTCAAGTCATCCGGCTTGCACTACCGGTCACCACCGATCTACAACGGGGGTCTGGCCGCGGTATTGCCGTGTCCGTCGCGCGGGCCGCGCACATCACTCTCGGCGGGCACCAGACTTTCACCAATCCACGCCATAGCCCGATCACCGTCACCTGGGTTACCAACGCGAGCAACAACGCACGCATCGGCTCGCTCCGCACCCACGCCCACGAGCTGAACGCCACGCTCGGGGACACACTGATCATCACCTTCAACACTCACCGCCGCACATACTCGATTGCCACACTCGATCCGACAGCACCGGCCACCGAACAGATCGCTCAACTCACCGGGCGCGATCCCCGAGACCCCAACGCTGCCATGTCCGCCGCACTGGATAACCCGCAAGCAAGCCCTGAGCACATCCTTCGCCGACGCGGCGACGGCGACGTTGCCGATCTACTCAAGCGGGCATGCGCGGAAGCCAGCACTGCCGCGCACCGAACCGAGCACTCATGACACCAACTTCCGACGACGCGCCCACTGGTCCCCTTCCCGAACTCAGCCAGTTCTTCACCTGGTCTGCTGCCGACGACCCACACCCGTACCCGCCGCCGGCCACTGACCTCGGCGTGAGCGCTGCCGCCCACGGCACATCCGTCAGCGCCCAGGACTCACATCTGGGCGCGAGCTTCGACCACACGATCGCTATCACCCCGAACCGACGCCAACCGCGTATGCAACGACCTCTGGTTATCCTGTGGTCGATCTTTGCCGTTGTTGCGACCATCGCGGTCGTGCTGTGGGTGATCCTTCTATGGCCATCACCAGCACCGCCGCAGACCACCAGCGCCCCGGACACCGCCACCGACACCACGACGGTCGCTGTGGAACTCCTGCGCCGCAACCTGCCACCTGGATATCGACCATCCGACTGCACTCCCACCGTGGAGCCCGCGCCAACCCTGGCTGGCCTGCGCTGCGGACCACACCCCGCCATCGCCGAGGCCACCACCGCGCACTACACGCTCTATGACGCCACGACAGACCTCGATGCCGCGTTCGCCGAAGTCACCTCCTCCACCACCGCGAAGGTTTGCCCAGGTGGCTACCAGTCCCCGGGCGCGTGGCGTCGTAACGCCAGCCCCGAACGTGTCGCCGGAACCCTGCTGTGTGGCACCAACCCTGCCGGTCAACCCATGGTCGCCTGGACCACCGCATCGACACTCGTGCTGGCGACGATCCACGCCGACACACCGCAAACACCCACTCTGGAACAGCTTTATACCTGGTGGTCAAGCCACTCCTGACCAGGCGCGGGATCACCCACTCAGACCCGAGGTGGCACCTGCGTCGCGTCGTCCAACAGTCCGCAGCCCAGGTAACCGACCTGCGCGGCGTTGAAAACCCCCGACTCGCCCAGAACGGGGTCGAGGACCGCCCCAGCGTGCACTGCAAGGTTCTGAATCCCGGCCTGTAGAACCTGATTACTCGCCGCTGGAGTCACCACCAGTGCGCTCACGCGCAACGAAGTACCATCCTCGGACAAGAGGGCATCACTGATATGGCGCCGCTCCGTGGAGTCATCCAGCCGGCACCACACCTCAGCCGTTACCCGGCAGAACCAAAACCGACCCGGCATATCTGAGCGCAACCGTCCGGCCACCGACAGCTCCAGCGGCAGGCGTGCAGCAATATCCGTATGGGGAAATCCCCGCAGACTATGAAGCACCAGGGCCACGCACCGAGCATACCTCCTGCAACCGTCACCGGGCTGGAGTCGGCCGCAAACGAATCAGCCCCCGAACCCGTTCTCTTGCTGCGTCATTCGACATGATGTCGCGAAACCGTTCACACAGCCCGTATTTATCGACTACACTAATTGTTATGAGTTCATTGGATATGACAGTCCTGCAATTGATTTCACACGATCAAGCCGACGACTGGGCCGGTTCCCGGCTCACGTCAAGTCAGCTCGAACGCCTTTCCGCGGCCATCCCGCATTCATCGATACCCGATGCCATAGCAACGATCATCGACGGATTCGACATCAGCGACGACGACGCTGCGTGCCGCGACCCGTTCGATGAAGGCTGTCGCGAATCCCTTGACGACGGGCAGGGCTGGGCCGGGTGCTGCGGCGGGTGCGCAGACCGCATGGAGGGGTTGCACGCCGGAAGCGAGTGGGGTGATGACTGCCAGCCATCCGAAGACCACCGCGGGTGCATCACGTGTCGCTGAAAAGCCCGCGCTCAACGAGATACCGCCCGCCGCGACAACAGTACTAGGAGACACCATGATTGACCGCTCTGCCTATCCATTGGAATCCGTCGTCAGAAACGGTCACCATGCCCTCATGACCGCCCGATCTGCCTCCGGCCGCGCACTTGCTGCACTCCTGGGCGCGGCCGCGATAGTGCTCGCTGGATGTCACAGCCCTTCATCGTGGACGGCGCACACTGCCACTACCGCCACTTATCCGCCGATGCCGGCCACGGATGTGATCGACGGTCCGTTTCCTGTGGTACGCGTTATCGACGGCGATACGATCGTGGTCGAAATCGACGGTACGCCAACGACTATCCGCATGATCGGCGTCGACACACCCGAACTCCTTGACCCGCGAAAGCCGGTTCAGTGTTTCTCGCGTGAGGCATCCGAGTACACCAAGTCCCTGCTCACTGGCCAGTCGGTCTACCTGGAATACGACCCCACCCAAGACCGTATCGACCGCTACGGGCGCGGCCTGGCGTATGTCTGGACGACCGCCGAGCGACTTGTCAATCTCGACCTCATCGCCGAGGGCTACGCCAACGAATACACGTACAGGACACCCCACCGCTACCAGGCGGAACTTCGAGCGGCCGAAAGCGCCGCTGCCGATGAATCCCGTGGACTGTGGTCACCTGAGACCTGCCCAGCGTGATCATCACCAAACGCCGCGCACCAACCCAACATGGGTGGTTATACACCGCCACTAGCGGTAGGCTATAGCCAACAAATATGGAATGGAGGCTTTTGATGTGTATCGACCAGCCAGCATCCGCCGCGACATGACGTATACCTCCGAACCCGAATGGCATCTGCCTCCGTGGACCGACGACGAAGTCGCGAACATCAACGACTACCAGCGGTCTGGAGAGATGCACCCGCTCACCTGCGGATGCGACCCGGCCATCTCCGCATCGAACACCGAACCCCACCAAGATGATTGGGACTTCTGATGCGTGTACAACTGGGTGATTGGTGGACCCGAGACGAAGCTGGAAAGACAACAGCCCAAGTAAGGGAAGGCCGTGGCTCACGCACGCACTCTGGTAGCCTTTCGCCCTCCACCGCGCGTATGCTGTCGGCAAGAAGTCGCGGCGTCATCACCGCGAGTGAAAGGACCACAGCCGATGTCTCCTACCCAGGCCAGCACCACCGCCGAGGAACGCAAACGCGCCGGCGTGGTCGCACGTGAACTGCAAGCTCAAGCCGACCGCGCGCTCCTGGCGCGCATCATGCCCGTGGTCGGCCGCAACATCGCACAGCGGCGAGAGACACTCGGTCTGTCCCAGCGCGCCCTCAGTGAGCAGGCCAGCGTTGATCGCATTTTCCTGCGCGGCGTGGAAGCCGGCGAACGCACTCCCACCGTGGTGTTTCTGGCCAAGATCGCACCGGCCCTGCAGACCACCGTGGCTGCATTAACCAGGGGCATCGAGCAAGCGATGGCCATGCCGTCCCAGGACTCTTGACTTCGCCCCAGCGCGGTCGCGGTCCCCGAACGAAACGGTAGTAACAACATGGACCCGTTCGACTCCCCGCCAGACCGCAGCGCTCAGGTACCCGCCAGCTCTCCCCCCTACGTGGCGGCCGTGCGGCCCTTCCACGCGGTCAGCGCCGACGACAACCACCCCGTTGCCCGAGTGCGCCTCACCAACGGCCTGACCTACCTCAGCTGGCACCACGTCCGCCACGATGACCTGGCCGCCGTCACCCACCGGCCAGTGACCTACTGGCTTCACATCGACCACCACGCCCGTGGCGTTGTAGCCCGCATCCGCGAACTGACCGCCACTGGAGCGCTGCCCCAGGTCGTGTGCTTCACCGAACTGCGCCACCACATCGACCCCAACAGCGGATGGACCCCGGCTATCGCCGCCCTCTCACCCGAGGATTGGACCGCCGTGCAGCACCGCGTCACCGACATCCTGCGCAGCGGCTAGCTCGCTAGGTCGGAAGCGGGCGCAGTGTCCTCTCTGGTGCCTATCGGACCCAACCCATCAGTCCGCCCCGCATTCATGGCAGCAGGCATACCCACAGTCGTCCATCCACGCGCAACCGGGGACATGTCCGCACGCGTAGCAGGGCTTGTGCCAGGTGCTCTCGTCGGTTGGGTCGCATGTCGCGTTCGCGCAGCGGCTGCACATGTTGAGCGCGCCTGTCCCCTGCTGCGCTTCGCACGCCGAGCAGGGCGCACCAACACTCATGGGCTGATTCACCTCAGGAAGGTCCAATTTCAGTGGCTCACTGGTTGACATACGAGGCGACACCTTTCTAGGGAGTGGTGGTCATAGCCTACCATCGATGGTATGTTATAGCCAACCGCTATGTGCGGTCACCAGGTCCCCCTCCCACGCGAAAGGCGCTATCTCCCATGGACACATACCCGTCCGCTGACTCCCCGATCGACTACACCCTCAGTGACGAGCACCCCGACTCGCCTATCGACTACGCCTTAACCCCGGCAGGCCTACGGGCAGCGATCCGCCCCGCAGTCGGACACCACCGGCTGTTCTGACCCCGACCGAACTGGAGAATCTACAATGACTGTCATGAGCCAGCTCCAGCGCCGACCGGTGTCCTACACACCCGAGGAAGCGTCGTCTCTGGCGATCGCGGCCGCCGGCCTCGCGGGCTTCCCCGACAGCGACTCGGTTCGTGAACTCCTGGCCCGTATGGACAGTGGCGAACTTGACGAGGAGCAGGCTGCCGCAGAGGTGGTCGCGCGCTTCACCCAGCCGGGATTCTGTGAGAGGTGACGTCCTACGACACGTGGGATAGTTACTTCTGGCCTGATGCACCAGGTGTACTCAAAAACAAATTCGGCATCAAGAACTACCCCGACCTAGCGGTTGCCGAAGCACACGCTGTAGCGCCTCGCATGCGCGGAATTATCCTCGATGACCCGTCCACGCTTCCCGCGACCGTCGACCTCGATTACTACCGACGCGTGCACCATCGCCTCTTCCAAGACGTCTACCCGTGGGCCGGCACCACCCGCGTCGTTCCAGAAAATGCGATGGCAAAGCAGTGGCGCGATGTCGTCAACTTTGCACCCGACGACCGGTCCGCCCCGTGGATCACCTATCGGTACCCAGCGGGACGCCTCGTAGAGGAACAAGCCACAGCTGTATTTGCCCGACTCCAGCAGGCGTTGAGCGACCCGGCAAACCTTGCCCCGCAATCATTTATCCCGACGATCGCCCAGCATTGGGGCCAGCTGGATCAGGTCCACCCCTTTCGCGAGGGCAACACCCGCAGCCAGACCATGCTGATGGCCACCGTATGCCGCAAGTACGGCTACGCACTCGATGGCGTGCAACTTCTTGCACGGCGTGAAGAGTTCATCGGCGCCCGCTACCACGGGCACAGCACCGGACACTACGGCCGCCTCACTGCCCTGCTGCTGGACACCGTAGAACCACGCACTACAGAACAGGTCACTGACCAAGAACGCCAGTGGGCGCAGTCGCTCATCCCGCAGAGCCGCGGTCTGAGCCTCTAACTCTGGGGCGGTCTCCTGAGATGGAACGCGACCCACTGGCTGAGGCAGCGTCCGAACGCGCATTCGTGGGTCCGTCGGTGGTCGCAGACTCACGGTCCGCGCGCAACGAAGCCTTCGGCGTCCTGGTATCCCGCTCGGCGTTCGGCTCCCCACGAATCGATCTCGTATCGGACTCGCCGGCCGACCTATCCGCCGCCGTGTTCCCGCGGCGCTCCCCTGCGGCGCGGCTTCCCCGCGTGCCCGATCGGCTCGCTCTCACCATGGACTCCTCGGCTCCAGCTGTGGTGCTGGTGGTCTCGCGCGCATCGGCGTCCCCGGAACCCTCGCCTGTCTGCTGTGCAACAAGACGGTCCTCAATGGTGTCGGCCGTGGACGCCGCCAGCTCGCTTGGGGCAGATGCTTGCTCGGTCGCCGCGCCCGGTTGGTTCGCCGGTTCGGCGTCTGCGGTGACTTGGGGTGCGCTGGTGCCGGGGGTGATGTCGAGCGTGATCGTGGTGCCCACAGCAGCAGGTGTGTCCGTGATCGCGGGGGTCCGAGCCCCCGAGGTGGACACGGGACCTGACGAAAATTGGTTGAGGCCTGGTCTCTTATGGTGACGTCCGATGGCCGAGAACGCGCTGCCGCGGATTTGGGAACGCCGCCGCGCGCCGAACTGCATCGTTCCGCGCTTGCCGACGGTATGTACACCAATTCGGCGTACACTTCTGGTGTGGAGACGAAGAGTGGTCGCTGGCACCTGCGCGTGACCGCGGCGCAAGATGCGGTGGTGCGACGTGTGCTCGACGTCACGGGCGAGTCGCTCAACGACTATGTGGTGCGTCACGCCGTTCAGGCCGCCGAGGCCGACCTCGCTGATCGGAGAGTGTTCGTCCTCGATGACGCCGCCTGGACCGATCTTCAGGCGCTGCTCGACCGTCCGCCAAGCCCCAAGCCCGAGTTGGCGCGCCTGCTGGCGAATCCGTCGATTTTGGAACGGTGAGCTACGAGGGGCCCGTCCTCTTCGGTGCCGATCACATCGTCGACGACTTCGACTGCGGCAACGACGTGCTCAACGAGTGGCTGCGTGGCCGGACGGCCCCAGCTCATCACGGGCAACACCCAGGTGCTGTTCTCCGGGATGGGACGGTTGTCGGAAAACTGCGTCCTCAACGTCAAGAACAAATCGCACTCGGTGACCGCCGAGATTGTGGTGCCCGACGCCGGCGCTGAAGGGGTGATCGTGGCCCAAGGCGCCAGTATCGGCGGCTGGAGCCTGTACGCCACCGGCGGCAAGCTCAAGTACTGCTACAACCTGGGCGGGATCACCCACTTCTACGCCGAATCCACCGAGGCGCTGCCCGCGGGTGAGCATCAGGTGCGCATGGAGTTCGCTTACGCCGGTGGCGGTCTGGGCAAGGGAGGCGATGTCACGCTTTACATCGACGGCCAGAAAGCCGGCGAGGGACAGGTTGAGGCCACTTTGCCCAACGTGTTCTCGGCCGACGACGGCTGCGACGTCGGGGTAGACACCGGATCCCCCGTCTCACCCGACTACCCACCGGGCCGCAACGCGTTCAACGGTCGCGTTAAAGGCGTGCAGCTGGCCATTGCCGATGCCGCAGAGGCCGACAATCATCTCGTCTCACCAGCAGATGCGATCCGGATCGCGCTGGCCCGCCAATGACCCCGACCCGAACCGACGAGAGGAAATCACCGATGAGGCTGACACTGAACCGACTCCGGGGTGCCGGTGCGCTCGCGCTTGCCGCCGGCGCTCTTCTCGGTGGCGCCGCCGCCCAAGCGGAGCCACCCGCCGAGCCGCCGCGCCCACCCCATTGTTCTGCCGCCGATATGGCCGGCATCGCCTCCGGGGTCGCGGCGGCCACCTCGGCCTACCTGTTCACTCACCCCGAGCTGAACGGATTCTTCACCGACCTGCACGGCCAGCCGCACGAGGAGGTGCCCCCGTCCACCAGAGGCTATTTCGACACTCATCCGCAGGAGCATGCGGAGCTGCAGGGTATCCGCCAGCCGCTCGTCGACTTCCGCAACCGCTGCGGTTACAGCGCCCCGAACGCGTTTGAAGGGCAACAATCGTGAACAGATCCCGTCGGTCGATCCGGGCCCGCGCCATGACGGTCGCTCTCGCGTTCCTGACGCTGCCCGGCGTCATCGTGTTGGCCGCGCCCGCCGGGACGGCCCTTGCAGACGTGTGTGCCAGCGCCGGGCGCCGGATCTCAGTGGGGGGATGTGTCAACATCGCCGACGCGGTGGCCCCCTACGTCCCGCCACCGGCCTACTACGCCCCGCTGCCCGAAGACCCGCCACCACCGCCGCCGCCACCGCCTGGCTCGAATGTCAGCGGCTGCATCGGCTACAACGGACGATGGGTCTCCGCCGGGGGCTGCAACTGAGGCCGAAGATGGCCACGGCAAATCCCACTCCCACGGACCAGCATGGGAAACCGGACCGCGAAGCCGTAGTCCCCACGACAGCATCGGCCCGGCTCAGGTCGAATCCCCCGGGGTCGTGCAAGCCGTAGGCAAAGGGCGATACAGGTTTGAGTGAGGCGACCTTTCCTGGCGCGGAACCCGGCCAAAGAAGTATCGAGCGATGTGGGTGGTGTCGCGCCGCACGAGGGGGTTCGCCCGGCGCGACACCGGCCAGATGGCATGTCCCGTCTCCGAAGCTAGTCCGGCCGTCCAGGACGCCGCGGTGATGAGGCGCTAACGACTAACCGGATCGGTGGTACCGGTCTTGCGCTGCGTGCGGCCCAGGGCCGGTTCGCTCGCCGGCGGCGGGCGTGTTTGGTTGTGGCGCAGGCTCGATGACCTCGGTGAGAAGCTGACGCAGACGTGGTTCGGCGCTCTGGCCTCGGTAGCAGTCCAGCCAGCTGGCGGTGGTGGCGACCAGGTCGTGGTTGAGAGGAATCTGGTTGCGTGCGATGGCGGTGATCAGGGCCTCGATCGCGGCGAACGTCTCGCCGATACCCAGTGTGATGTAGATGCGGTCGGCGTCGACTCTGCTGAGATACGGGTGCGCGGTGGCGGCCAGCTCCCAGGCCAAGGCGGCATCATCGGGTGCCTTGCGCACCGGCGTTTTGCGCGGCGTGGACACCCGGCCTCCCTTTCGCCGACGGTCTGGTTTATCCGGTACCTACGGTAGCGGGTGGGCAGGCCGGGCGCGCGGTACTCGACTCGGGTACCGCGCCGACCAGGGACACCGCATGGGGCAACGCCGATCTGTTTGCCTACCATTCACTTTCCGTACGATTCACTGGCCGCCAGCGGGACCGAGGTGCGCCGGCCGGCGCACGGGTGATCGCACCTGCATTGGCAATCAAGCGCGACACACGTGCACCGGCTCCCGCGCCCGCATCACCCCATGCGTCACTATCGTCACTGTGGTCACAGTGAAGGAACACGCTCTCCGACCCACACGGACCGACGACAGCCGTGCCAGTCATCGGGACTCGGGGCGGCAGGCTCGCATCGCGATCCAGACCCAAACATCGCGCGACACGCATGATATCACCAGTTCAGGACCACTTATACATGTATAATTCGAGGATGCTAAGCAATGAAACATTGCCGACCCGACACACGGCGCGCCTCCGAAAGGGTGTAGGAAAAACCGTGCAGTATTTCCGCCATGGTGGTTCCGGTGGAGCTGGCGAGACAGCTCGTGGCCCTGCACCGTCTCGCGTTGGCGAGACTGCTCGGCGAGATCGGCGTGGCATTCGACGCGTCGCTGGCGCGGTGGTTCCGCGTATTCCCCGACCCGATGCAGATTCAGGGCGGGACGTTGTGTCAGGACGTACGCAGCCACGTGCTGGCGATGAACGGCATCGACGCGCAGAGCACGAAGGCCCCGACGCCGCCACTGGCGCCAGAGGGTGCCTCCTGCGGACCGGGGTCGACGTTGCGGATGTCGACGGGCCCGAGTTCGTCGGTGCGCATTGGCGATGCGGGGATGGCGTGGGCGCGGGTGCGTCACATCAGCCCGCAACGGGCCGCCGATATCGGTGCGCTGCCCCCGCAGTCGATGCCGCAGTCCAAGCCGGGCAAGCAGATGGCGCTCGACGCCGGCGAGCCCGAGGATCAGCGGGTGTTCGGCCCGGCGGGGATCGGCGACGATTACGAGCTGGTTGTGTACTGGTGGGAGACCCCGGGCCGGTTGTCGGTGGGTGGTGGCATCTTGGCGGTGGTGGCCGATCTGGACACCAACGAGGAGCGGATTCTGGGGTTCGAGCCGTTACCGCTGGCGATTCGGCCGAAGACCGTTGCCGAGCAGCAGAGCGCGGCCGAGGACGACGACGAGGATGTGCGCGAGGACTTCGAGGAATTCTTGCCCAGAACTGCTCCCGAGGCCGGGGAAGCCGAGGCGTAGACGATGAGCTGGTACCGGCCGGGCGCGTGTGGGGACGAGGTGGTCGGTGATGGCGTCGGTAGAGGTGTTCGGCACACGGGTCCGCCAAGCCCGGGTGTTGCGACGACTGTCAGGCACCGCAGTGATGGATCATCTGGGTTGGCGCTCTCCGCGCCAGACGCGGTTGGAGCAGTCCGAGACCGCGGTCCTCGACGGTGCCGATTTCGATCGGCTCACGGCGTTGTTGCGTTTCCCGCCAGCATTTTTCACGACCGCACCGGCGTCGCGGGTGACGGCGCGGGATCTGTTGTTCCGGGCGCCCAAGTCCACCACGGTCACCGAGAAGGAGTACTTGGCGGTGTTCGCCAACGTCGTCGGTGATCTGCTCGGGCAGCTCAATGCGGTGGCCAAGCTGCCCCCGGTACTGCTGGAGCCGTTGCCGGCGGGCACCGATGTGGTGACCGCGGCCGCCCAGGCCCGGCGCTGGCTGGGAGTGGCACCAGGGGTGCCGATCAAGTCGCTGACCTACGAGCTGGAAGCTGCCGGGGTGCCGGTGGTGATGCGGATGAAGCACTCACGTTCCACCGGAGTGGTGGACTGGGACACCGATGAGGACGGGCCGGCCGGGTTGTTGACCGAGAAGCATCTGGGTTGCTCGGCGCGGACCGGGGAGTATCGAGAACGTCCGTTGGTGTTGTTGCGGGCGTTGGATTCTTGGGAGCGCACCCGCTGGACGATCGCCCACGAGATCGGGCACTTGTTGTTGCACCGCTATGGCGATGTCAGCGATGACCAGGAGCGCGAAGCCTCCCGGTTCGCCTCGGAGTTGTTGGCCCCGACCGAAGTGCTCGCCAAAGAGGTGCCGCCGGTTCCCACGCTCAGCGATCTGGTCGACGCGAAGGTGAAGTGGCGGATTTCGTTGGGGGCGTTGATCATTCACCTTCGCGAGTCGAAGCTGATCGATGAGGTCCGCGCCGATACGTTGCAGCGCCAGCTCTACACGCGGATCAACTCCGAGACCGGGCACACCTGGGGCAAGACCGAACCGGGCTGGAATGCCCGCACACCGGAGCGGCCCCGGCTGCTGCGCCGGTGGATGGAGGAATGCTACGGCTCGGTCAGCGTGGAGGCTTTGGCCGCCCACGACCTGATCTATCCCACAGACTTGTTGGCCGACATCCTGGCCGGCCAGCGCGGCGCCCCCGCGAAAGTTGCCGCGGCCCCGGACACCGCTTCGGCGGTGCTCGATGACGGGGCGATCCTGGACCGCGGGGACACGGTGGTGGCGCTGCGCCGGCCTCGCCGGCAGGCCTAACAGGGAATTGCGGGGGCGGATCGGGGATGGCACGGACACAACGGGTCGCGCTGACCGGCGCCCCGGACACCTACACCGTGCTGGGCCCTGATCACCTGCCGATCGAGGCGGCCGAGGAGTACCTGCAGTTCCTGCGCGATGACGGGGCCTCACCGAACACGGTGAAGGCGTATGCGGCCGGCCTGGCGGCGTGGTGGACGGTGCTGGAACACACCGGCACCGACTGGCAGGACATCAGTACGAGCCTGTTCGGGCAGTTTCTGGCCTACCTGCGCACCGGGGACCTGCCGGGCACCGCCCGGATCGGGGCCCCCGAGGTCTGGTTGGGCCCGGCGAGCACCCAGCTGCGGGCCGCGGCGGTGCTGGCGTTCTACCGCTACCACGCTGATGCCCATGGGCTGGCCGGCCCGTATCAGCGGCTGTTCACCAGCCGCGGCAAGCGATCACGGTCACGGTATATCCCGATGCTGGCCGGCGTGGGCCGCCCACCACGGTCCAAGGACCGGCCCATCTACACGGTGCGCAGCGGCAACAAGTCCGCCACTCCGGTGCTGCTGCCCACCCAAGTTGCTGCGATCCTTGATGGCTGTGCCACCCAGACCGGACAGGACTGGTCGGGGCCGCCCTCAGGGCTGCGCGACCGGCTGTTGTTCGCGGTGCTCGCCGAGACCGGGATGCGACTGGGTGAAGCGCTGTCGTTGCGGCACCACGATTTTCACATCGGCGCCGGCGGGACACCGTTCATCGACGTGGCCGCCCGACAAGACCATCCGCGCGGGGCCCGCGGCAAGACGCTACTGGCACGGCGCATCTACATCGGTGACGATCTGGAGGCGCTGTATTCGGCCTACGTGTGGCATCTGGTCGACCAGGGCGCCGATCTGGACGTGCCCGACCTGGACACCCATTTTGTGTTCGTCAATCTCTCCCACGGGGTGCGTTTCCGTCCCATGCGTGCCGAAACCGTCTACGCCAAAATCGATTCGGTGACCAAACGTGCCGGCGGGGTGCTGCCCGATCGGTGGTCACCGCACTGGCTGCGCCACACCCACGCCACCGCGCTGCTGCTCTCCGGGGCCCCGCCGCACGTGGTGATGCGTCGCCTGGGCCACGCCGATATCCAGACCACGCTCTCGACCTACGGATGGGTCACCGAGGACGCCGAGATGCGCACCCTGGCGCAATGGCGCAGCTACGTCGCTGGCTGGAAAGGGCTGCACCATGACCACACCGACTGACCCGCCCGCACCCACGCTGGCCCCCGCCCCCGCACTGGGGTCATGGGCGACTCAATGGGCGCAGGTCCCCGAGGCGTGGCGCCGGCCGATCTATGCGATCTACAGTGCTCCGTTTGATCAGGTGTTTCTGCGCAACCAGTTCTACCTGCAAGCACACCGCGCCGGAGCCGGCCACGATTTCACTCCCGAGGCCCCTGCTCGATTCGGCGACGAGATCGCCTGGTGGGTCTGGACGTGCTGGGACCAGCAGCTACGCAAGATCGAACCCTCCCTGCTGGCCTGGCTGACCCGCACCCTGCCGGCCGCGATCGCCGAACACCGCGCCCGCACCGGAAGGGCACCGGCCAGCATCGCCGACCTGGACCCCAATGCCGTGCTCCGCCAGGCGGTCCTGACCTTTCAGCGCCGCAACATGCGGCTCCCGTCGGCGGGATCGCGGCGCAACATCCGCCATGTCATCGAGCATCTGCACCTGTGGGTATCGGTGCGCTGCACCGATACCCCGTGGTGGGAGCACGACATCTGGGATCTGCGCACCGACCCACGCATCCCGCGCCGCGACCACGAACCCCGCCACGACACCGCCGTGCGGCTGCGCGATATCGAACCGGCGTGGCTGCGCGAAGGGCTGCGGTTCTGGCTGCGCAGCGCGTTGACCTACGACCTGCTGGTCTGGTCCTCGGCCGCCGACCGGGCCCGCAACCTGGGCTCGCAGCTGGGCCGGTTCGCCCGTGACCACGGCTATCATGATGATCCGCTGATCAGCACCGATCCCGATCAGCTGCGCACCGTGTTCCTCGACTATCTCGAGTATCTGCGTTCCCCCGCCGCGGCCACCCAGTCCGAACACCTCACCGCCGATACCGTGGCCACCCTGCAAGCCCAAACCCAGGCGTTCTACACCTTCATGCACGACAACGCCGCCGATGCGGCGACCGCGACGGCCAACCCCCGCTGGCGCGATATTACGCTGACCCACACCGCGCTGTGGTCACCGCTGCACGCGCCCAAACAGCGCCGCCGCGAACGCGAACTCACCTGGTATGCCACCGCCGACCTGCAGCGCATGCTCACCTACCTCGACGTCCTGGCCGCCCCCGCCGGGCACAAAGTGGTGCTGACCAAAGCCGACGGCACGATCACCGTCGCCGCCGGCCTCGGCGACCCCCAGGCCGCACGGATCTGGCTCCTGCAAGCCCTGACCGGGCGCCGGGCCTCAGAAATCCTGATGCTCGACCATGATCCGCTGCAAGCCATCCCGGGTCAGGAACGCCCCACCGACGGCGACCCGGACACGTTCGTGGCCCGGCTGCGCTACCAGCAGACCAAAGTCGATGACGTCATCCCCACCATCCTCGTGGAGCAAGCCATCGTCGACATCATCACCGAGCAGCAGAGCTGGCTGAAGACGACATACCCCGACCTGGCACCCCGATACCTGTTCCTCGGCGTGAAGAATCAGCACCGCGGCCAGCAGCCCCGCTCCTACAACACCTACCGCACATCGCTGGCCAAGCTCGACGACTGCCACGACCTCACCGACAGCGCCGGCCGACCACTGCGCTTCACCCAAACCCACCGCCTGCGCCACACCCGGGCCACCGAACTGCTCAACGACGGTGTCCCGTTCCACGTCGTACAGCGCTACCTTGGTCATAAGAGCCCTGAGATGACCGCCCGCTATGCGGCCACCTTGGCGGCCACCGCCGAGGCAGAGTTCCTCAAGCACAAGAAGATCGGCGCCAACGGCACCGACATCTCCATCAGCCCCAGCGACATCTATGAGATGACACAGCTCGGTGCCCGCACCGACCGGATCCTGCCCAACGGTGTCTGCCTGCTCCCTCCGCTCAAACACTGCGACAAGGGCAATGCCTGTCTGGGCTGCGGTCACTTCGCCACCGACGCCACCCACCTCAATGAGCTACGCCAGCAACACGCTGCGACCGAGGCGCTGCTAGCCGCCCGCCGTGACCAGTATCGCCGACGTAGCGGACGTGAACTCGGCGAGGACAACATCTGGGTGATCGAACGCCGCCGCGAACTGCGCTCGCTGGAAGCGATCATCGAACGCCTGTCGGCAACCGCAGACCAAGAGGCGGTATCCGGTGCCGGCACCGGGGCAGGAAGGCGACTGCCGCTGCTACAGATCCAGACTCGCGGCGCCCACCAGTCCGCCCTCGACAAAGCCCAGCAACCCCGCACCACGGATCAATGACCGCTGCCCGCTCCACCGCCGGCCTCAGAAAAGCCAGCACCAAAAGCCGCAACGACGCCCGCCGCAAAATCAAGAAGGCGCTACGCGAAATGCAGCGCGCCGGAATGAATATCAACCCCAATGCAGTCGCCCGCCACGCAGGGGTCGCCCGCAAAACGATCTACAACCACACCGACCTCTTCGACCAAATCCGCGCTGCCTCCGCTACACCACGGCCCCAGATCGCCGACCCTGAACCGACAGCATCAAACTCCCGTTCGCCAGTCGATGCTGCGTTGCGCCAACAACTACGCACCCAGAAACGCCAGTACGACGACGATATCGCCGCCCTCAAATCAGAAATCAGAGACCTTCAACAACAGCTCGCCGCAGCCCACGGCGAGATCCACCGTCTACGCGGCAACGGCAACAGCGGCTGATGAGCCATACCAATCGAATCGCATGGGGTACCCCCAAAAAAACGGGCTCGCTCGTCAGTTACACCGTTACAGATAACACTGTGTTCCTCGTAGATCCCGCGCATTCAAACGCACCTCGGTAACTGTCTTACACACAGCTATTACCGTTACAGATAATGGCGCGCGGGCTGAAGGCGATGAAGGATCGCGGCGACCTGGTGCACACGGCGAAACCGGCGCGCCTGGCCGCCATGGTCATCGCCGCCCTGCAGGGCGGGATGTTGCTCGCCCGTGTGCGCGGAAACGTCACCGTGCTACGCGACACCCTCGACGGCGCGGTCACCGAACTTCACCGCTGGGCGGCTACTTCAGCACCCGCCAAACCCGGATCGGCCCGCCGCAAGCGCCAAACCCGTTGAGCCGTCAGAACTCTCGCTGGCCTGCGCTGAGGTAATCCTCAAGACTTTGACGGATCGCTGCGCGTCCGCGGTGCAGCAGCACCCGTTGATTGCCCGCGGTGATGTCGAGCACCTCGCAGACCTCCGCGGCGTCGAACCCGAGAAGGTCGCGCAGGGTCACCACGGCGCGTTGTCCCTCGGGTAACTTGTCCAGCTCACGCCGGGCAACCTCCAACAACTCGCGATGCAGAACCGAGCCCTCCGGGCTGTCCGGGAACGGCGCCGGCGGCTGTTTCCACGAGCCGGCGCCGGGCTCGCCGGGACGGTGAAAGCGCGCTGGATCCACGGTGGCCGCACCGAAGTCGGTGAGGGTCTCGTTGCGCCGATGATCGCGAACCCCGCGCTGCTTGGCGATGTTTGTCAACACCGCAAAGAGCCACGTCTTGAGCGAGGATCGGCCCTCAAAACCCCTAATGCCCTTCACCACGGCGATCCAAGTCTCTTGCACCACGTCCTCGGCTGTCGGGTGATCGGAGACGTAGGCGCGTGCGACACGCAACAGGGCGGGCGTGTGCTCGTCGACCAGTTGAGCAAAGGCACGCTGATCACCCGCGCGAAGCCCCGTGACCAACGCCTGCTCACCGGCGATCCGGGTTACCATGAGCCCGCCGTCTCGGCGAAGGCGGCCAGCAGCCGGGCGCGGTAGACCGGATCGAGGTGCTCCTCACGGATGCCGCCCAGAGTGCCGACCGTGGCGTGCAACTGGTCCAAATAAGCGGCGCAGCCCTCACATCCGTGCAGATGCGTCTCAAAGCGCGCGCGATCGTCGGCATCGAGCGCGTCCTCCAGATACGCCGTGACCAGCTCGACCATCTCCTCGCACCGCAGCGGGCGCGACCGCATCACCCCGCGCCGCCGCCACCACCACCGCATCCGGCCAGCCTTAGACGTCATTTCTCGCCCTCGACAATCATCGGGTCCCCAGATCCCCGGTCGGCGCGGCGGAATGCCGGGCCGATGAATTCAGCGTGACACGGCCAACGGGTCGTTGCCACCAGCCGTCACACTTTCGTCACGGCGCCACCTTGAGCACCTCGTGGGCGAGGAGCTCGCCGCGATCCTCCTGCAGGAAGTGCGATGCGCCTTCGATGCGCACCTGATCGATGGCGCCGGGGATGAGGTCACAGAACACCTGACCAGCTCGGGGGAAGGGGAAGATGGGGTCCTGGTCGGAGAACGCCACCAGGGCCGGCTTCTGCCACCGCGACAGCTGGTCGATGACCGCCCGCATCTCGTTGGCCCCGACGTCGTCGCCCGTGATGGGGACAAGCAGCGGGAAGCGGGCCGCCCCGGCTTTGGACTCGGGCGTGGGGAAGGGCGCGTCGTAGGCGGCGACGACGTCGTCGGCCAGGTCGGTGGCCGTCGCACCCTGGATCACCATTCCGACCGGGAGGTCGGGGTTCTTCTCGGCGAACTCGCGCCAGGACAGGAACCCTTTGGACACCCGCCCCGTGAACAGCCCGGTGTTGAAGATCGCCAGTGCAGCCACGCGATCGGAGTGCTCGACGGCCCAGCGCAGGCCGATCGGGCCGCCCCAGTCCTGCACCACGGCCGTCGCCTGCTGCACGTCGAGGCGATCGAGCACCGCGCTGACGATCTGCACGTGCCGGTCGAAGGTGTACCAGTTCGGGTCAGTCGGCTTGTCCGAGCGCCCGAAGCCGGCGTAGTCCGGCGCAATGACACGGTGGCCCGCGGCCACCAGCGGGCCGATCATCTTGCGGTACAGGTAAACCCAACTCGGCTCGCCGTGAAAACACACGATCGGCGTGCCCTCGCGCGGGCCCTCGTCGAGGTAATGGATCCGCAGACCGTCAACGTCGACATAGTGCGGCGTGAAGTCATAGCCAGGCAGGTGGGCGAATCGGCCCTCCGGGGTCCGAAAAACTTCAGGCAGGCCAACGCTCATCGGGCAGCTCCAGGTGTGAGGCAGGTGATCGTGATGTAGTGTACCGAACGGTAAAGTCAGACTTTCGGCGGTCGGAGCGGCGATGACACGGACGGATCGGGCCATTCTCATCACGGGCGCGAATTCCGGGATCGGCAAGGAGATCGCACGGCAACTGGCACTGCGCGGCGCATTTTCGACAATCTTCCTCGCGTGTCGCAACCTCACGCGAGCCGCGTCGGCACGATCCGACCTCGAGCGCGCCACGAACACCGCGCTGTTCGAAATCCTGCACATGGACGTCGCCGATCCCGGATCTGTGCAATCGGCCCTCGACACGATCACCAAACCGCTGCACACCGTCGTCTTGAACGCTGGCGGCCTCGGCGGGCCAAAACCATTGGCGCTCAACGACCATGGTGTCACCGAGGTCTTCGCCGCAAACGTGCTGGGGCACGTGATGCTGCTGGAGGCGCTGATCCAGCGTGAAATGTTAACCGCCGCCGCCGTGCTGACCGGCAGCGAGGCTGCCCGTGGTGTTGTTCAATTGCGCATCCCACCCCCAACCTTCGCCCACCATTCCGCCGACGAGTTCGCCGGCGTCATCGACGGATCCTTCTACACCGGCAGGCGCGCCACCGCGATGCTGGCTTACGCCCACGCGAAATATCTTGGTGCACTGTGGATATCGGCCCTGGCACGCCGCCATCCCGACCTTCGTCTGCTCACCGTGAGCCCGGGCAACACCGCAGGCACCAACGCGTTCGAGCACACCAACCCGATAGTGAGGACCGTCATGAGCCGCGTCGTGATGCCCTACATCGCACCGCTGTTCGGCCTTGCGCACAAGCTCGACGTCGGCGCGCGACGTCTGGTTGACGCAATCGTCGATGACTCGTACCGCAGCGGAGTGTTCTACGCCAGTGGCGCCGGGAAGCTCACCGGGCCCGTCGTCGACCAGGCGACGATCCTGGCAGACTTCGCCGACACCACGATCCAAGATCGCGCCGACGAAGCCATCCACCGATTTGTCGCCGCCGCTCGCTGACTACCGATCATCGGTGACAAGCGCCGACGGGTCGGCTGCCACGATCGCCTCCACCTCGATGCGCAGCGCGTCGAGGTGGTCGCGGGCGGCCCCGTCATAGTCGCGTGCGTGGTCATCAAGAACACACACCGTCCCCACCACGTGCCCGCCGGCGTCTCGGACCGGCATCCCGAGGTAATTACTCAAGCCGAACTCGGTCTCATCCTCGTTGCCCGCGAAGGTGTCATCGAGGCGGGAGTCACGCACGAAGATCGCCTCCCCGCCGTCGACCACCCGTTCGCAATACAGCGGCACCCGATCCGGTGCGGCGCCGGCCTTGGAGCCTGCGGCGCCCACCCGATAGAAGGCGGTGCCCGGGCCCGCCGTCGCCGCGACGACCATGGAATCGGGGTCCGAGCGCATGACCAGAACGGACTTGACACCGAGTTCGTCGGCCAGTTCTTCCAGGCGGGGCGCCACCGGGGCAAGAGAAGGTGTGGTCGCCGCTGACGTGGCCGCGCGGCCAAGAACACGGTCGACCGCCGCCAAGATGTCTTCAGGCTCGGTGCGCGTGGCGTAATTAGGATGCACGTCGATCCACCGCAACACCGACTCGGCATCGACGATCGCCACCGTGGGCATCGGCAGCGCAACGGTGCCGTCGGCGTTCACCGCCGCAAGATCAAGCCCCAGCTGCTTCTGCGCGGCCTGCGCTTCGTCGCTGGGCGCGATAACGATGCCCAACGCGGCGGCGATGCGGTTGCCCGGATCGGAGAGCACCGCGAAGCTCAGCTCATTGGCCTGCTGCATCGACACCGAACCATCCGGGCTCTGCGGGCTGATGGCCACCAGACGAACGCCGCGGGCCTCCAGCGCCGGCACCAAATCCTGTTCGTAAACGCGCAGCGCGATGTTGCAATACGGGCACCACGCCCCCCGATAGAAGACCACGACCGTGGGTGCTCCGGCCAGCACGTCGGCCGACGAGACTGACGTCCCGTCCGCCCCAATGAGCTCAGCGATCGGGAATCGCGTCCCAGGCACGGCCACCGACGCCGGCACCCCGGCCGCCTGGAGCTCGCGCTGGTCGGCGGCGAAGACCTCGAGCACCTCAGGCGGAGCCACGCCGGCCAACTGCTCCGCCAATTCTGCGACCTTCTCGCTGAAAGTGGTGAACTTAGAGCTTGTCATAGCACGCCTTCCCCGTCGGTGGTGTCATCGAGCCTGTCGACAGCGATCTCGCCTAGTGTACCAAACAGTACAGACGATGAACTCGCTTGAGCACCAAGCCCTGTCGGGTCCGAACGCACAACTGGCGGGGACTCGAGTTTCGTTGTCCCCCGCGCAGCCATGGGCCATCATCGGCGGCATGCGACGTTCGGGGGCATCGAGTTCGGCGTGGATTTGCACACGATGGCCCTAGCTACGGCCCCGCCGTCGCAGCTCGGCGACCAGAGCGTCGAAGTTCGCCGGGCGCACCTGCACCGCGTCGTCGCGCGCGGCGGCAGTGATCTTGACGGTGCGGCGAATCTGGTCGATGAAGACTCGGCAGGCTTCGCAGCCGCGTCGGTGTTGTTCGAACCGGCGCAGGTCTGTGTTACTCAGTGCGTCATCGAGATACGTCGTGACCAGCTCGATCACGTCGCTGCACGCCAGTTGCAGTTCGTTGGTGATGAATTCGTCAGTCATCGAGATACTCCTCCAGCGCAGCCCGCAGGGCGGCGCGCCCACGATGCAGCAGCACGCGTTGATTGACCGCCGAGATCCCCAACGCGTCGCAGATTTCCTCGCTCGTCCAGCCCTCGACGTCGCGCATCGAGACCACCTCGCGTTGCGCGTCTGGCAGTTTGGCCAAGGCGTGCGAGATCAAGGTGCGCACTTCGCGAGAAAGCAGTCGTTGCTCTGGCAACAGGTCCCACCTTGCGGGCACGTCAGACCAGTGGTGGGCACCCAGTTCGGCGTGAACCATCCGGTTGGGATCTACCGACGGGTACGGATCCGCCTCCGGACCTGCGACGGCAAATGGCACGGTGCGCCCCTGTGTTCGGGCCAGCGTCCGTATTCGGTTGAGCATGATGCGGAACACCCACGTCTTGACCGTCGAACGACCTTCGAAGCTCCCGATCGTGCGAACCACCGACGTCCACGTGTCTTGCACGGCATCTTCTGCAATGGACGCCGACAGGTAGATCCGCGCCATGCGGACCAGGGGTGCATGCATCGTGTCGACCAGTAGGCGGAATGATTCGGTGTCCCCGGCCCGCAACGCGTCGACGAACTCGTCCTCGCTAGCCCACCGGTCGTCGACGACCGTGCGGATGTGTTCGCCCATTACCCAGCACCGCTCCCCAGCCGAAATTGCGGCCCGTGTAACAGATCAGCTGCACGGGCGTCTAACCAGTGGCCTCATCGATCTGGCATGCGGTGTAAGGCCATCAACCCGAACAATACTGGAGGAGAACCAATGAGCACGCTGTCCCTTGTCACCGACGCCGACGCGACCAACGACCAGGCCGAGGCGTTGGCCTCCGTGCAGCAGGCATTGGGCACGATTCCCAACCTCACCCGCGCGATGGTGCACAGTCCGGCGCTGCTGCGCGGATATCTCGGTTTGGCCGGCGCTCTCGACCGCGGAACGCTGCCGGGCTCCACCCGCGAACGCCTCGCCATCGCCATCGCACAGGCCAATGGGTGCTCGTATTGCCTGTCCGCACACAGCTACCTGGGTGAAAAGGCGGCGGGACTCAGCGCCGATCAAATCGGGTCGGCGCGCAAAGCAGATGCGGACGACCCCAAAACCGCCGCGATCCTTGCATTCGCGGTGGCCGTCAACGAACACCGCGGCCACATCGATGACGCCGATCTGGAAAACGCGCGCCGCGCAGGTCTGACCGACGCCGAGATCGCCGAAGTCATTGGCCACGTGGGCCTTAACGTGCTGACGAACTACTTCAACAACGTCGCGCACACCGAAATCGACTTCCCAATCGTGCAGCCGTGAACCGCACGGCCTGGCGGGTCACGCGACCGCGGCCCGCCAGGCCAGCCGTCACACGACACGTGCGGTGCCGGGGTCATCCTCGAAGACCGCGGCAGGGCGGCCTCTCCGATGTGAAACGGAGAGGCGCCAGAATCCGAGCCCGATACTTGACGGCGACGGCTATCACGCCCACGTCGTCACACGTCCATCGTGTCGCGGCGAGTGGGCCTGAATACCCGCTCCATGACGGAAGCGACTGCAGCTGAGGCGATTTCCGGTCAACCTGGCGGGCGCCGCTGTGGTCAGCGAGGCCAACACCTTGTCCTGACAGTCGATCACCAGCCGCCGGGGATCACCTTCGGCTGTAGGCTGTTCACCTTCGGTTCGAAGGGCAGCTGCGGGAACAGCGTCTCAGCGACCCGGTAGCACTCCTCGAGGTGCGGATACCCGGAGAGGATGAACGTGTCGATGCCGATGTCGTGGTACTCCATGATCCGGTCACGGACCTCCTCGACACTGCCCACCAGCGCGGTGCCGGCCCCGCCGGTGACCAGACCGACGCCTGCCCAGAGGTTGGGGCTCACCTCGAGGTGCTCCCTCGAGCCACGGTGCAGGGCCACCATGCGGCGTTGGCCTTCCGACTCAGAGCGGGCCAGCGCCGCCTGGGAGGCGGCGACGTCCTCGTCGCGCACGTAGCGGATCAAGTCATCGGCGGCCGCCCACGCTTCTCTGCTCGTTTCCCGCACAATGGTGTGTAGCCGGATGCCGAAGGTGACTCGTCGCCCGGCAGCGTGTGCCTTGGCCCGCATCTCGTCGAGTTTCGGCTGCACCTGCTCCGGTGGTTCGCCCCACGTCAGCACGGTGTCGATCCATTTCGCGGCGAACGCTTGCCCAGCGCCAGAGGAGGCGCCGCACATCAGCGGAGGGTGCGGCTCCTGCAGGGGAAGGTAGTGAAGCTGCCCCCCTTCGATGCGGACATATCGGCCGTTCATGTCCACGGTCTTGCCCTGCAGCAGGTCGGTCCACGCCTGGATGTACTCGTCGGCCTGCTCATAGCGTTGGCCATGCGACAGGAAGACACCGTCGCCGGCCAGTTCGACCGGATCGCCTCCACAGACCACGTTGACGGTGAGCCGACCCCTGCTGTAGCGGTCGAAGGCCGAGGCCATTCGAGCCGTCATCGACGGGGTCGACTGCCCGGGCCTGACAGCGACGATGAATCGCAGGCTCGTGGTCTCGGGTGCCAGAAACGACGCGGTGATCCATGCGTCTTCACACACCGAGCCCGTCGGGACCAGCACTCCGACATAGCCCAGATCGTCTGCGGCCTGCGCGATTTGGGTGATGTAACGCAGGTTAGCCGCCCGCGCCCGGTGCATCGTCGACAGGTGTGGGCCGTCGGTGTGGGTGGGGATGTACCAGTAGATGTCCATTCCTGCCTCCTTGATGCAAAACAGTGAGGATCTGGGCGCGGAGGGCCTGAAGTGCTGGGTCCGCCACGTCCCGCGGGCGGGGCTGGGGGTGCGCCATGTCGGCGATGATCCGTCCGGGTGGACCAGCCATCACAATCACCCGGTCTGCCAGTAGCACGGCCTCGTCGACGTCGTGGGTCACCAGGATCGCGGTGAGCGCCTCGTCGAGGATGATCCGCTCGAGTTCGGTTTGCATTTGACTGCGCAGCAGGCTGTCCAGCGCGCCCAGCGGCTCGTCGAGCAGCAGGATCTCGGGAGTGGTGACCAAGGCGCGGGCCAAGGAGGCTCGCTGCGCCATGCCGCCGGAAAGCTGATTCGGCCACGCCTTGCCGAAACCGGCCAGCCCGACCAGGTCGAGCGCATGGACGACTTGCTTTTCGATTTGGGCGGCCGGTCTCCGGAACGGCAGCGCGTAGGCGACGTTGTCAGACAACGACATCCACGGCATCAGTCGGTGCTCCTGGAAGACCAGGCCCCGGTCCCGGCCGGGTCCCCGAACGAGTCGACCGAAGGCCCGGATTTCGCCAACGAACGTGGTGTCAAGGCCCGCGATCGCGCGCAGCAGCGACGTCTTGCCAGCTCCGCTGCCACCCACGATGCCGACAACCTCTTGACGGCGGACGTCGAAGTTGACCTCGCTCAGCACATCCAGGGGACGCTTGCCGACCGTGACCCGTTTCTCGCGAATTCGTACTTGCAGGGCCGGCACCTCCGCGCCATTCACGTCAGCCACGGTAGGAGCGGTCCCAGCGGGTGAGGTAGCGGCCGAAGCGGGCGAGAAGCCCATCGGTGGCCTTTCCGAGAATGCCGATTGCGAGCATTCCGGCGATCATGGCAGCGGGCCGTGCGAAGTTGCGCGAATCCCAGATGAGCCATCCCAACCCGTTAGCCGACGCGATGACCTCCGCCGCGACCAACAGTGTCCACGACAGCGCCATCGCAACGCGCGCCGATGCGACAATCGACGGAGCCGCCGACGGCAGCAACACCGTCCGCAGCACTGTCCAGCGCGACTTCTCGTAGAGCTGCGCGACCTCCACGAGATCTTGCGAGGCAGAACGAATCCCCGCAGCGGTCGCCAGGATCAGCGTGGTGGCGGACCCGATCGCCACCAAGGTCACCTTTGAGAGCTCTCCGATGCCAAACACGATGACCAGCACCGGAATCCACGCCACCGCCGGGACCGGAATCAACGTCAAGGCGGTGGGCTCCAGGATTTTGGCTGCCAACGGGCTGGTGCCGATCACCGCCCCTGCCAGAATGCCGACCGTGCTGCCGATGGCAAAGCCAATCGCTATGCGGCGCACACTGACCCACGCGTGCTCGATCAGCGTTCCATCCATCGCCAGCCTGACGAACGCTTCGAGTGAGTCGAGCGGTCCAGCAACGAGCGTGTGCGGCAGGACGCCGCTGACCACCGCGACGTGCCATGCCACGACCAGTCCGATCGGTACGGCCAGCGCAAGTACGCAGCTTGTCAGACGATCGAAGAACCGCCGGCGTCGACGGGGCGCATTTGTCGCCACGGGCGCAGTCACCATCATCGTCATCGCGGAGGTCCGACCAGGTCCTTGACATCGACCTTCTGCTGAATGAAGCCAGCATCGGCCAGGAAATCGGCCTTCGCCTGGATGTCGGCAATGACCTCCTGAGTCAGCGTGGCGGTGAAGTCGTGGCGCGGCCAGGCCAATTCGACCACCTCCGGATCGACCCGAACTTCAGTGGCCACAATCGATTTCGCTTCTGCCGGTGATGCGCGGATGAACTCCTTTGCTTTGCCGATGGCAGCGACCAAAGCGGAGTAAACGGCCAGTGCATCTTCGGCCAGCCCGGGCCGTGCAACCGCGATGGACTGGATCGCAGCATCGCCTGCCGGTAGCAGCCTGGCGGTCTTCTGGACAAGCTGCTGCTGCACGAACGGCGGCCACACCGCCCACGCATCCAGGTGACCTGATTCGAACGCCGCCTTCGCGTCCGGCGGGGCCATATCGATCACTTGAATTAACTTGGGATCGACGCCGGCATCCTTGGCGATCTTGATCAAGGCGTAATGCGACGACGTACCCGCTAACACACCGACGCGCGCTCCGCCCAAATCGGCAGCGCTCGCGATCTTGCTGTCGATCGGTACGAGGATGTCCTGGACCAGGCTCGCGCCCAGAGCCACAATCCTGCAATGAACTCCCGCCGCCGCGGCGATTAGAGCCGGCGGCTCGGCCATGAAGACCATGTCGACCCGGTTTGTCGCCAACGCTTCTGTGACGGCTGGCGCCGAGTCGAATTCCACGTAGTCGACTTTCGTGCCGGCGCCGACGGCGGATTCGAACAACCGTTGCTTGCGCGCGATATAGAACGGTGCGTAATCGACTGCGCTGGCGAAAGTCCCAATCCGGACTGTATCCGGGGCACCACCGCCCCCGCCACAGCCACCTACGAAGAGCACGAGTGCCACAACAAATCCAATGCGGCCGACCAACCGGGCTAGCCGGCCGCCGCGAACTCGGAGCGTCGACATTCTGCAGACTCCCTTGCTACCAATCTGTCGCACGATAGATATTCCTGGTTATGGATCCATTACGTAGCTGTAGCGCACTCGTATCGCTGAACCGGATCAACAAGCCCGGCTCCAAGGACTTCAACCCTCCGAGGCAGACGGGTCTGCGCAATCGGGTCTGCGCAATGAACTGCGCCTGCTGGCACCGCATTCCCGTCCCGCACAGCGCTCGATGACCTGATAGACGATCCGGCCACGCGGACGTCGCAGTGCGGTGGGTATCGATGTTCTCCTGCATCGTCAGAGTCCATGCGCCCACCCGACAACAAACCGTGGCGCCCGCACAATAAGTTTGCAGTTCCTGTTGCGAGCGGCCACCGTTATGATCACCGCGAGTCGAAACCCGGCCTCGTCCACCGCCCTGCACTGCCCTAGAAATCTGCGGGGTTCGCCACCACAAGCAACACAGACGCCCCTCCCGCAAGCTTGAACAATGTCTTACCGCGGGCCTACGGAGAAGCGGAAGTAGTCGGGCTGGTATCGACGTTCACCGAGTCGCCCCCAGACACGCCACCACGGCCAGCCCGGCCTGGCTTGCCGGGCGAACGACAGCAACAAAAGCGCCAACACCGAGGACAGCATCGGAATCCCGACCGCCGCCTCCTTCAGCTGAGCGCGAACGTCCGCCGTCCGCTGACCATCATCACAGTGGCTTCGAGTGGGATGCGGTGTGAACAGAACGCCTGTGCCAGTTCGATATCCGAATCGGACGTGCACATCGTGACGGTGACGCCGATGACACGGTGGATACTGGACTTCGCGGCAGCCGCGGTATGGTCTAGCGGCACAAGGAGATTGGTCTCGGAATCGGGATGCCGCGGCGTTGCCCCGTGCAGGGGGGAATAGGCGACCACGTTAAAGTCCTTCGCGCCGCGCTCCTGCAGCTGGCCGTCGCCGTTTGCGAACCCGGACGCTCTGTCGCCGTCTTCGACTGCCGAAAAGCCATGCTGTCTGCAAGATCGGCCTGTCGGCCGCGACCAAACATGCTTACGCCCGCTTGGACACCAGCCCCCTGTGCGACCTCATCCGCTGTTCGTTCAAAAATGTGCACGCCGCCAACTCGCCAGCGCCGACGGCACAATCAGCGCATCGCGCCCGACCGCTAAGGATTTTAGGAGCGCCAGTACTTTCGGCCCCAGCAGTCACCACCACGGCGGCGACACAGCCGTTGGGCGTGAGGACTTCAGACGGAATCGGCGCCGAAACGATGAAATTACACCCTTGGGTTCCGCGGTTTTGCGGCCTTGCCGCTGCAGGACCCGGCCGGGGCGGCGGTCGAGCTGGAACGCTGCGTGCGACAGCTCGGGTTGTCCGGGGCGCTGGTCAATGACTGCATCCACAGACCGGGCGGACACTGCCTGGATGCACCCGAGTACGACGAGGTTTGGGCCGCCTTGGAAGCGCTGGGCGTAGCGCTGTATCTGCACCCGGGCGCCCCGCCGGCCGATCGGTGGCATGCCCTGGACGGTCGGCGCGAACTGTATGGCCCGACGGGGAGTTGGGGCGCCGCGGTCAGCGGCCACGCCCTGCGGATACTCTTCGCCGGAGTTTTCCGACCGCCATCCCTTCGGCCACCCTGATCTTGGGCCACATGGGCGCGTTCTTGCCGTTGCAGCGCAGCAGGCTCGACTCGCGTGTCCGCACCATCCAACCCGGCACACCGCTCAAGCAACCACCATCGGCCTACATCGGCACCAACATCGTGTTCACCACCAGCGGGGTGTTCTCGCCGGCGACCCTGACCGGGGCGGTGCTGGAGGTGGGCGCCGATGCTGTCATGTTTTCCGTGGACTACCCGTATGAGTCCTCGCAAGAGGCCGTCGCCCGGCTGCAGCGAACAACGCTCAGTGCCGGTGACCGGGCAAAGATCGCCCACGCCAACGCCGAACGCATCCTCGCGATCTCAGCCCGTTGAGCCGCACCTATCCATCCAAGACGGTCGCGGCACAACAGCGTCGGGTTGGCCGTGGCGTCGCTGCCGATCCGAACCAGCCTCTCGGGTGGGGCCGCCCTGCCGGCGAGCTGACGTCGACTGAGTCGCAGGCTGCTGGCTGATCAGCGCCGTCGCGCCTATGGGTTGCGCCGGTAAGCACTGACGTGCCCGAGCGCCATGTTCAGGGCGAGTTCGACGGGGCGGGCGCTGCGCATGGTCTGCGCCATCAGCAGACCGCCTTGCAGCGCGCTCATCATTGTCAACGCGAGCTCGGCCGGGTCGGCCTCGGCGGCCAGTTCGCCGTTGTCGCGCATGGCCACAAAGCCCGCGGACAGATACGATTCCCATTCGGCAAAGCACTGCGCGAGCACGTGTCGCGCAGTCTCGGATCGCTCAGCGAGTTCACCGACCAGCGAGCCAAGGGGGCAGCCGCCGACACCCTGCCTCGCGCGGGTCATGGCAACGAGGTGATCACACCAGCGCTGCAGACCCTCCCACGACGAGACCTCGCGAAGGTCGGGCTCCTGGGCGGCGATCACGCGGCCGAGCTGGATGGTGATCACCTCGCGAATGAGCGCGTCCTTGTTGGCGAAGTAGTGATACAGCTGCGACTTGCTGGTGGCGGTGACGGCCATGACATCGTCCAGGCTGGTTCCGGCCACCCCGTGCTCCTGCACCAGCGACGCCGCCGCCGCGACGATGCGGGCTCTAGTCGCCGCGCCGCGAGCCGTCAGCCGCGAACCAGCAGGGCCCTCCGTTGACACCATGACCGCAGCCTACCGACACTGGACTTGCCAGTCCACTCCTATGTCATCATGATGGACCGAGTAGTCCACCCAACCCCTCGGAAGGATGCCGATGTCCCGACTCGATTATGGTCAGCTGTTTCCCCGGATCGAGGTTCCCGCCGTCGGCGGCGCCACGATCTCCCTGCCCGGCGATCTCGCCGGGTCCTACGGCGTCATCTTGATCTACCGCGGGTCGTGGTGCCCATACTGCAATGCCCAGCTGGCCGGGTTCTCCCGCGCGCTCGACACGCTCAGTGAACTCAACGTCAAGGTGATCGCCTTGTCGGTGGATGATGAGCAGACCTCGGCTGCGCTGGTCGCCAAGCACAAGCTGCGTTTCCCGGTTGGCCATAGCGCCGACGCCGACGCGATCGCTGCGGCGACGGGTGCCTACGTCAACGACCATCCCCGTTATCTGCAATCGACGGGCTTCGTGCTGGCACCTGATGGGACGGTGCGGCTCGCGGTGTACTCGAGCGGGGCCATCGGGCGGCTGGTTGCCGACGACGTCATCGGTTTCGTCCGGTACCTGTCCGAGCACCCCGACGCGCGATGAGCAACGCCGCACACCGCTGCAGGCCGCTGCCGTGCCGCCAGACCAGCCCGACGGAACACATGCAGCCGAGCCGCCTGGTGCCCGCCGCCTCTTCCCCGGCCAAGCGGCGCGGGCGGTGAGGATGTCGAGCCCGATCCCGGCCAGCATCCGGGTGCTTATTGACGGACCGAATTACGCGCACCTGTCCACAGTTTCGGCCGGCGGTCATCCCCGCAATTGGGTGGTGTGGGTCGCGCGCGAGGACGACAACGTCCTGATCTGCACCCATGCCAAGGCCCCGAAGGCCAAGGACATGCGCCGCGACCCTCGCGTCGGCCTGTCGATCACCGCGTTCGACAACCCCTACCGGATGGCCGCCCTGCAGGGCAGGGTCATCGCAGTCCGCGACGACGCCGCCTGCCACTACATGGACCCGATCTCAATCAAATACACCGGCGCCGCCTTCCCGAGCCGCGGCCCCGGACGCGTGTGCTTTGTCATCGCGATCGACAACGCCAACCAGCACACGCTGGACTTCACCCACAACCCAACGGAAGCCGGATGAGCACCGCAACCAAAGCAACACATCGGGGCAAGACACATCGAAGTGCGGTGTGGCCCTAGCGGAAAGGGGCCGGGTCCGAACGTGGTCGACGACGACGACGCGGGCGTGGACCCTCCGGCCCCCCAACGAACTCCCCGCCCGGCACACTACGAGCCGACGAGGCGAGTGAACGCCCGCCGGCACCGAATTGATCGTCGACGGTGGGCATCTGCTCGCCCGACCTGACCATCGGCCCATCAGTAGAAGGAGATCATCATGGCCCGCACGGCCCCAGCACGATCCAAGCGCGTCACTGTCGGCGAGCAGTTCCCCACCCTGCTGCTTAGGGGACTCAACGACGAACCCGTACAGATTCCCGACCCCACGGGCGCGCTAACGCACCTGCAGTTCCGGCGTTTCGCAGGCTGCCCGGTATGCAATCTGCACCTGCGCTCGATCAGCGGACGAATCGAGGAGATCAACACCGCAGGCATCCGCGAAGTGGTGGTGTTCCACTCCACCGCCGCCGAGCTGCGCAAATACCAAGACGATATGCCCTTTGCGGTGGTCGGCGACCCCGACAAGGATCTCTACCGCCGATTCGGGGTGGAAGCCTCGACAAAAGCCCTCAGACTCGCGGCCTGGCGCGCGCTGCCCGGCGGATACTGGCACGCCATCAAGACCGCGATCGCCAAACGCCGCTCACCACTGCCCGCCTCACCGACCAACGGCAACCTCGGACTGCCCGCCGATCTGCTCATCGGGCCCGATGGACGAATCCTCGCCGCCAAGTACGGCAGCCACGCCTACGACCAATGGACGGTGGACGAAATACTCGCCACCGCACGCCAACAGTGATCGCCATCAACAACGCCCACCGGGCGCGCAGGACTTCACCCACAACCCCAAGGAAACGCGATGAGCACCCAAGCCGACACTTCGCCACGCTTCAGCGTCACACGCACCACCCCTGCACTGTGGCGGGTCACGTTCGACAACCCGCCCATCAACCTCGTCGACCCGCTGATGGTCGTCGAACTTCACCAACTCCTCACCGAAATCGAACAAGACCACCACGTTGCCGTCATCGTGTTCGAAAGCGCCAACCCCGACTTCTTCCTTAACCACGTTGACGTCGCAGCCGACCCCTCACCACTCACGGCGCTGCCCACCGCGCCCTCGCCGTTTCATCACTGGACCAATCTGCTGATCCGGATCAGCAAATTGCCAGCCGTGACGATCAGCGCCATCCGCGGCCGAGCGCGTGCCGCCGGCAGCGAGCTAGCGCTGGCCACCGACATCCGCTTCGCCAGCCGCGAACGGGCGATCCTCGGACAATTCGAAGTCGGCTTCGCCGCCATCCCAGGCGGTGGTCCATCCAGCCGGCTACCCACGATAGTCGGCCGCGGACGGGCCCTGGAGATCCTCCTCGGCGGCCACGATTTCACCGGTGAGCTGGCCGAGCGCTACGGATACGTCAACAGGGCCATCCCCGATGCCGAATTCGACGCATTCGTCGACGCATTCGCACATCGGGTGTCACGCTTCGACCTGCTCGCCCTCGCCGACATCAAACGGTTCGTGAACAACGCGTCACTACCTGCCGACGCGACCCTGCTCTCCGAAATGGACACACTCATCGGGGCCTTTGCGCGCCCCGCCGCCGCATCGATCATCGCCCAAGCACTCAAAGACGGCTTCCAACAGCCCGGCCCACTCGAGCTCACACTCGGCGACTACATCAACGACGTCCGCGCCGCGCCGGGCACACTGCCAACCCGGTGACCTGTAAGCTCCCAGCGGAGATCGAGCATCGCGGCGGGCAGCTTGGGGCTGAGGGTGAAGTCGAAGTCTTCGAAGGTGTTGTGCTGTTCGAAGCGAGCGCGACCGACTCGCCGTGCCAGGGCCGCGGTCATAGGACTCGGGTGCAAAGGTTTAATCAATAGTGGAGTACGAAAAGGAGCCGTGACGAGGAGCTATGTGACGGCGAGGCCGCCGTCCACGGCGAGAACTTGACCGGTGACCCAGTCCGAACCGGGATCGGTCAGCTTGATGATCCAGGCTGCGACGTCGTCGGGGACGCCGCGCCGCCCCAGCGGAATGGTTGCCGTCTCCAGGGCTTTGACTTCCTTTATCGCGTCCTCGCTGAGTCCCATCCTTTCCTTTAGAAATGCCGTTTCGACAGGCCCCGATGCGATCGCATTCACCCGGATGCCTGTGGAGGCCAGTTCAAGCGCCCAGCAGCGCGTGAGATGCTCGACCGCGGCTTTACTTGCCGCATAGTGAGACAAGCCAGCAGCAGGTTTCGACCCGTATGTACTGGACACATTGATGATGCTGCCGTGTGATCGGGCCAGATGCGGAAGGGCCGCCTTAGCCATGAGAGTAGGGCCGATCACGTTGATTCGGAATGTGTTGAATATTGCTTCGATCGAAACGTCGGCGAGCGCGGCGAGGACGCCCGCTCCGGCGTTGTTCACGATGACGTCTAGGCGCCCCCACCGCGCCATCGCGAAATCGATGGTCCGATAAACGTCGTCAGCATCGCCAGCATCGGCGACGAGCCCCACGATGGCTCGGTCATCGCGTGCGATGTCGTCGAGTCTGTCCTGTCGGCGGCCGGTGATAAGAACGTTGGCCCCCTGGGCGGCGTATAGTTTAGCAGCGGCGAGACCGATGCCCGCGGCGCCACCCGTGATGATCACAGTCTTCTCGGAGAATTTCGGCATAATACTTTCCCATACTTTCGAAAGTGCAAGTCCAACAACAGACCAAGCGCTGACCCCATGGTCGCGACCCGCGCGGTCGACGAGGTGATGAATGATTCAGTGACCGCAACGTTCTCGCCAGGGGTCGGCACATGCCTAACCGACCATCGGTTCCTCCATTCCGCACCGTCGACGGATCACGCATTAAGTCGAGCGTCCATGGCTCGAGATATCTGATCGACATCGAGTTCCCCGGGTTGGGAAGGATCCTGGTGGTTCATGCTCCTCCATGACGATGTTGCGGAGCTCGCTTTCCTTCTTCTTGGTGTGCTCACGCAACGGGAACGCGGTGTTGTCATACAGGCTCATCGAACCGAACAGCGCGCCGTCCTGGAACATGACGCCGAACAGTGTGCGGATGTCGTAGAGCTCCTTGGCCGAGCACTCGATGATGTTGGTGCCGTCGACGATGATCTTGCCGCGCTCGGGGCGCAGCAGACCGATCAAAGACTTCAAGTACACCGATTTACCGGTACCCGAGCCCAGCAGGACGCTGACCTCACCGGCGGGGATCTCCATCGTGACGTCTTCCCAAATTCGCTGGGCCCCAAACGACTTCGTCAACCCCTCAACCGAAACATCAATACCCACCGGACATCCCTTCGTGCATGGCGCCTATCCTCAACCGCCTTACCACCAGTTGCCTTGTGTGCTCACCCGTGAGCCACATCGGCGATGCCGATGGTGTCGCCGATCCGGGGACGACCACCGGCATATGTGGCTCTTCCTGAGTCAGATCCACGTCGTCCTCCAGTTCCGGAACGATTGGTATGAACTGGCACAAGAACGTCGCCGCCAACGAACACGGATTATCGGTGTCGGCGCGTGCCGTAGACGGCGCCGCGCATGTGAGAATCGTGGCGAGCGCACCTGCGGTAGTGGCGGCCGGAGTTCGTCCGCGCCGGAGTACTTGGGCCGCCCGGTTGCGATCGATGGTCATCGGATGGTAGCGGTCATGTCGGGGGCCATGGCTGCCAGCTGGGGAGCCCAGCTGTTCCAGTCGTGTTGCCCACCCTGGGCAATGTCAAAGTGCCCGTTGCGTCCGCCTGCGCTGCGGTAGTGGTTATAAAAGGATCGATTCGAGCCCTGCGCCTGATCGCAATGGCCGATCATCGCCGCCGGATCACTGCATGTCAGAGTGGATGGGCTGTAGACCCACAACCGGGTGTCATTGTCGACAAGCAGCGGTACGTGCACGTCAGGGTCATGCCACTTCCAACGACCTAACTGCGCGGCCCCCCACATGGCCTGGTGTTGGACGTCTCGTCAGGTGATGACGGTGGAGGGGTTTCTCGTCACTTGTGCTGAGGATGTGGTGGGAGAGGGGGCGACCCTCAAACCCGCGTTGGACAAACTCAACGGCGTACTGGCGACGCTGGACAACCGAAAAGCTGAGATCCAGCAGTCGATCAAGGGACTGAACTCCTATGCGATGAGTTTCGGCGAGGTGTTGTCCGGGGGGCCCTTCTTCAAGGCCTACATCGCCAATCTCATTCCAGGCCAATTCATTCAGCCATTTGTCGACTCCGCATTCTCCGACCTCGGGTTGGACCCCAACGTCCTGCTGCCGTCGCAACGCACCGACCCGCAGACGGGTCAGCCGGGAACCCCGGCTCTTCCGGCGCCCTACCCGCGCACCGGGCAGGCTGGCGAACCGCGGATGACGCTGCCCGACGCGATCACCGGAAACCCCGGCGACCAGGCATGTGGTCCGCCCGCAATTGCGCTACCTGGTCCCGGCTGCTATCCCTACCGGGAGCCGTCACCCGCGCCTGCGCCTGGCGGTCCACCTCCCGGTCCACCGGCGAAGCAGGTACCCGATCCCAACGCATCAACGCCGCCGACGCCAAGCCCGGTGTTCGTACCCGCACCCGGCGAACCGACGGCCTCCAGTGAGGCGGGCAATGATCAATAACCGCAGAGTCAAGGCAGCGCTGACGGCGGCGCTGGTCGTCCTCGTCGTGGTCGGGGGATACGTTGTCGTGCAATTCATTCGAGCTTCGAATCGCACGCATGTCGTTGCCTATTTCGACAACAGCAACGGCATCTTCCCCGGTGACGATGTCCGCATCCGTGGTGTCAACGTCGGCAAGATCGACAAGATCGAGCCAGAACCCACCCGGGTGAAAATCAGCTTCTGGCTGGACAGCGAGTACGCGGTTCCCGCCAACGCCAAGGCCGTGATCGTATCGCCGACGTTGGTGACCGCACGTGCCGTCCAACTCACCCCGCCCTACACCGGCGGCGCCACCCTGCAGAACGACGCGGTCATCCCCCAGGAGCGCACCGCGGTTCCGGTGGAATGGGACGACGTCCGCGTTCAGCTTGAACGCCTCACCCAGGCGTTGCAGCCCACCGAGCCTGGCGGCAGCAGCACCTTGGGAGCGTTGGTTCACACCGCCGCGGACAATCTCCGCGGTCAGGGCCCAGCGATCCGGGACGCGGTCATCAAACTGTCCCAGGCACTTTCGGCGCTCGGCGATCACAGCGGCGACATCTTCACCAGCGTCAAGAACATCGCAACGCTGGTGACCGCGCTGAAGGACAGCGCCGGACTGCTCGAGACCCTCAACGGAAACCTCGCTTCGGTCACCGGACTGCTCGCGGACGAGCCCGGCGAGGTCGCCGGCGCCGTCAAAGACCTCAATGATGTGGTCGGCAAGGTCAGCAGTTTCGTTGCAGACAACCGCGAAGCGCTGGGCACCACCTCCGACAAACTCGCATCGGTTTCGACTGCTCTGAACGAGAGCCTGGACGACATCAAACAGCTCCTGCATATCCTGCCGACGACGGCGGCCAACGCCGCCAACCTCTATCAGCCCGCACAAGGCAGCCTCACCGGCATCGCCGCGGTCAACAACTTCGCCGACCCCATCAATTTCCTGTGCGGCGCCATTCAGGCGGCATCACGCCTGGGTGCCGAACAGTCGGCGAAGCTGTGCGTGCAGTACCTGGCGCCGATCGTGAAAAACCGCCAGTACAACTTCCCGCCGCTTGGCTTCAACCCGTTCGTCGGCGCCACGGCACGCCCGAACGAGATCTCCTACAGCGAGGACTGGATGCGCCCGGATTACGTTCCGCCGCAACCGGCTCCAGCTGCGCCGCCCGCCCCACCCGGCCCCCCGTTGGCCGCCGAACAGGCAGCACCCACAGATGCGGCGGCCATAGTCGGCGGGCCGGCGCCGCAGACCACCGACCCGGCAGCCGGGCTGGCGGGAATGATGCTGCCTGCGGGGACGGGGTCATGACGATGCGCAGCTGGCGACGGATACCGGCCGCTGTCCTGACGTGCATCCTGGCGGCCACCGCGGTCGCAGGCTGTGGGTGGCGAGGGCTGAATTCCCTGCCACTCCCCGGAACCGAAGGCGGTGGGCCCGGGGCTTACACCATCCAGGCGCAGATGCCTGATGTGAACAACATCCAGCCCAATTCACGCGTGCGCGTCGGTGACGTCACGGTGGGCACAGTCACCAAAATCGAGCGCCAGGATTGGCACGCGCTGGTGACCATGAAGCTCAACGGCGATGTCACGCTACCCGCCAATTCGACAGTGACACTGGGCCAGACGGCATTGCTGGGATCGCTGCACATCGAGCTGGCGCCGCCGACCGACGAAGCGCCTGAGGGCAGGCTTCATCAGGGCTCGCTGATACCGCTGTCATCGGGAAAGGCCTACCCATCGACCGAGCAGACACTGGCGACCGCCTCGTTGCTGCTCAATGGCGGAGGTATCGCCAAGGTACAGGACATCACCACCGCGCTGAGCACCGCGTTATCCGGGCGGGAGGGAGACCTCCGCAGCCTGATGGATCAGTTGAACACATTCGTCACCCGGGTCAACGATCAAACCGGCGACATCATCGCGGCCAGCGACAGTCTCAACCGCCTGCTGGGCCAATTCGCCGAGCAGAAGCCGGTTCTCGACAAGGGCCTTGACACAATCCCCGACGCCCTGGCGGTGGTCAATCGAGAACGGGAGAATCTCATCGACGCGGTCGACCAGTTGGGCAAATTCAGCGCGCTGGCTGCCGATTCGGTCAACAAGACCAAAGCACCGTTGGTCCAGGAACTCAAAGACCTTGGGCCGGTGCTGGAATCACTGGCCAACGCCGGCCCGGCGCTGACACATGCGTTGGACCTGATACCCACGTTCCCGTTCCCGAAATCCACCTTGACCAAGTGGTTCCGCGGCGACTACGCCAACGTGAGTCTGGTCGTCGACCTGACGCTGAGCCGGATCGACAGCTCCATCTTCACCGGAACCAGATGGGAATGCGATCTGACATGGCTGGAGATGCAGTGGGGCCGAACCATTGGCCAGCTGCCCAGTCCGTGCACCAACAGTGCGCCGCCCAACGGCGCCGGTAACCCCCTACTGGCGCCCTACCGCTACAACCAGGGACCGTAACCGTGTATCTCAGCAAGCTGGTCAGACGCCAACTGTCGGTCTTCTCCGTCGTCGCAGTCGTCGCCGGAGGCACGATGGCCATCGGATACCTCGACCTGCCCAAGGCGCTGTTCGGAATCGGCCACTACCAGGTGACGGTGAACCTGCCATCGTCTGGGGGGCTGTACAAAGACGGCAACGTCACCTACCGCGGGGTTGAAGTCGGCCGCGTTGAGGACGTTCGGCTCAACGGCGGCGGAGTCGACGCGGTGCTGTCATTGAAGTCTGACACCAAGATTCCCGCCAACGTCGACGCCAATGTGCACAGTCAGACAGCTGTCGGCGAGTTGTTCATCGAGCTCGTCCCCCGCTCCGGCGACGGCCCCAAGCTCAAGGACGGTGACGTCATACCTGCCGACCACGCAACGCTGCCCCCCGATATCAACACCCTGCTGGCTCAGACCAACGCCGGACTGCAAGCCATCCCCCACGGCGATCTCAAGACTGTGATCGACGAGTCCTACACGGCGATAGGAGGATTAGGGCCAGAACTGGCGCGCATCGTCAAGGGGGCAACTACCCTTGCCGCCGATGCGCGCGCAAACCTCGACTCGCTGACCACCGTGATCGATCAATCCAAGCCCGTGCTGGACAGTCAGATCAACTCCTCGGACTCGATCCGGGCCTGGGCGGCCAACGTCGCTGAGGTCACCCGCCAACTGCAAGAACAGGATCCCGCGCTGAAAGGCGTGCTGGACAGAGGGCCTGCCGCAACAACCGAAGCACGCCAGCTGATTGACCGGCTCAAACCCACGCTGCCCGTGGTCCTGGCCAACCTCGTCAACCTCGAACAGGTGGCAGTCACCTACCAACCCAGTCTCGAACAGATCCTTGTCCTGTTCCCCAAGGACATCGAAATGCTCCAGGCGGCCCAACTCGCCAACCGCGATACCAAGCAGGACTACAAGGGACTGTTCCTGTCGTTCAACCTCAACGCCAACCTCCCTCCGCCGTGCACCACCGGTTTCCTCCCCGCTCAACAGGTACGCTCGCCCAGCGAAGTGGACTATCCCGAACGGCCGGCGGGCGACATGTACTGCCGGGTGCCGCAAGACTCGGCGTTGGACGTGCGCGGTGCGCGTAACGCCCCATGCATCACACGCCCAGGCAAGCGTGCACCCACCGTCAAGTTGTGCGAGAGCGACGAGGACTATGTGCCTCTCAACGACGGCTACAACTGGAAGGGCGACCCGAATGCCACGCTGTCCGGCCAGTCGGTACCCCAGCAGCCGCCGGGGACGCCGCCACCAGCCGGTCCCCCCGCACCGCCACCCATCGCGGTCGCCCAGTATGACCCCGCAACCGGCACGTACACCGGGCCCGACGGTAAGCAGTACACGCAGACCGATCTCGCTCGGGACGGGCGGCCGCGCGCGTGGCAGGACTTGCTCATCCCACGCGGTGGTGACTGATCGATCCGACGTGGAGCGCAGCGCATGCGAGCTACACCAATGTTCTAGGTAAAAACGTGAGATGTGTTGATGGGCATTAATACCCAATCGGTCGAAGACGCTCTTTGGACGCCGGAGGTGGCTAACCGATTGCAGGTCGAAACCCTGACCGGCACCCCTCGTCTAAACCTACGGCCACATCAATCCCACACGATTCCAGATCGGGTAACCCCTTGAAAAGGACGAGTAAACCATGAGCTATGTCGCCGCGGCCGGCGAATTCAATCGCGACACCAACTACATCAGCAGCCGCATCACCGCTGACGGCCGCGACGGCTATCCCGTCGAACCAGGCCGCTACCGCCTGATCGTCGCGCGGGCCTGTCCGTGGGCCAACCGCACGATCATTGTGCGACGACTGCTCGGCCTGGAAAAGGTTCTGTCTATTGGCTTTTGCGGACCAACGCACGATACACGCAGCTGGACCTTCGACCTCGACCCAGGTGGCCTCGACCCAGTGCTGAAGATCCATTTCTTACGCGACGCATACAACAAGCGCATACCGGACTATCCGAAGGGAGTCACGGTGCCCGCGATCGTGGACGCGCCGACGGGCGCAGTGGTCACCAACGACTTCGCCCAAATGACCGTGGACTTCTCGACGCAGTGGACCCATTTCCATCGCGAGGGCGCCCCCCAGCTCTATCCCGAGCGACGGCGCGACGAGATCGACGACGTCGCTCAGCGCATCTACACCGAGGTCAACGACGGCGTCTACCAATGCGGGTTCGCGAGCTCACAGGATGCATACGACAGAGCCTACGACCGATTATTCAGCGCACTCGATTGGCTTTCTGAGCGCCTACAGACCCAACGCTATCTCGTAGGCGACACCATCACCGAGGCAGACATCCGGCTGTTCACCACACTGGCCCGATTTGACTCCGTATATCACGGCCACTTCAAATGCAATCGGTCGAAACTCACAGAGATGCCGACGCTGTGGGCCTACGCGCGGGATCTGTTCCAGACACCGGGCTTTGGCGACACCATCGACTTCGTGCAGACCAAGCAGCACTACTACATCGTGCACACGGATATCAATCCGACACAAGTCGTGCCGAAGGGTCCTGACCTGTCAAACTGGCTCACGCCGCACGGCCGGGAAGAGTTAGGCGGTAGGCCGTTTGGAGACGGCACACCACCTGAGTCGACTCCCGAGGGGGAACACATGCCCGACGGGCCCGAAGCCCGATAGTGTCAGACGGTCTCGACACACCAGACAGCACGGCGTACCTGCTCCAGCTCACAGACCTCGTCCTCGCACATACAGTCCTCGCGGCCGCGCATTCGAGCTGTCTGAGTCGCGGTCATAGCGCTTCACTGCCACCACACACTCCTCGGGCGTGGTATGCCAGCCACCGTAAAGCGTTAAATCCCAGAGCCCACCCGCGAATGGGATGCTCTTGATCCGAATGGGATGCTCTTGATGTTGTCGGCGTTCCAGTCCTTGGCTACCTCATCGGCCCTGACCAGTCGGGTGACACCGGGCTCCACCGAGAAGTTGACGATGTCGGCGGGCTTGCGGTCGACAACGGCGCGCGGCTGATCACCCGAGGCGCCGTAGTAGAACGTGGTCACGGCCACTCCCCTGCCCTCCGGCGTGGCGGCGAAGGCGTGGATGGTCTTGCTCCAGCCGGGCTTCGGCGCGGCGTGGGCACCACGCGTAGCGTCGTCTCACCGGTCGGCCGCTTGTCGCCACCGGCGACATCACCTGGCGGCCCCCCGCCGTATCCCGCGAGCAGGGTTGCGGTAACGGCCAATGCGGCTGCGCTGCCCCATGACTTGCTGATGTGCCTCATGAACCGCTCGATGTGGTTTAACGGCAGCGGCCGCCCGCCGCGTCGCGTGCCCGACAGCAGCAAGGTTATTCGGGGTAGGGCAGTGATTCGGCGGCACGTTCGATCTGCAGCAGGCTGCGGCTGGTTGTCATGCGAGTCGATTCCTCACTGCTGAGCGCGCGCACGGTTTCGATCTGCACCTGCACGACCACTCCCTCCTCGGCGGCCAGCCGCGCGGCGGCGGCGAGGGTGTCGGGGTCGCTGACGTTGACCGCCAGAGGGGTTTTGGTGCCTGACGGGGTGAGGTATAGGCTGCCGAGGCTGCGGCGGAAACCGTCGATGGTGCCGATCGCCCATCCGCGTTCGCTGTCGTAGTTGTAGTTTTTCAGTTCGCTGCCAAGCAGCGCGGCTCCGGCCTGGGTGAAGGCGACTTCGGTAGATCCGAGGCCGCGCTGGCGTATCTGTCCGGCGATGTCCCATCCAGCTGTTCTCATTGCGGATGTGGAGCGCAGCAGGCCTCGTCGCGCTTTGATCGGTAGGTCACGCACGTCGCTGCCGACTCCGGCGGCACTGGAGCTAGCGTTGGTGAACAGCCGGGCGATTGTGCGCAGCGCCTCCGAATCGGGGCTTGAGGCGAATTGGCTTGTGCCGCCGAGTGGTACATGCTTCGCATCTCCGTCAAGTGGGGCGTCGGCGCGCAGCACAACCCGCACCGAGCCGGGACCGAGCCCGTGTATGAGAAGGTTTCGATTCAGCGCGTTCAGTTGAAGTCTCTCTCGAACGATCGCTTTGGTGGCGTCGTTGACTCCGGCGACGAAGGTTGCGAGTTTGTCCGCGCGGGTGGCATGGCCCCGCACCCCGGCGCCCTCCAAGTGCAGGTCGAGCTCGACTTGTTCAGGCGCGGTTTCTTCGGCCCAGACGCGTTCTGCGGCCGGATCACCTTGTACCGTGCCCGAATACAGCTGGCCGAGTGCGAAATCCGCGGTGTCGGGGAAATGCTCGTATTCATAGCGGATGGCGGCTCGAAGCAGGTCGTCGTCGCTGAGGCCGGAGAGGTGGCCGAGACCGGTCATTGATCGATCACCTCCACGAAGCCCTTTGTCGCACTGTCGATTATCTCACCATCGGGGCCGATCACCCGTGACCACCACCGGCGTTGCCGCTCAACGGCATATGGGTTGTCGCGGTTCACCACCAGGGCGTCGGTGAGCCCGCCCATGCAATGCAGCTTGTCTGTCTGCACAACCAGGTCACTGTGCCCGAGGGTGCCGGTGACCGAGCCGAGAGTCCACAGCGGCAGTGCGGCATCACCGTGTACCTGCTCCAACGCGTGAGCTGGCACCAGACAGGCGAAATCGCCGTCGCCGGGCGTGTCGTCTTTATAGGTGCAGAAGCCGCCGCTGAGCCAAATCGTGATCTCGTGACGATAGAACAACTGTCTGACAAGGGTGATGTGAATCCGGATCGCATCCAGAATCAAGCCACGCCGCTCGCGCGTGTGATCGGCAGCGTCATCGACGAATCGAGAGCGTACCTCGTCCAACGTCGCCCGATGGATGCCCGGCGGTAGTGTTCCGTGCTCGCCCATGCAGCGCGGAAGCATGTCTACCCCCCGTCGACGTCGATCCGCTCCTTCGTCCTGGTGCGAATGTACGCAGGCCAGGGGTCCCCGGCCGCGGCGGCCTCGTCCAGTTCGGCGTCGGTCATCTCCTCCGGCGGCTTGCCGTGCCAGGACGGAGGCATCGCGCTGGTGTTGCTCAAAATGTCCAGCGTCTCGTCGATGCAGCGCATCGCATCCTGTGCGGCGGCCACGAGTTGGCCCGTCGCGGGCTGAGCAACGTCGACCGCGCTCAACGCGGCCCCAAGCCGTTGCCGCGCATCGACGAGGTTGGTCAGGTCGCTGCGGGTCGCCACCGCGCCGGTGTCGTCGGCGATGAATGCCCGAATCAGCTCGTCGATCGCCTTGCACTGGCGGGTGTTCATGCGCTGGGCCTCAGACGGCGGCTCATACCCCACCGCACCCGGCGCCCTCACCCCAGCCGCCGCGAACGCGGTATTCTCCGACACGTCGGCCAGGTAGGCGATCGCCCGAATCGACGCATCCGAGGGCCGGGTGGCATACGTGCCCTGCCGCAGCCGGTTCAGCGTCGCGTGCGAAATGTCATGCCCGCCGTGTTGCGCCAGCTCGGCTAGCCTGCGCCCGGACGCCCCACCGTAACGTTGCGCGGCGACGTCGATCAAATCGATCAGCGATCTGCTGGTCTTACCCATAGTCAGCCCACCGCCCATTAGCTCGGTCTGTTGACGCGTCTGTATGTTCGCGCGACACCTAGTGTTCTGCCACTTGTAACGTGAGTCAAGCGCAACACACCGCATCGGCGGGCCTGCAATCGAACTACAACCCTGTAACCTGCCTCACGTGTCAGACGCCACTCGCCTTTCGGGTGGTCGCTCGGTGCTTGGAGCGGGGGCGGCTTTGCACGTCGTCACGTTCGGGCCACAGCCGTCGGCCCAGGGCCTGTTCCAGGCGGGCCAGGGAGCCGATGTCGCAGAGCACGGTGCCGGCCAGGATCCGTCCGATGGTGGTGTGGGCCACTCCGCTGGTCGCCGCGAGTGCTCGCTGGCCGGTGGCGGTCTCGGTCATGGCTGCGCGCAATGCACGCGCGAGCTGCTGCGCGGCAGGTGCCGACGGTGGCGCGTCGGGGTCCAGGTCGGCGTCCGGCCAGAACCCCCGCAAGACGTATGCGCTCGGTGGGCGGTCACCATTGCTGCGCGACACAGGCCCACGATATCCCGCCCCACCGTCGCCGCAGGCCGACGTGTCGGACCCCTCTGCTCCAATGGTGCATACACGCACCACTTGGGAAGGGGTCACCATGATGATCCAGCTGTCATCAACGGCGGCGCCGCATGCTGAGGCCCGGGGTGCAGCTGCTGCTGCCGCTGCAGTGGGGGCCGGCCATGGCTGACGGGAGCCTGGCCGCGGCGGTGCAGGCGGTGACCGGTGCGTGGATCGCCGATGGGGTGCTGGCCGCGCAGACGCTGGACAAGTTCGGTCTGCTGATCCGCCGATTCAGCCGATTCGCCGCAGTGCACGACGTCACCACCCTCGCCGCAGTCGATCACGCGCTGGTCGCGAAATTCGTTGCGGCCAAAGGCCGTACCCGCCACGGTGTCGTATCGGACGCGGCGGTGGCGACCATGCACAACCGCCGTGCGGCGCTGCGCGCGTTCTTTCGCACCGCGCGCCGGCTGCGGCTGACGCTGGACGACCCGACTATCGACATCGCCGTCCCCGCCCGACAGTCGTCCTGCCAGCGCCCACTGTCCGAGGATGAGGCCGCGCTGGTGCGGTTGTTTTCCGAACGCACCGCCCCGACTCGGCACGCCGCGACCGCGGCGTTGCTACTCGCCGGCGCGCACACCTCCGAGCTGGGACACATCACCGCCGCCGATCTGGATCCACAGGCCGCAACCGTGTGGATGCACGGCTCGAGCAAGTATCGCCCCCGCACACTGACGCTGGACCGCTGGTCGATGCGAGTGCTTTCCGAGCGCGCCGCCCACCTCACCCGCCCGCTACCCAGCCCCAAACCCTCGCCGGTGTTGTGCACCGGCGCCGGCGGAAGCGACGCACATAAGCAGGCCCGGGTGTGCGTGACCGTGCGCGAAATCCTCTCCCGCGCCGAGCTATCCGACGACTCCGGGGTGCGGCCGGCATCGCTGACCGCCTTCGCGGCGCGCCGCGAGTTCGACCGCACCGGCCGCATCGAAGACGCCGCGCGTCTCATCGGCTCACCCTCGCTGGACACCACCGCCGCCCTCATCGGCTACCACTGGCATGACCGGGCGGGCCCGTTATGAACCCCAAAGACCGGTCCCGTAAAAAGGCCGGCGCCTACGGCGCCGAACGCATCAAGCAACGCGAGCTGCGCCGGGTCGAAACGCCAATGGATCTCACGCTGCTGGAGATCGACACCATCGAGGCGATCGCCTCCCACGAGGTCATCTATCAACTCGCCGCGGTCCTGCCCGTCCACGAGCCGGGAACCCCGGGCCGGCGTCCGCACTACCCCCCATGGGTGCACGTGCTGCACAAGGCCCTAGCCGGGGTGCTGGGCTCGCACAGCAAGGCCGCCCGCGCGATGGCCCACCCCACCTACTGGCGCACCATCCGCCACCGGGCCGCCAAACATCAGCCACCAAGGGCGCCGCGGCGCCCACCACAGCGCTGGCACCACAACTACGCCCAACGGCTACTCGACGAGTACACCGACAAGCTGCTTGACACGTTTCGCCTGCTCGCGCGGCGGCTCGCGCGCGAACTCGGTTGTCTCGACCCAGACGCTGGGGTGTCCCACACCAGCCCGGCGCGCGGGCAGTACGTCGTCGGCGATGGCACCGTTGTCGCCGCACCAGTGCGCAAGGCCACCGCCGACCACTGGGCCGAACAAGGCGGACGCCACGTGCACGCCGGCATCGAAGCCCAAAACGGCGACAGCGACACCGAATTCCGCTACGGCACCAAGTTCGCCATGCTCAGTACCCGCCCCGACACCATCCGCAACAACAGGGTCATCCTCGACGTCGACGCCGTGCCAGCGGGCAAGGGCTACGGCGGTGAAGCTCGTGTCGCTCTCGACATGATCGACCGCGTCGTCGCCGACGCCGACGTACGGTGTGACGGCGTCTGCTACGACGGAGCGTTCCGCGGCAAGCACATCGACCGCGCCATGAAGCTCGGGTTGACCGTGCTCTCACCGATGCACGACAGCACCCGCGTACCCACCGCATTCGCCCGACTCGAGTGCTCGTGCGGCGACGTTCATGACCTGTGGACCGAAGATGGACGGATCTGCGAACGCCAGATCCTCGACGCCGGCGACAGACACATGCAGCCCTGCCCGGTGGCCAAGATCTACCCGCGCGGCAACGCCGACGACAGCCACCGCTGGTACATCGAGTTCGCCACCCCATCCTGCGGCACGGTGCATCGTACGCGTATCGACACCACCGACGCCGACCGCAGCTGCGGCTACAACCGCGCCGAGCACCTACGCCAGCACGTCAAGACCGACGACCGCGGCAGCGTCTACGACCGTTGCTATGGCTGGCGCGAAGACAGCGAAAGCCTCAACAACACCCTCGACCGCACCCTCTATGGCGGGCGGATGATCGCTTTTGCTGCGGTTCGCCAGTTGACCGTGATGCTCGGATTCGCTTTGGGCCGAAACGCAATAGCGGCTTACCTGCACCGCCGACGACACCCCGAAGAGCGAACCGCCTAACGCCGCCACCACGACAGCGAGGCTCACTCAGGCCGGCCACGGACGCCAGCGCGTCGCGTGGCTATCGTCGCGCCCGCTACACTCACACCCGCTACTCCCCGACGACCAGCTAATTCGCCGGGAACAACACCAGGACGCCACGAACACCGCCGAAAACCACCCCGCGCTCCCACCGGCTAGGTTTTAGTCAGGTATCCAAAGACGTCCCGGTGGACACCACCGCTGGCGAATGTTGTGCGCTGTCGCTGGTCGATTCCAGGGCTGGTGGCGAGTCGATCGGCTTGAGATTGAAGATGCTGCGGATGCCGTTGTTGATGCCATCGCCAACCTCGTTGACAAGTCGGTTCGCGTCGAGCATCGGCCCGTTGAGGTCCACTCCGAGGCCGGTCATTGCGCCCAGGCCGTCATCGATGACCTTGTTCACCTGCCCAGTGGCCTCATCGAGCGCCTTCGCGAGCGGGGTGAGCCCACCCTGCACGTCGTTGATGATCGGATTGAGCGTGTCGCGTACTTGCTCCAGCGCCTGCGATATGAGCTGCGCGACGGCGACGCTGACTGCGTTGCGGTAGACCAGGTTTCCGATCTCTTTGTTGCCGAAGATCTCGAACTCGCCTTTGTCCGGATCGAGAAGATTGGTCTGCAGTCCGGTGATGATCGAGTTGAAGACGGTTTGCGGGGTCTCCAGGCCCATCTGCCAGGTGATGGGGTTCTGCCAGAACTTCGCCTGGGTGCCGGCCATGTCCCAGCCGCGGGTGAAGGTGGCCACCCCTTCGGCGTCCACGGTCATGTTGACGTCCTGGTAACCCTGGGCGACCAGTTGGGTGAGCACATCGGCGAAAGAGTCCGACAGAGTGGTGGAGAATCCGAATCCGGGCAGGTAACTCAGTGTGCGGGGGATGAATTGGATGGGTTCCAGCAGCGGCAGACGACCCGAGTCGTAGGTGACATACAGGTTGCCGTCCGCGCCGACGTCGACGTGCAGCAGGCTCATCAGGTCCGCCGTGTCGAGCAGGTGATTGATCGTCCCGGCGCTCAGGTTGCCACCGGTGAGATCGCTGATCACTTCGAAGAACGCATCGACGTTCGGGGGCAGCAGATAGGTCGGCGCGACCTGGCCGACGCCGCTGTTGAACCACGCCAGCGGGTTGAGCAGTGTGGACGGGGCATCGGAGATGATGTCGTATGCGGCCCCGAAGTCCCACACCGTGACGTTGCCGTCCATGACGGTGATCGGTATACCCCAGTTGTTGGTGTCCTTGTGCGACGCCGTTCCGTCGGCATTCGACAGATTCAGCCCGACCGTAGACGACAGCGGGTCCAGCAGCGAGAGAATCCCGCCGCCGGTGCGGCTCGGGTTGCGCAACGCGATCGCCAGGATCGCGGTCTTGGCGAAGGCTGGATCGTTGAGCAGCGTCGGTGAGGCGAGCGCGAAGTTGGTGCCGCCCAAGCCGATTGCCGGGACGATAGCGAACTTGCCGGCGTCGGAGAAGAACGGCCCGTCCCAAGTGCCGGGAACGTTCAGCGGCAGGTCTCCCACGAGGGTTTCGATGATCTCGGTGTCGATGCCGGTGATGTCGCCGAGCAGCCCGATGATGACCGCGGCCGCGTCACCGGCGGCCAGCGCGGTCTTGAGCGCCGACAGCGTGCCCTGAGTCAGGGTCGACCACTGCAACGTGTTGATCTGGTCGACGGTCCCGGCCGGCCCCATCGGCGGCACGGCGATCTCCGGGATGGAGATGTTGCCCAAGATCGGCAGATTGACACCGGACTGCAGTGCGGCGACCAGGGCGGCGAGGTTTTCCACCGTCTGCTTGAGGCCTTGCCCCGCCTCGCCAGGGACGATCTGCGCCAGCCCCGCCATCCCGTTGAGGAAGTCCTGCGCGGTACCCATGCCCAGGGTGCGGAACGCCTGCGGGATGGGTCCGATCGGATAGACGCCAGTCGAAGCGGCGAGGTTCACCTGCGCCTCAACGAGCCGTGTCGGGGCGGGTGGCGGCGTGGGGACGGCTGCCGCGGTGGTCAGCGCGGTGACGGTGGCCGCGGCTACGACCGTGGCGGCCAAGCGGCGCGAGGTGGTGGACATTGACGCTCCTAGAGGGTGTTTGGCTGGGGCTGTTCAGATACCGGCAGCGGACATGAGCTGCTCTCGGGTATCGGTGTCCAAGGCGGTCAGCATCGTCGTGAGCCGCCGCACATCGGGGTCGTGCGCGACCTCTAGCCAGCGCAATTCGGAGTCCAACCATTCCCCGTAGCCGCTTTCGGGACTGGTGAAATACTCGCTTCGGATTCCGAAGAACTCGGCGATCATCTCGACCGTTTGCTCAGAGGGCCGCTTTCGCTCGCCTGTGCGAAGCTGCGACAAGTACGGCGCCGACAAAGCCAGACCGCGCATGCCCAACCAACGGACCAACTCTTGACTGGTGTACGGCCCCCGACCAGGAGGGTAGATGCTGGAAAACAGCCGATTCAGCTGTGCGGCAAAGCTGTCCGACCGAGCTGCTGCGTCCGCAGCGGTCTGTGTTGTCGTCATTCGGGACCTCTGTTCTCTAACTGGGATGCGGGATCTGTCTCCGCGGTGTTCGGGGCGGCCCGCCGGATCACCACTTCGAGGTCTGCGTCGTCGCCGAAGGCGGCAACCATGCGCTGAAAGACATCGCCTACATGGTTGTATTGCGTTGTGTCGTTGCCGAATTCGCCGCAGTTTGTGATGTGGCTGTGGTAGCGGGCCACTCGCGGTGCCCGACCAGACGGCGCGTCGTAGGCGAAGTGGGTTCGAATCATGATGACGGCGGGCGCAGATCGGTCGCTGAACCGTCGTTGCTCTCGGGGTGGCCGTTCGGAGTCAGCCATGCGACACCCTCCGCTTACGGCCGACAGTGGCCGATGAGGGTCCCTGCTGGCGATGAAACAGGCGCATAGTCCAGGTGGAATAGGCGAGCACCCATACCCAGGCGACGATTGCCAAGGTGGCCGGCCACAACCAATGTGGCGTTCCGATGGCGGCAGCGAGCGCCCGGTCATCGATGGGCGGGCTTGCGAGGAGGTAGGGCACCAAGACGACCAGCAGTGCCAGCACCGCCCCCGCGACGGAAACCGCAAGAGCGAGAAGCGCGGGCCCCAACACCTCGGTGCCTTGGCGGTAGCGAGCAAGGATCGCCATCGCCGAAAGTATTGACACGACCAGAATCACGACCGAACACCACGGCCCTACGCCACTGATGAACGCGGCGCCGCTCACTTCGACGCCTTTCGATGCCGCGCCCACAGCACCGTGAGGATCGCTGTGCTGGCGGCGACGGCGAGAAAGAAAGTGACCGGCCCGATCACGAAGTGTCCCCTTGCGCCACAGTGCTGTCAGGGCGAGTTTCGGGTGCCTGCGCGCCGGTCGGTGAGCGGGGCTCGAAGGAGTCAATGCAGTGGCGGATGTGGGCCGAGGCTGCCTGAGCCCGGCGACGCGCCTCCCAGCACAGGAAAAGCACGCCCGCGCCACCAACTAGCCAGGCCAGCGCTGTGAGGGTCACGATTCGGTTCCTGAATCTCTCGTGGTGCGGGAAGTGTCCGCGCGCGGTGCCGATGTGGAAGTGGCGCGGTCGCTGCCGCTGCCGGGGGATCCGGACCTACTCGACACACTGACCGTCTTCGGGGACCGCGGCCGCGACACCGCTTCGGAGCTCGCGGCCTGCCTGGAGGTCCGCATGTGCGGGCGCGTGCTGGTGGTGGTCACACGCGCGTCGGCGGGTGTGACCGCGGTGTCGTCGTGGCCTGTGGGGAAGTCGCTGCCGCGAGTAATGCTCGTCGCGTCTTCCTGCGGGCCGGGTGGGCCCGTGGTGCCTGGCTCGTCGCTGTCGGCATCGAGATCATCGGCGGGAGCGGTGGCGGGTTCTGACAGTGGGTCCTGTGTGGCCGGTGCGCTGGAGGAGGAGGTCGGCTCACTGCTGGTTTCGCCGAGTGTTTCCGTATTCGACTGCGACACTGCGGGATCAGTGTCTGGTACTGGATCAAGACCCGGCTCCTGAGAGTAGGACACCAGCGCGGTCTGCGATCGTGATGGCGATCCCGGGTCATGGTCTGCACGGCTCGCTGCCGCCTGGTCGCCGGCGTCCCCCACCGCATCGACAGCGGTCGCCGTACCGGGCCGGTGCGCAGCCTCAATGCGGCGCAAAACCGTTCCCACGCCTTCGGCCACCCTGCTCAAGCCGTTGACGACCACGCGCACCATCGATTGCACCACCCGCGCCAGGACGGGGGCACGACCGGGCTCGTAAGCGGAGTCAATGATCGGTTTCAACTTCCGGTGCCAATCATTGAGCAGGCCTTCGTCTACACCGAGCGCCTGCAACGGCCGCAGCAACGGCAATAGCCCGGTCGCCCGGATCAGGTAGGTCGTGGTGGTTGCGCCGAGCGAATTCACGGTCGTGGTGATATCGGCCAAGGGAAAGTTGGCGAGATCCACGGCGTAGCTGTTGGGATTGTGAAAGGTGAGGGTGCCCAGGACCGCGTTGAGGACAGCGAGCACGTTGAGCTGATTAACCGGCCAGTGGCCGAGCCCGTCGTATTCGTGGTTGAGCACGATCTGATCGAACGGGGATTCGTCTGGCCGGGTGACGAATGAAAGTCCAGGCAGGTTGAAGCCCCAGTTGCGGCCCATCACCCCGGTGTCCCCGGACGGGCCTGCCATCCGCACGAACAGCACGTCGCGGGCCTCGCCCGCCGCGAGCAGCGCCTGCTCCAACAGGCTCAGCACAATATCGCCCTGCGAGACCCCGATCAGCACCAGCCGATCTCCGGGCGGCGCGGCCTCCAACGCCGCTACGAGGTTCGCCAACCCCTCGGCTACCGAGGCGTTCAACGCGGTCGCGCCCTGGAACGGAAACAGTGCCGCTGCGTAGCCGATCTGCAATGCCTGCTCACCGAAATAGGTAAAGGCCGCTCCGATGTCGGCCAGATCGATCATCTGCTGTGGTGCGGGATTGTTGCGTGTGCCCGAGAGGTAGAACACCGAGTCAGCGGCCTGCGCGGGTGTAGGACTGATGACCACCGTGGGCGCCGCGATCAGCGCCGCACAGACCGTGGCCCCTGCCCACCGCTTGGCCCAGTGCGTATTTCGGCGGATGTGGGGAGTCGTCATTTGCCGGTTCCGGTCCGGCTGTTGTCACGTCCCGATCCCCGTGGGGTGGACCGTTGCTCGGCGCGGTCGGCCCGGTCCGTGGAAGCCCGCTGCCGTGATGGCGACGTGGCCGTGCGCGGTCCGCGCCGCGGCGAACGGTCAGACTGCACGGCACCGTCTTCGCTGCTGGCTTCGTCTGTGCGCTTGCCTGCCTGCGTGGCGTTGTCGACGCCTGACGTGTGCCCCGTATCGGGCTCAGCCTCGGTCGTGGTGTCGGTGTCGTCAACCGGTTCATCGGTGCTGACCGTTTCGGTCTCGCCTGTCGAGTCGCCGCTGTCTGTCGCGGTATCGGGTTCGCTCGGTTCAGTCGGGTCGGCGATGGGTTCGGTTTCCGCGACTGGCGCGGTCAGGGATTCCCCGACGTCCACCGGATCGACTGTCGTCTCCTGTGCGGTGTCCGGGTTCGTCGTGCTGACCAGATCGTGGCCGCCGTCATCATTGGGCACGTTGATGAGCTGGGCGTCTGCATCGTCGGCTAGCACCGCAGTGGTTTCGCCACCGGGGTCGCCGGCCGTCTCGCCCGTGCCCTCCCGGTCGGCGGCATTCTCTGCCACACCTGTTGTCGTTTCGTCTGTTTCATCGTCGGTGGGCTCTGAGACGGGCACTGAGGGTTGCGGCAGTGCGCGGATCACCAACCCGAGTGCTGCCTCCATGACCGGCGTCACCGCGATCGCGACCTGAGCCACGACCGCCGACACCGCGTTAGCCACGGCGGTGAACGCCTGCCGCAGCGGACCTGGCATCAGGTTGTAGATCACGGCGATCGCAGCGTTGGGAATAACGAGCGCCTGGTTGGCCAGCCCAAAACCGACCGAGGCGAGCTGCAAGTACAGGTCCCGTGCGGCCGTCATGCGCGGTGCGGTGTAGTCGGGCAGTTCACCGACACCGCTGGCCGCGATCAGTTCGGCAAGCACCTGCGCGGCGGGCTTGGGCTTACCGTCGGAGGTGAAGAGTCCGAAGTTGTACTCGTGGTTGAGAATCCCGGTCTGCGCGTCTTGAGAGGTGTACACAAACGCCGGACCCGTATAGGGCAGCTTGGACCACGCGGTGAGGAAGTCGCGCAGCAGCGCGGCCTGCTCGGCCTGGGTGACACCCCATCCGGGTGTGGTGGCTGTGCCGTACTCGGTGGCCCAGATCTGCTTGTCGCCATCGCCGTTGGCGACCATCAACTCGTAGAGCTTGCGCACCTGGTCCAGCGGTGTGTTGGCTGTGCCCGCCCCGGCGGAGAATGGCAGTGTGTAGTGATACGGGTGATACGACAGAGCATCGAAATAGCCTGCGGCGCCCGCGGCGTACATGTCAGCCAGGAATCGCTGCGGGGTCACCGAGATCCCGGCGACATTGGTTGTCGCCCCCAGCGATCCTGCGAGTACCATTGCGTCCGGGTTGGCGGTCTTGATCGCGGTGTACGCCGCTTTGAGCATCCGGGTATATCCCGCGGGATCGACTGGGGCGTAGAAGATTACGCCGTTCGGTTCGTTCCACACCTCGTACGCTGCAATCTGCGACCCGTACCGGGCGGCGACCGCTCCGGCGAACGCGGCGTAGGTGTCCGGATCCGGGGCACCGGCCAGCGGCAGGCCCGCCCACGTCGGGGTCGCCGTCACGCTGCCGGTCAGAGTGAAACCCAGCTCGCTTGCCGTGGACACCAGGGCGTCCATCTTCGCCCAGTTGTAGGTGCCCTTGACGGGCTCCATGTACACCCACGGCACCGCGATCCGCAGATCCGTGACGCCCAAGTTGCGCAGCTCGGTCAACCGTGCCGCTAGCTCATCAGGACCGAGGTCGTACAGATGCGAGTCGGCGACACCGAACACTGGTGCGGCACTGCTGGTTTCCGCCAGCAATGAGATGGCCACCTCGTGGACTGGGCGGGCTCGGTCAGTGGTGGTAGCGGTTGCCGGCGCGGTGGTCAGCACCGAAGCCAGCGTGACGGCTGCGACTGTGCCTGCGGCGATCTTGGCCCGCAACAGCGGGATCGGAGTGGTCATTGTCGGGTCCCCTGCCCAGAAAGTGATTGTTGACGGGGACGGTAGCAGTGTATTCAACATGTTGGCAACGCATCATCGGGCAAGCGCTCACATCCGCGCCCGGCGAAACCTAGGCCGGGCTCAGCCCTACGTCGGAGTCATCCACCAGATCAGTCGCCAGCGTGGACAGTTCGCACGAGATCTCGGCGGCAATATTGCGCTGCCCAGGCGGCATTCCAGGTAGGCCGCCAATGGCGGATATGACCTGCTCGGAAGCCTTCTGTACCGCTTCGGCCTGGGCGTTGGACACCTCGGATGCCCCTTCGGCGAAGGCCTCAACCGCGAGTCGGGCCAAGGCGAGTCCCGCCGCCGCGAGGTCGAGGGTGCGGCCGGCTGTTTGGCTGGCTACACCCTCCTGGTCGGGTAGGTCGACAGACATGGCCACCCCCTTGCTGGCGTCTGACCAGCGGAGTGTATCAAGTGTATTGGTTACACGTCGCTACGGTTCCGCGGACGCGTGTAGTTCGGCCAGTCGTCGCACCACGCCAACGAGGCGGGCCCGCTTGGACTCGTCCGGAAGCTCGCGAACCGCTGACGAGAGGGACTCCATCGAGACTTCCAACTGTTCACGAACCAGTGCGCTCCTAGCGCGCCGGGATGCCGCGGGCATAGCCGCGACCGCCTCCAAGGCGACTTCGGCGAACCGCACCACAGATTCGGCGCACAACACCAAGGCTTCTGTCGGGGCAACCTCGCCGTGGCGGCTCACTGCCGCCTCCAGTTCCGCCTCTGACGCCCTGTACATCTTCGCAAGCTTCGGCACGACCGAACGTGGAGGCTTATAGCGGCCCGTTTCCCAACCCGACACCGCAGCCGGAGCCACTCCAAGAGCTTCCGAGACCGCGTGCTGCGTATAGCCGGCCACCATCCGAAACAGCTTCAAGGTCCATGACGGACGTTCGGGGAGATCGAGATAGTCTTCCGGTGTCCCCCCAAGGACCTCAACCATCTTCACCAACAACTCCGTGGACGGTGCACTGCGTCCGCTACGAACGGCACCTAATGTCGTCCGATGAACCTCAAGCCGGGACGCCAACTCCTTCCACGTCACACCGGTCTGTGCAGCCCGAAGGGTGAACTTGGCCGCTGAGAACACCTCCGCTGTCGAATCGGCCATCCCGAAACGGTAGCAAGCGTGACCGCGCGACATCGCAGCCGAACTCACCGCAGCACATGCGGCGTGAAAGCCAGGAGTCACGGGTCGTCCCTTTCGCGCCGAGTCGACCTTTGTCGACTACCCGTTGGCGTGGAGTCACCCTCTTGCACCCACCCCGCCAGGGGGCGGTCTCGACTACGCATGAGCCTGGCCCGCCTCACCCAACCGCCGACGCGGCTGCGGTCATGCACTCTGGCGCACCCACCACTTGCCCACAATCCACCGGGGTCCCGGCCTGCGTACCCCTCAGCAGAACTACGCCTGGATAAGAAGAAGGTCACGGACACCGCACCCCTGCTCACGCCGAGCCCGCCACACCCTTAGACGCACAGAAACCAGCAGCTCAGAGCCATAATCAGGTTGACACCGCCTCTCCGTGATGGTAGGCTATGGCCATCCACTTAGAAAGGCAGGCG